>JAJUIC010000096.1 GCA_029265595.1 Flavobacteriaceae bacterium
AAAGCATCTGGAGCGTCATCCTGTGAAACCAGTAACCCAAAGATTTAGTCAGTATGGAATGTCAGGCCCATTAACCGCGAAACCCCACTTAAGGTGCGGGTTTCGGCGCGGGCTCCCGCCTGCTTCAGTTCCCAATCATCCTAAATCAAAGAAAATGTTTTGCGGTGCCAGGTTTGACTCTCAGGATCAGTCTGACTATAATATGCCACAGTAAAAAAGAAGAAAAACAAACCTATTTTTTTATCTACCTAAATCTTCCTTGCCTGATGACACCTCACCTCTACAGAAAGATTAACGACTCAGAAGAAGTTTCATTCCTTTATTAGATCCAGAACCTTGCAGGAGCCTCTAAAAACGACGAAACCCCCAGTAAAAACTGAGGGCTCGGGTCGGGTGGAAGACCGGTTTCGAACCGGCGACCTCCTGAACCACAATCAGGCGCTCTAACCAGCTGAGCTACAACCACCATTAAATTCGGATGCAAATGTAGCATTTATCTTCACACCTGCAAAAGAATTATTAGTAATTTTACTTTAGATCGAAGACCGAATCCACCGCTATCAGTCGGGTAACCGTAAATCCTTCACCATAATCAGTCCCAATCAGACGACCTAAATCTCTGGCCCTGTATACAATACTTTCCAGAAAGTTATCCGTGGAAATAGGTGTAACAGGTTCCTTACTCTGAGGGCTGTAAAATTGAGAAGAATAGGCCTTGACAGCTTCCATCTTCTTTTCGATAAATCCACTCACGTCTATGACAAAATCAGGTTCGAGATTTTTCCATTGGATGTAATGATATACAGCTTTCGGTCTCCAGGCTTGTTGATCCTCTCCTTCATATTGAGTCTCTATTTTTCGCAGACCGCTTAAAAAGCAGGCATCCGCTACTAAACTTGCTCCTTTACCATGATCGATATGCCGATCCTCCACAGCATTACAAAAGACAACCTCCGGTCGATGCTTCCGAAGCAATTTGATGATATCCATCTGATGTTCTTCCGTGTTTTGGAAGAATCCATCCCGAAATCCCAAATTGTGCCTTACTTCCACTCCCAATATTCTGGCTGCTGCCTTAGCTTCTTCATCGCGAATGGCTGCGGTCCCACGAGTACCTAGTTCTCCCCGGGTGAGATCCACAATCCCTACTTTCTTTCTATTATTAATTTCTTTGGCAAGAGTTGCCGAACATCCGAGTTCCACATCATCAGGATGAGCCCCAAAGGCTAAAATATCCAGTTTCATATAGATTTATTTTCTTTTAGTCAGTCCTTTATTTGGCCTGGACCAGAGCCTGAGAGATATCCTCTATTAAATCTTCGTACTCCTCAATCCCCACGGACAAACGCAGTAATCCATCACTAATCCCCTGCTCCCGCCGTGCCTGTGGAGTGAGTAATCCATGTGAAGTTTTTGCCGGAGCCAAAATAGTGGATTCGACTCCTGCCAGACTCATCGAGGGTTTTATCCACCTAAGGGACTTTAAAAACCGATCCACATCCAGTTCCTGGGCCAGTTCGAAGGATAACATACCTCCGAATCCCCGCATTTGAGTTGCAGCTATAGCATGGTCGGGATGGGAAGGAAGTCCCGGATAAAACACCTGTTTCACTTCAGGTTGTTCATCCAGAAACCGGGCTATCTCCAGCGCATTTTCACTCTGAACCCTCACCCGTAGGCCCATGGTTTTCATGCTCCGCTCCAACAGCCAGACCGTATAATCACTTAGGTTACCACCCAGATTTTTACCCAGTTGAAAAATTCGTTCAATATGACTGGCAGAACCAATTACAGCTCCGGCCAGTATATCGCTATGACCTCCCATATATTTCGTAGCGGAGTGAATGCTGATATCAATTCCCAGGTCTATGGGATTTTGGTTAACCGGGGAGGCAAAAGTATTGTCTATCATACTGACTAAGCCATACCGGCGGGCCAGTTCAGAAATCTTCCGAATATCCGTAATGGTCAACAGGGGGTTGGAAGGCGTTTCAATATAAATGACTTTAGTATTCTCTTTTATGTGGGCTTCAAAAGCCTCTATGGAGTTTCCATGAGTAAAACTGTACTGAATTCCGTATTTTGAAAATTCTTCAACAGCCAGGTTATAGGTTCCTCCGTAAAGAGATTGTTGTAATACCACATGATCGCCCGCTTGAAGAAAAGCCAGCAGTGCATTACTTACTGCCGCCATACCACTTCCGAAGATCAGCGCCTGCTCTCCCCCTTCTAGGGCAGCCATCTTTTTAGCAAGAGCTTCCTGATTGGGGGTATTGAAGTATCTTGGATACCTCACTTTTTCCACACCCTCATAGGCATAGGACGAAGAAGGAAAAAGCGGAGAGACTGCACCTTTGAATTGCGTGTCCTGAAGCTCTCCAGAGTGGACACATCGGGTGTTAAATCCATTTGGTTTTTTCGACATGGGAGGTTTGCTTTTACGATGAAAGTCAGGGTCCAAATTACAACAAATCTACGGAACAAGCACAGCACCATAGCATCCACTGTATCCTTAAGAACCTAGCAATCCTCCAAATATCGTACATTTACCATATGAATTTCCATCAGCTCCAATACGTAGTGGCCGTTGACAAGCATCGGAATTTTGCACGGGCGGCAGAGGAATGCCAAATTGCGCAGTCCACTCTTAGCCGTGAAATACAGAGGCTAGAGCAGGAGTTTGATATCCTGATTTTTGATCGGACCCGGCTTCCCGTGGTCCCCACAATGAAAGGAGAAGACCTCATCCGACAAGCGCGCATTATACTCGAAGGACAGGAGAAGTTCATTGCCATTGCCCGGGAGAAAAACAATCTTCCCGCAGGAGATTACAACTTAGGTATTATTTCTGGGCTGTCCCCTTACTTACTTCCTCTTTTTTCCGAACAAATCATTCAAAAATACCCGGAGCTCAACCTGAAGATCTTTGAAGTAGGACCGGTAGAAATGATACAATACTTCGAGGAAGGAACGCTGGATGGAGGAATCAGTATTGCCCCTTTCCCAAAAGAAGGTTTCTACGAAGCGCCTTTATTTGAAGAAGCCTTTGTATTGTATGCGGACCTGAATCACCCATTGGCTGCCAAACCACAAGTAAAATGGAGTGATCTGCAACTGGAAGAACTACTGCTAACGGAGGAAATGAAGCGCTACTTCCTGGAAAAACGCCAGGGCCTCTTCAAAGGAAAACCCACGGGTCACCCTTTTCCTAACATTCAGATTCAGAACGGGTCTTTCGAAACCATCCGTAAAATCATCGACCTCAACGGAGGACTCACGCTCCTGCCACAACTGGCGTGCTATTATATGGGAGATCGCCGGCTTAAAATGGTGCGCCCCATTGAGGATCCCGTTCTCAGTAGAACGGTTCAGTTTGTCGCCCCTAGAGGATTCCACAAAAACCGGCTTTCAAAGGTCATTTTGAAAGAAATCATTCGGAGCATTCCTCAGGAGATGAACATCAAACTGGATCAGGAGCTTTAAAACTACAGAAGCATCTCATCCTTTCTTTCCAAGAAAAAGAACCACTCCCAACAGCCGGAATGATTGTCTTTGGAAAAAGGACTTCTAATTTTTTTCAACCTCTAATCGCTTTTTGCTATAAGCCGTATCGCCTTTGCCTCATTGACCTGAGGGGACATATAGGGTATCTTCACTTCAGTTAAAAAAGGTAGAATTTTAAACACTTTAAATATGACTGAAGTACAAAAACTAGCAAAATTTACAAGCTCCCGGAAGTTCGCCGATTTGTCCGAGGAAACCATTGGGCAGTTGAAGATTCGGTTGCTCGATTCTCTGGGAGTGGCTATTGGAGCTCTCGAGGGAGAACCTATAAAAATGATTAAAGAGCAATTAGACGATTTCGGGGGAAATCCAAAAGCAAGCCTTATTGGTGGAGGAAGAACCTCCCCGGATCGGGCGGCCCTGTTCAACTCTGCTCTGGTGCGGTATCTGGATTTTAATGATAGTTACCTGGCAAAAAATGAAACCTGTCATCCTTCTGACAACATTGGAAGTTTGCTGGCAGCAGGTCAATATAATGATATTGATGGCGAACATTTTCTCACCGCTATGGCTATCGCATACCAGGTTCAAAGCCGTCTGAGTGATGTTGCTCCCGTACGAGACAAAGGTTTTGACCACACGGTTCAGGGATCTTACGGGGCCGCAGCAGGAGCATCCTATGCCCTGGGACTGGATCCGGTTAAAACAGCCAACGCCATTGCCATTGCTGCAACGGCCTATAACGCCCTTCGGGTCACGCGAACCGGGAACCTCTCGCATTGGAAAGGACTGGCTTACCCTTCCACCGGATGGACTGCAACCCACGCCACGTTTTTAGCCATGCGTGGAATCACAGGGCCAGAAGAGGTCTTTGAAGGAAACAAAGGTTTTAAAGAGAGTATTGCAGGAGATTTTAGTATCGACTGGAGCAAAGAGGACCTAAACCGCGTGAACCAAAGTATTATTAAGAAGTTTAATGCTGAAATTCACTCGCAGTCAACTCTTGAAGGCCTGCAGGAGCTTCAGAATCAAAACCCTTTTGATCCGGCCAACGTAGACCGGATTGTACTGAACACCTTTGATGTAGCCTATAACATTATTGGAGGCGGTGAGGAAGGTGATAAGAAAAATATCCGAACCAAAGAGGAAGCAGACCACAGTTTGCCCTACATGATGGCTGCTGTATTGCTGGACGGCAACCTGATGCCGGAGCAGTATCACCCGGAGCGCATTCAACGAAGGGATATTCAGCAATTGTTAAAGAAGATCGACGTGTATGAGAAGTCGGAATACTCAGACCGATTCCCCTTGGAAATGGTCGTTGACCTTACCGTAACGCTGAAAGATGGACGCAGCTTATACATCTCCAAAACGGACTATGAGGGATTCCATAGCCGTCCTGCCTCGTGGGAATTCATCATCGAAAAGTTCAACCTCCTGAGTGTTCCTTATACAACAGAAAAATTGAGAGAAGATATTATTTCTGTAGTACAAAACCTGGAAAATCACAGCGTAAATGAGCTCATGCAGTTGCTTGAACAGGTACAAGTTCCTGCAGCAGTAGAAGCTTAATTAAAAATCACAAAAATCAATAATTATGACAAAGAACAAGAAAATGATAGAAAACCCAATCGGATTTGATTGGTTAAAGAGAAATGACCGACCTGCTAAACCGCGGGAGATCGGAATGACAGAAATTAGAGCAGCCTATTATTCTAATTTTGGTTACCACTATTTTAAAGACATTCTCGAAACCAGTGGAAATTATGTAGACAGCATTAAATATGCCGGGGGATCCTTTACTTTCATGAACCCGGAAAAAATTAGGCAGATTAACGATCTGGCGCACCAGTACGGGGTGCTGGTTTCAACCGGAGGTTTTATGGAGTACGTTCTGACACAGGGTAAAGATGCAGTCAAGAAATACATCCAGGAAGTAAAAGAACTCGGTTTTGATATTATCGAAATTTCAACGGGTTTCATCTCCATCCCTACGGATGACTGGTTGCGGGTAATTGAAGAGGTACAAAAGGCAGGACTAAAGGCCAAACCCGAAGTGGGGATTCAGTTCGGTGCCGGAGGAGACAGCACAACATCCGAACTACAAGCAGAAGGAATTCAGGACATCGAATACGCGGTCAATCAAGCCAAAAGATTTCTGGATGCCGGGGCCTATATAATCATGATGGAGTCGGAAGGAGTAACGGAAAATGCCAACCCGTGGCGCGTGGAAGTTCCCGCAAAATTCATCAACGAATTGGGATTAAAAAATGTGATGTTTGAAGCGGCCGATCCGCAGGTATTCAAGTGGTACATCAAAAACTACGGGCCGGAAGTGAACCTGTTCGTAGACCACAGCCAGCTGGTGCAACTAGAAGGTATGCGTCAGGGTATCTGGGGCACCAACGACATCTGGGGCCGAATCGTCACTTACAAATAATACCAAGCCCAGCCATTTCAAATCCCTTGCCTTAATTGGGTAGGGGATTTTTAGTTTTTACAAGGAATTAATCCTAAATTAAGACCTGCAAATCAATCACTTAATTTTTTTTCTTATGAAACCAAAAAAAGACTTGTTTCCTCCGGCAACCCCCGAAATGTCCAAAAAGCGGGCAGAACTGGCTCCGGAAATCACTACTGCTTTTCGCAACTGGAACAAAGAAGTATTTAAATCCGGTGCTTTGGACCAGAAAACAAAAGAAATCATAGCGGTTGCAGTAGCTCACGTCACGCAATGTCCGTATTGCATCAAAGCCCATACAAGGACCGCAAAACTCAAGGGCGCCACAAACGAAGAATTAATGGAAGCCATTTGGGTAGCAGCAGAAATGAGAGCAGGAGGCGCCTATGCGCATGCGGCTTTGGCTTTGGACCAAATGGGAGCGCTTGAAGATGCCGATCAGTAACATGAACCTAGCCTCCAAAAGAGCTGTTGTCTCGGGAGCAAGTAGAGGCCTGGGAAAAGCCATTTCCCAGGCCCTTGTAACGGAAGGGGCAGAAGTTTATGGGTTAGCCCGAAGCACTTCTGCCCTGGAGGATCTTGCCATGCAATTGGGTTCCTCCTTTCACCCCGTTGTGATGGATATCACGGATTCGGATGCTGTCCGGCGGTGGGTAAAGGAAAGCTTTCATCAGGAGTTTGCACCTCATATCCTCATTAACAATGCAGGAAGGGGAGTTTTCGGCAAGATAGAAGAACTGCCCTTGGAGAAGTGGAAGCAGATGATCGATACGAATCTTCATAAAAATGCTGCGGAAACCCATTCATCTTTAGAATACGATGTGTTGCTCTATAGAGCATATCTATTCAGGTTTAAAGCCCAACTCATCGGCTCTGCCGTGGGTGGGTAGTTTACGGGATGTACTATCTCACCTCTGCCCTGGTGCCACTGATGAAAACAGCTGGTGGCCATATTATTAACATTGGATCGATTTTGGGTAAAACCACCAGTGGTGGAAAAGCAGCTTACAGCGCTACGAAGTACGCCATGCAGGGAATGAGTGAAGCCCTGTATAAAGAACTTCGGAGAAATAATATTAAGGTGAGCCTGGTAAATCCTGGTTCTATTTCCACTGATTTCTTGACCGAATCCGGAATCCAGCCCAATGAGGATATGCTTCGTCCTGAGGAAGTAGCAGATGTCCTGATTTTCCTGCTGAAAACACCTCAGAATGTTCTGATCGACGAACTGACCCTGAGGCCGCTAAATCCCCGTAGATAATCAGCCCCTCAAAGGGATACCTCCATTATTTGGTCGATTTCCCGGGCTGCTCCTTCCAGCATAATCGAGGGAAATCTGGAGGGTAGTAGCGGTTGAAAATTTGCCAAAAAGAGCATCTTAAGGAGGTCCCGTTTTTTGGTTCTCTGATATTTTCTACCTTTAATCCCATGAAGTTACTTATCACTAACATAAAAGAACTATTACAAGTCCGGGAACAGAAGGTTACTTTTTTAAGAGGACCTGAAATGAAAACCTTACCTGGAATTTCCAATGCCTGGATTCTT
>JAJUIC010000172.1 GCA_029265595.1 Flavobacteriaceae bacterium
AAAAATGATCCGATCCATCATCAAACGGGAGAAAACATCGAAAATTGCAATGTTCATCTGCCGCTCCTCGATAATGTTCGGGGTCATTCCCTGAGGATACATACTGTTTATAATCTTGTCGTAATAATTAGGATTCACCCCGTGATGTTTGGTGGCGAATTTTTCAAATTCTTTTCCGTAGTCCATAGATAATTCCAGGTTTGTTGCTCTCCTGCCGGGAGCGGATTATTCTTAATACGATAAATTCAAAAAGGCGTTATGCCGATAATGGTGTAACGCCTTAAAGATAGGTATTATTTGCTTAAAGGGCTTATTTATAAGCTTCTTTCACAAATTCTTCAAAGGTAACCTCTTTAACTTCAAGATTAACTTTTTCTTTATAAACTTCTAAAAGCTTCTCATTCATCACCTGCTCTGAAATGCGTCGAACCTCCTCTTCGTTAGACATGATTCGCATCACAATTTCATCCAGTTCCTTTTGCTCCGGCTCTGCTTGTCCGAACTGAGCCATTTGCATCTTCACCCGGTCGGTGACGAAATTCCTGATGTCTTCAAATTTCAGTTCCAGCCCTAAATCTTCTACCAGTTGATTCTGGATCAGCTGGTAACGAAGGCCTTTTTCAGAGTTCTGAAACTCTTCCTGAGCTTCTTCCTCGGAAAGCTCTTTCTCTCCGGCAGTCTGCAGCCATTTCTCCAGGAATTCCACCGGCAATTCAAAATCAGTTTCCTCGATCAGCTTCTCGGTAATATCATTGAGCAATTGCTGTTCACTTTGTTGCAGAAACTGGTTGGCCGCATCTTCCTTGATTTTTTCCCGCATCTGAGTGGCGGTCGTGACTTCTCCTTCTCCAAAAACCTTATCGAACAGTTCCTGATCCAGATCAGCCAGTTCCAGATGGTTTACTTCCTCTACCTCAAACTCGACCTCCACATCCAGTCCGTGAACCTTATCGTGATCCACATCAAGATAATCCATCAGCTCATGTTCATCTTCAAACAAATCTTTGGTCTGAAGCTTAATCACATCTCCTTTCTTCGCACCAATGAACTTATTTAGGTTATCCTCGCCTTTTAATTTTTCCAAAGGCAATGTGGTCCGGTTTTCAATCTCCTCGGCTTCGTTTCTGAAGGTTCCTGTTACCTGATCCCCGGCCTCAGCTGCCTCTTTCGAAACCAGCTTTCCATATTGTCTCTGGATGCTCTTTACCTGGTTCTCAACCATTTCTTCGTCCGCAACAATTTTATAATGAACCACTGGCTGGTCGAACTCAAGATTCACTTCGATCTTTGGAGAGAGTCCTAATTCGAATTCGAACGAGAAGTTTTCACTGTCCCAATCAAATTCTTCCTGATTTCTTGGAAGTGGATGACCCAGAATATTGAGTTTTTCCTCGGTGATATAGTTATTCAGACTATCCTGTAGCAACCGGTTCACCTCATCTACCAATACGGCTTTCCCATATTGCTTTTTAATCATTCCCATGGGAACTTTTCCTTTCCTGAAACCAGGAACGTTTGCAGTTTTGCGGTAGTCTTTGAGGATTTTCTCCACCTTTTCATCATAATCCTCCTTAGCGATGTCTACCTTGACAACAGCATTCAGATCATCTATGTTCTCTCTCGTAATGTTCATTATGCGACGTATAAAATTTGGAGTGCAAAACTACAACTTTTCCCAGAGCTTGCAAAGGCTTTAACCCATTGAAGCTCACACGCGTGCTAATTTCTCTCAATTAAATTGAAAAGCAGCGATTGGGTAAAAGTCAAAATGATGCTGAAGAGCATGGCTACCCAAAACCCGTTGACATTAAAACCGCTCACAAAGGCATCTGCCATTAAAATGATAATCGCATTGATTACCAGCAGGAATAAGCCTAAGGTCAGGATGGTTACCGGAAGTGTAAATAGGATAAGAATGGGTTTGACAATCAGATTAAGCAATGAAAGAACAATTGCTACCATGATGGCCGCTCCGTAACCCGAGATAGAAACACCTGGAAGGAACCGGGATAGAAAAACCACCAGTACTGCAGTGAGCAGGATTCGTAATATAAAAATCATTCAGTTAAATTTTTAACCAAGATAGTAATTTCCTCAAAATTAAAAGCGGGTAACCGATGATTCCCAGGAAAACGGTCATAATAAAAGCGCCGGCAATGAAACCGACGCTTTATCTAAAATAGGTATGAACCCCGGTAGATCCTACAACCTAATCATTACTAGGGGTAACCGTGGCATAATTTCCTAAATCAACCTCGGGCAGATTGGCTCCATAGGTGTTTTCAATCACCTCAATCAGGCGATCCGCTACAAGAGCATTTCCCCTGGGTGTGAGGTGCACTCCATCAAGGGAGAAAACCCCACCGGTCCCAAAGTCAGCCGTCAGGGTTCCGCCCTCATAAGGGATACCGTTCTCTGCAAGGCCAGAAAGTAAGGTGTGAGTATCCAAAAGAGCAAGGCCGTGTTGCTGAGCCACGCTTTGAATGACCTGGTTGTAAGCCGCGGTTGCAGCCTGTACCATTTCTTGTTCAGCGGGTGTAAGCACGTGCTCGTCACCCAACGGAACACTCACGCCTATGATTTGAGTGGGATCATCATTCACCGTGGTACCCAGAATGGAGGAAACCGGAAGCGGAATGAGATCCTCACTAGTAGCCTGCCTTAACTGACCCAGCAGCTGCGCCATCTCCGGCGAAAGGTTAAACCGGCTTTGTAAGATCATGCTGATATCGGTCAGGTCCTCATCGTGCAGGATTACAAAATTCTGCCCTTCTGAAAAAGAAATTTGCCGGGCCTGAGCTTCATCCTGGTCAATAATTCCTGCCAGGGCCAATCCTGGAAGTACTTGTTCATTATAGGCCTGGAATTGCGCATTGAGCATACCAGCCGTAGCTGCATCCAGTGGAATGGCATTGGGTGGCACGGTATTTAAAAATGGAATGGCGGTTACCGGAGGAATGTTAATCAGCACCCCTTCTGCATCATCGGCCACCAGTTGGCCCACTATTTCGGAATAGACGGACGCGAACACCTGAGGGTCCGTGATATCACTGGATCCATAGGTAGAAGGATCCAGGTTGCCGGTTTGATCCTCACCCACGCCACCCGAGGTGGCAAATCCCAGCACATCATTATTTCCGATCCAAAGTGTAAAGAAAGTGGGGTTCTGA
>JAJUIC010000147.1 GCA_029265595.1 Flavobacteriaceae bacterium
AGTGATATTCACAGCCCTGGACTTACTCTTCCTAGTACCTTTGGTACAGGATCACCTGCGAGAAATTACGGGGAGTTAACCACTGAAGGTTGGGAGATTGCTTTAGATTTCAAACACTCCTTTGACAATGGCCTAAATATTTTCGCGGTAGCTAACTTATCTGATTATATTCAGAAGGTGACCAAGTATGAAAATACCACTGCGGCACTTCCAAATCCAATTTTTGGCAGGAACTGGACTTACTACGAAGGAATGACCATCGGTGAAATTTGGGGGTATGAAACGGATCGACTCTTTACTGAAGCTGATTTTAATGCCGACGGAAGTTTTGCAGACGGAATTCCTGAACAAAATGTTTTCCAATCAAATAAACCAGCCTGGTTTAATTGGGGTCCTGGTGATGTGAAATACAAGGATATTAATGGAGACGGTGTTGTGGATTACGGATCGAATAACAGAAATGATCCCGGAGATATGAAGGTTATCGGTAATTCTACACCACGCTACCAGTATAGTTTCCGAGTAGGAGGAGATTGGAAAGGTTTTGATCTGAGCATCTTTATGCAAGGAGTAGGTAAAAGGGATATGTGGGCAAACGGTCCGGTAGTCATTCCAGGATATCGTCCCGCAGAAGGTTGGTACGAACATCAATTAGATTACTGGACACCGGATAATCCTGATGCTTTCTTCCCTCGTCCAACCGACGCAGGTCAGCAAGTGAATCCAAACAACTTCCAACCACAGACGCGCTATATGCTCGACATGTCGTACCTGAGAATGAAGAACATCACATTTGGATATACGCTACCACAAGATCTTACCAATAACATTTATATCAGCAATCTACGGGTATACGTGAGTGGAGAGAACTTGTTTGAGTTTACGAATTTAGAAGTTCCGATTGATCCAGAAATCAATTATACCACTGCAGGTTTAAATGATCCAAACTCCTTTGGACGTGTTTATCCTTATACCAGATCCCTGTCAGTAGGAGTACAGGCCACGTTCTAACCGAAAAAAAGAGAAACTATGAAATTCAAGAATATATATTTACTGTTTGGTCTAGCCCTCCTTGTGTGGGGGTGTGACAAGGACTTTTTAGAAGTACCTCCCCAGGACCAAATGACTGATGAAACTTTTTGGACCAGTGAAAGTAACATTGAAACCTTTGCCTTTGGGTTCTATCCGGCCTATTTTCCAGGATATGGATCGGGTTATGCCTGGGGTAAGTTCTTTAGTGGGGAGTCCTTTAATGATGATTTTGCGCCCACTAGTCCACCAGTCTTTACTAGTTCAGTTCCTACTTCCGGTGGAGGATGGACTTTCAGCTGGGTGAGGAAAGCCAACATATTTATTAACCGAGTTCAGGATAGTCCAATTGAAGAGGACGCCAAAGAGCATTGGATTGGAATAGGCCGATTCTTCCGCGGAATGGAATATAAGGATCTTGTACAGCGATTTGGAGATGTACCTTGGTATGAAAGTGAGTTGAATGAAAGTCAAACAGATGAACTGTATAAACCAAGAGACTCACGAGAATTTGTGATGGACAAAGTTCTGGAAGATTTTCAGTATGCCGCAGCAAATGTAAGGGAAGATGCCCGGGTAGATGGATTGATGGTCAACCGTGATGTAGTTCTCGGGTTTATGTCTCGGGTATTCCTGTTTGAAGGTACCTGGCAGAAATACCACGAAGGGAATACCGAGAAAGCACGAGAGTATCTGGAAGCGGCTAAATGGGCAGCCAACGAATTAATTACCGACGGAAATTATTCTTTGGGTAATTACAGAGATGTATTTAGTTCTGTAAGTCTGGCGGGTAACCCGGAAGTAATTCTTTACAGAGAATATGAATCTGGAATCCTCACGCATGCGCTTATGAGTTATAACAACCGTGGGGAGTCACAGACAGGAGTTTCTAAAGATGCCATTGATTCCTACCTAACCGAGAATGGATTGCCAATTGATCAGGATCCGGCATATCAGGGAGATCATGGTATTGAGAATGTTATGGCTAATCGGGATCCGAGACTTCATCAGACCATCGTACCGTATGAATTACGCTTGAATGGTGTTGTGGGCCATTATTCAACTACTGGATTTGCTACTCACAAATTCCTGAATGAAGAGATCAAAGATAATCAGGAAGGCTTTTCGAGTTTGAACATTATTGACAGTCCAGTTTTACGATACGGAGAAGTTTTGATAAATTATGCCGAAGCGGCTGCGGAACTTGCCACTGTTGGAGGTCCCGCACTTACCCAGGAGGACATTAATAAATCTATTAATGTTCTGAGAGCACGACCAGGTGTAGATATGCCAGGTGTGGAACTTAGTGGTGAGTCCTTTTCGGTTAATGGAACTGTAATTGTAGATCCTGAGCGAGATCCTGATGTTTCTCCAATCCTTTGGGAAATTCGAAGAGAAAGAAGAGTGGAACTCATGATGGAAGGTTTCCGTAATGATGACCTGAAGCGTTGGAAGAAGTTCGAGTACCTTGATATGGTAGATAATTATGAAATTAATATGGGTGCCTGGATTGATAAATCGGATTACGACCCTGCGGATCCAGACGATGACAATCCGGTTGCAGGAATAGTGTTGGTTGATGAAAACGGAAACGAAGTCAGTGGAGACCAAGGTTATATTAAACCAGCTACGGCAGAATCCACAATTCGCCGATTTGAAGACCCGCGTGTATACCTGAGACCTATTCCATTGGATCAAATCACGCTTTACAGTGATTTCGGTGTATCACTGGAACAAAACCCAGGATGGAATTAGAAGTAAATAAATGGTAAAGATTCAACCCCTCAGGTCAAGGCCTCGAGGGGTTGTTTTATAGTATTTCATCTTGAATAGTAACCCAATCACACTAATTACACTTACTGATTTGAAACCTAAAATGAAATTTTTAAACCCTACCTTAACTCTGTCTCTTACCTTAGCACTTATCGTCAGTTCCTGTAAGGCACCTGATGTTCCAGTCCCCCAGGCAGAAAATGAAATTGTGGTAGAAGAGCCTGTTGCACCTGCCAAAGTGGAGGCGCCAAAAGAAGATAAAAACGTTCCCAAAGCTGACCGGGAATACCGAGCGGCCTGGGTGGCCAGTGTGGCTAACATTAACTGGCCCAGCAAACCAGGTCTTAGCGTTCAGGAACAGCAAAAAGAAGCTATCGCTTTACTGGACCTGTTACAGGAAAACAATTTCAATGCAGTTGTTTTTCAGGTGAGACCACAGGCTGATGCACTTTATCAAAGTGATCTGGAACCCTGGTCCTATTATTTAACCGGAGAACAAGGAAAGGCGCCCGAACCCTTTTATGATCCTCTTCATTTTTGGATTGAGGCAGCCCATGATCGTGGATTGGAGCTGCATGCATGGCTGAATCCCTACCGAGCACATCACTCTTCCGGTGGAGAAATTAGCGAGCAGTCGGTGATTAAAACGCATCCTGAATTAGTACTCGAGCTGGAAAATGGAATGTGGTGGATGGATCCTGCTAAAGAGGGAACCAAAGAAATTTCGACTGCCGTGGTGATGGACCTGGTCAAGCGATATGATCTGGATGGAATTCATTTCGACGACTATTTCTATCCTTACCCTTCCTATAATAACGGAAAGGATTTTCCGGATGACCAGAGCTGGAATGAGTATAAGAATGCTGGTGGAGAATTATCCAGAGGAGACTGGAGACGGGAGAATGTCAACGATTTTATCCGGAACCTCTATGAGAGCATCAAAGCAGAAAAACCACATGTTAAATTTGGTTTGAGCCCCTTTGGCATCTGGCGTCCTGGACATCCCAAATCCATTGTGGGATACGACCAGTATGAAGAACTCTATGCCGATGCAAAGTTATGGCTTAATGAAGGTTGGGTAGATTATTTCACCCCACAGCTTTACTGGAGAATCAATCCTATAGGCCAGAGTTTTCCGGTGCTGCTACGTTGGTGGTCAGATCAGAATTACCAGGAACGGCATCTGTGGCCCGGTATAAATGCCGGTCTTGGAGGAGATGAAAAAAATGAGGATGAGGTCATCAATCAGATTATGATTACAAGAGGAATGACTCCTGAGAGTCCGGGAGTAACCTTTTGGAGTATTGCTCCCCTTGTGAATTATCCGAATCTGGCAAAGGCGGTAGCTGAAGGACCTTATAAAAAAGACGCTTTGGTTCCTGCAAGTCCGTGGCTGGATAATGAGGCTCCTGCAGCTCCGATCGCAGTTCCAGA
>JAJUIC010000078.1 GCA_029265595.1 Flavobacteriaceae bacterium
GAGGAAAGGGGGATTTTAATTTGATGGTTTTTTGGGTATCCATTGTATTTCCTCGACTTGTAAGTCCTGTGTCAATTTTCGTGCCACTACAAATAAAAAATCCGACAGGCGGTTTAAATACTGTAATACCATCCCATCCACTGGTTCATTTTCGTGAAGCGCTGTGGTAATGCGCTCTGCACGCCGACAGACACATCGGGAAATATGACAGGTTGACACGCTGGGGTGGCCTCCGGGCAGTACAAAATGTGTCATGGGAGGGAGTGCTTGGTTCATTGCATCAATCTCCTGCTCTAAAAGCGCTACATCGGCCTGCTCAATAGGAGCAATGTCCAGACGCGGCTTGCCGCTTTTCAGAACTGCTCTTTTAGGGTCGGTTGCCAGTATGGCTCCGATGACAAAAAGCCGATCCTGAATTTTTAGTATAATCTCTTGAAGCTGCGGATCCTGAATTTGATCCCGAAGCATCCCTAAATGAGCATTTAATTCATCCACTGTTCCGTAACTCTCTATTCGGATGTGGTGCTTTGGGACCCGGCTTCCTCCAAGCAGTGCCGTACTTCCTTTATCCCCAGTCTTGGTATATATTTTCATTTTGATTTGGTTTTTAGGTTTAGCCTGTCATTCCAATATAACAAAATTCGTATGGGAAAGGTAAAAAAACTCCGTTTATTCCGCCCTGCCATGAGAAAGACTTTTGGTCCAAAAATTTCTGGTGACGGACTGGAAAGGCATTGGAGGCAAGCGCTAGTTTAACATGATGGGAAACTAACGGAGAATCGCATCAGATTTGTTTTTGCTATTTTTGCACAAAAATAAGGAAGTGAATTATCTATCGGTTGAAAATGTAGCGAAGTCCTATGGAGAACGGAAATTGTTCTCAGGAATTTCTTTTGGAATAAATCAGGGACAAAAAGTGGGCTTCGTTGCGAAAAACGGAACCGGAAAAACTTCCCTCCTGAATATCCTGGCGGGTACGGATTCACCCGATGAAGGACAGGTCGTCTACAGAAAGGATATTGTGACTGCTTTTTTACCACAAGAGCCGGACCTGGATCCCAACCTCACAGTGGAGGAGACCATCTTTGCCTCTGACAATGAAATTCTTAAGGTCATTGAACGATACGAGAAAGCATTGCTAAACCCGGATGATGCGGAAAATTATCAAAAGGCATTTGAGCAAATGGAGGCTTTTGAGGCCTGGGATTTCGAAACCCGTTACAAGCAGATTCTGTTCAAGCTTAAACTTGAAGATCTCGATCGGAAGGTAGGGAAACTCAGTGGAGGCCAGAAGAAGCGTCTGGCTCTGGCCACCATGATTCTGAATAATCCTGATTTTATTATAATGGATGAGCCGACCAACCATCTTGATTTGGATATGATCGAATGGTTGGAGGAATTTTTCAGGAAGGAAAACTTTACGATTTTCATGGTGACCCATGACCGGTATTTTCTGGAGAGGGTGTGTAATGAAATCGTAGAGTTGGAAGAAGGGGTCCTGTATACCTATAAGGGGAATTATTCCTATTACCTGGAAAAGAGGGATGCGCGCATTGCGCTGGAACAGACCAATACTTCCAAAGCCAAACAGCTCTACAAAAAGGAACTGGATTGGATGCGACGCCAACCCAAAGCCAGGACCACCAAATCCAAATCGAGAATAGAAGATTTCCAGGAGATCAAAGCCCGGGCCGGGAAACGGCGACAGGACCACCAGGTACAGCTGGAGATAAACATGGAACGAATGGGAAATAAGGTGGTGGAGTTGCATAAGGTCACCAAAAGCTTCGGAGATAAAGTGCTGCTTAAGCAATTCGATTACAATTTTCAGCCGGGCGAACGCATCGGAATCATTGGTAAGAACGGGACAGGTAAATCCACCTTTCTGAACCTTCTGACAGGTGCCATTAAACCCGATGCGGGAAAGATTGTTATCGGGGACACCATTAAGTTCGGTTATTACACCCAGGGTGGAATAGAAGTCAAGGAAGGACAGAAAGTAATTGATGTTATCCGCGAATTCGGCGATTATATCCCCTTGAAGAAAGGAAGGCAAATCTCTGCCCAGCAACTACTCGAGCGGTTCCTCTTTGATCGCAAAAAGCAATATGACTATGTGGAAAAACTCAGTGGGGGTGAACGCAAACGTCTTTACCTGTGTACCGTACTTATCCAGAACCCGAACTTTTTAATTCTTGATGAGCCAACCAATGATCTGGATATCGTCACGCTGAATGTTCTGGAGGAATTTCTCCTGGACTTCCCCGGGTGTTTGGTGGTGGTTTCTCACGACCGGTATTTCATGGATAAGATCGTGGACCACTTATTCGTATTCCGGGGAAATGCAGAAATTGAAGACTTTCCGGGGAACTACTCCGACTACAGAGAGTATGAAGGTACGGCACTACCTGATGCGGAGGCTTCAACACAGGAGGTTCAGGCCTCCAAAGTGGAACGTAAAAAACCCGTTGCTACTTTAAGTTACAATGAAAAAAAGGAGTACAACCGCCTGGAAAAAGAGATTGACCAACTGGAGAAGAAGAAGGTAGAATTGCAACAACAGTTCCTGCAGGAAATGACAGGGGAACAGATCAATGAAGCTTCTAAACGCCTGCAGGAGGTGGAGGATGAGATTGAGCGAAAAACCGAGCGCTGGTTTGAACTGGGTTCGAAACAGGAGTCATGAAAAATGAGAGGAACTTGAGGTTTTTTCGCCTATTTGCTTACCTGAGGTTTTTAACGGCTTCTACCAATCAACACGGAATCCATTCTCCGTTTGTCTATGCTCTGGTGACGCGGTGCTTCTACAATCGGGAAAAGCATCCGGCCTATGATCTACTTACTCAACACCGAAAGAAATGGTTCGAGATCCTTCAAGAGTCAACAAAGGCTTTTTCTGATAGCGAGGAAGGGACCATCTGGAGGATGGATGGGAAAGAAGCCAGATTGCTCAATAGAATGGTGCGATATCTTAAGTGCAGGCGGATTCTTCAATTAAGCGGACCTTCTGGATATAAGACTGCGGCACTGTCGCTAATGAATTCGGTCGAAATTCTAAATGTGCTGCCAAATTCGGATGCCGTAGCCTTATCACAAAAGTTTATTCATTCGTCGGGCCAGGTTCAGGTGAGACTGGTGGCTTCTGCTCTTGAAGATAAATTGCAGGAACTGGCATCTAAGGATCCTCCGGATCCTTTTGATCTGATTTTTTTGGACGGGTCCATAAACCCTACCCAGATTCTTCAAATTTTTGATTTGCTACTTCCACTGGTGCACAATGATACTGCAGTGGTTGTGGAGGGCATTCACCGGTCACCGGAAATGGAAAAAGTCTGGGATGAACTTTGTATGCGAACTCAGGTAAGGGTCAGTATAGATATCTTTCGATGGGGCCTTATCTTCTTTAGGAGGGAACAAGCCAAAGAACATTTTGTAGTGCGGATTTAGCATCCCGTTTTCCCTTTGAGCGAACGGGATTGGATGGGTTTTGGTTTGTCATCCTTGTTTTTAACCGGGTTCTGTAACAAATCATCCAAATATGCGTCTTACCTTGTAATTCCAAAATGTTTCAACACCAATGAGCAGCGTTATTACCATTAGAGATATTACCCGTGATTTTTACCTTGGACAGGAAGTCGTAAAAGTTTTAAAAGGAATTAACCTCAATATTGACAAAGGAGAATATGTGGCGATTATGGGGCCTTCAGGTTCTGGGAAATCCACTTTGATGAACCTCCTGGGATGTCTCGATACACCAACTTCAGGGCAATATATCCTAAATGGTAAAGATGTCAGTAAGATGAGCGATGATGAACTGGCGGAAATACGAAATAAAGAGATTGGTTTTGTTTTTCAAACCTTCAATTTGCTGCCACGTACCACGGCCCTGGATAACGTCGCCTTACCCATGATATATGCTGGGGTAAATAAGAAGGACAGGGTGGCAAGGGCGGAAGAGGTGCTGGCTAATGTCGGTCTTGCCGACCGCATGGATCACCGGCCGAACCAGCTTTCGGGAGGGCAGCGTCAGCGAGTGGCAGTCGGAAGAGCTCTGGTGAACAATCCTTCCATAATTCTTGCCGATGAGCCTACCGGAAACCTGGACTCGAAAACCTCGGTGGAGATAATGGCCCTGTTTGATAAAATTCATGCCTCCGGCAATACGGTGATCCTCGTGACCCACGAAGAAGAGATAGCAGAACATGCTCATCGAATTATTCGCCTGCGGGATGGTATGGTAGAGAGCGACCTGCGACGCGGGGAAGAAGTGGCTCTATAACGGCAGATTTTACAGGAGGCTGAACAATTTCAGAAAACCAGCGGATGGACACCGTTCTGGAAAAATTCGATTCTGATGGGTCACAGAACAACATCCGGTTTTTCAACCTGCTTTTTAGGTTAGAAGTTACCATATCTTAAGGTTGATGCCCATTTGTTGATGGAAGGTTGCTGGATTTTGACTCTTATAAGGCCGGCCCGAATTGAAATTCATATTTTTACAGGAAACTCATGCTTCATGAAAAACTGGATGCTTTTAAGACTGTGCTTTATTGCCGGGATTCTATTGGCGACTTCTTGTGCAAGACCTACTTTTCGAACCATACCAAAACCCATTGTATTTGACCAGGAACGAAGGGAACTTTCCCTGGCTTATCTGCAGGAGCGGTATGGGGTCGAGAAAGAAGAGCCCGTTATTGAACCGAAAATCATTGTGCTGCACTGGACGGCCATTCCAACTTTGGAAGCTTCATTCAACGCTATGAATCCTGCGCGTTTGCCGGGCGGTCGAGGGGATATTGGTAGTGCCAGTGCCCTTAATGTTTCAACACAGTTTCTTGTCGACCGGGATGGAACTATTTTTCGACTGCTTCCGGATCGCACCTTCGCCCGCCATGTCATTGGTTTGAATGATAATGCAATTGGGGTGGAGAATGTTGGAAGCGCAGATCAGCCATTGACCCGAGCACAGCTTAAGGCCAATGAAGCCATAGTCCGATACCTGGCATCCAGGTATCAAATCGAATATCTCATAGGGCATTATGAATACCAGTACTTCAAAGGACATGAACTCTGGAAGGAGAAGGACCCTGATTATCTCACGATAAAAACTGATCCAGGAGAACGGTTCATGAAGAAAATCAGAAGAAGGGTGAAAGATCTTGGTCTGGAAGGGCCCCCTTAATCCAAAACTACCCCCTATTACCTGCAAGATGAGACCGAACAGACTTGCAGTATAACCTATGTCCCTGTTTGGTGAAATTCATGTCTTTGAAAATAAGGTGATCCTGGTTATCCACGAAGCAGAAATAGCAGAATATGCTCACCGAATCATTCGCCTGCGGACAGGATGGATTCAGAGTGAAGAGCGCAGGGAAGAAAGGATTCTTTCTTAATATCCATACGTAGAAGTTCCTTTCGGGCCCCGAAAGGAGGTTCCAGCCTGGGCGAAGGATTGAACTGCTAATGGAGCACCCGATTCTCACGCCCTGACAGGGAGTCGTACTACTTTCTGGTTTGACAGACTGAGCCTCAAATCGTGGCTCCTTTGGTTATTCTCCGAAAGTAAGGGTTTCACCGAAAAATATCCAAAGTAATATGATCAGGATGATGATGCCAATGATACATCCCCAGCGACCTCCTTTTCTTCCATCAGGTTGCCCGGGTGCGGGTTGTTCGGGAGTGGTAGCCATGATTCTATTTGGTTAATAGGTTGGTATTCAATAAGTTTATCTACTAATATACAAAATTTCCGTGGAAACTTCCCAATAAAAAAAGCTGTCTCGGTTAAGAGACAGCCTCTGAATAATTCTATATCTGGATTGTTATTTAATCCTGATTTCGGTTGCGATTCCCTCTTCGGTCATCTCGGCGATTGTCGCGATCACCACCACGTCCTGATGAATTATTGGATCTGGGTGGGCGAGGGGTATAACCCTCGGGCTTAGGAAGTAAAGCCTTTCGGGACACTTTCTGCTTCCGTGTCTTGGGATCAATACCAAAGTATTTCACGTCAATCACGTCACCCATATTCACGATATCGGTCACATTATCAGTTCGTTCCCACGCGAGTTCAGAAATATGTAGCAATACTTCATTCCCTCTGGCTTCAACAAATTCAACCACGGCACCAAAGTCCAGTATCTTAATGACTTCTACTTCGTATACGCTACCGACTTCCGGCTCGAAAGTGATGGCTTTAATTCGCTTAATTACCTCATCGATTCCATTTTGATCAACCCCCAGAATCTCTACAATTCCTTTACCATCTTTTTCTTCGATGACAATGGTCGTGTCCGTTTCCTTTTGCATTTCCTGAATCACCTTTCCACCAGGCCCGATCACACCACCGATGTAGTTTTCATCGATCTCAATCTTCACCATTTTTGGCGCGTGCGCTTTCACATCCTGGCGAGGTTCCGCGATGGCTTCGGTTAATTTCTCCAGAATATGCAAACGTCCGTCCCGGGCTTGTTTCAGGGCTTTGATTAGGATTTCATACGAAAGTCCCTTTACCTTGATGTCCATCTGACAGGCTGTTATCCCATCCTTGGTGCCGGTGATTTTGAAGTCCATATCTCCCAGGGCATCTTCGTCTCCCAGGATATCAGACAGTACCGCGTAATTCTCTCCATCGGAAATCAGCCCCATTGCAATTCCGGATACAGGCTTTTTCAGTTGAATTCCTGCGTCCATAAGTGCCATGGTTCCGGCACACACTGTGGCCATGGAAGAAGAACCGTTGGATTCCAGTACATCAGAAACCACCCTTACCGTATAAGGGGAGTCCTTAGGTACCATACGTTTGAGGGCTCTCTGAGCCAGGTTTCCGTGTCCAATTTCTCTTCTGGAGGTACCTCTTATAGGATAGGCTTCACCGGTGGAGAAAGGCGGGAAGTTGTAATGCAAATAGAAGCTTTCCTCCCCCTGATGGGTAGGCATGTCAATTTGGTTGGATTCTCTGGAAGTCCCGAGGGTCACAGTAGCTAGGGCCTGGGTTTCCCCTCTTGTAAAAACTGCCGAACCATGAGTGGATGGCAAATAATCTACCTCGCACCAGATCGGACGGATTTCATCGGTCTTTCTTCCATCCAGCCTGACGCCCGTCTTCAAGGTCAGATCTCGGATAGCAGCCTTGTGTACCTCTTTGAAGTAGCGTTTGATCAGGTCGCCATTTTCTTCAATCTCCTCTTCAGAGAATTGCGCCATGACTTCTTCCTGAATCGCATCAAAGGCATCACTTCGATCGTGCTTAGGTTTGGCTTCTTTAGCAGTATCGTATATTTTCTGATAAGCAAGCTGGTGGATTTTCTGCTGTATTTGTTCATCCACTCTGGCCGTTTCATAGGCTCTAGGTTCTTTTTTGCCTACGGCCTCAGCCAGTCGAATCTGTGCTTCAATTTGAACTTTGATGGCTTCATGAGCGAATTTAATGGCCTCTGCCATCTCCTCTTCAGAAACTTCATCCATCTCTCCCTCAACCATCATTACAGAGTCTGCGGAAGCACCTACCATCATATCAAGATCGGCATGTTCCATTTGCTCTCTGCTGGGGTTGATCACGAACTCTCCGTCGATGCGGGCTACGCGAACTTCAGATATAGCCGTTTCGAACGGGATGTCTGAAAGTTGGATGGCAGCAGATGCTGCTAGTCCTGCCAGAGCATCCGGCATGACTTCTTCGTCGTGAGACATTAATTGAATCATGACCTGTGTCTCAAAACGATAATCCGAAGGGAATAAGGGTCTTAAAACACGGTCAACCAGTCTCATGACCAGTATTTCGTCATTGCTTGGCCTGGCCTCTCGCTTGAAATAACCTCCCGGATAACGTCCGGCAGCTGCAAATTTTTCTCGATAATCAACTGTGAGTGGGAAAAAGTCCATGGTGCTGGGGGTGTGAGAAGATACCACTGTACACAGCAACATCGAATTCCCCATCTGGACCACAACCGACCCATGAGCCTGTTTGGCAAGTTTACCGGTCTCGAGGGAAATGGTTCTGCCATCTCCGAGATCGATGACCTCCTTAAATGTTTTTGGAATCATACTTTTTTAGTTCTGTACCTGTTTTTTCAGGTGTTGTTAAACAAAGGTCTTCCGTCAAGCTGACGGCTAAGTTGTGTTGTTGTGTGTTGTGTATAGACCAATGAAAAACTACCTCTTATCCATCCTGTTGTCAGGACCGGGTGTAGGTGACAATTTGCTTCTAATATTTTGAAGTTTTACGTAAATATTTCAAGGTTAAAAAGTACGTAGATTTTAACGAAGTACTAAATAAAAACAGGTAAAAATTTGTCAAACTTGCAGCTGCCTACCGGGGGATGCCAAAAAAAAAGGGGCGCAAAGCCCCTTGATTTTATTTTCTCAATCCTAATTCCTTAATGATAGCTCTATATCTGGTAATATCTTTCTTTATAAGATAATCCAAAAGCCGACGTCTTTTTCCCACCAGCATGACAAGTGCACGCTCGGTGTTGAAATCTTTACGGTTGTTCTTCAGGTGCTCGGAAAGATGAGCGATTCGGTAAGTAAACAGTGCAATTTGACCCTCTGCAGATCCGGTGTCATCCGGACCTTTTCCATACTGGGCAAAAATCTCTGCCTTTTTTTCTTTACTTAGATACATTCCAATATTATATTAAATGATTTTTATGTACCGACAGGTTTTCTGTCGAGCGGCAAAGATATTGCTTTTTTTGAAAGTGAGATAGCGCTGAATGCTGTTTTTTTAAAAACAATCAAACCTTTACTTTCTTAAAGGTTGATTCTGGATCAGATCAAGGTACTGATTTACTTTATTCTTCAATTCCGAACGTTTGGTAATGAAGTCAAGAAAACCGTGTTCTAACAGGAACTCAGAAGTTTGAAAATCCTCCGGAAGGTCTTTTCCGGTGGTATCCTTTACCACCCGTGGTCCCGCAAATCCGATTAAAGCGCCCGGCTCTGCAATGTTAATATCCCCCAACATGGCAAAAGAAGCAGTTGTTCCTCCTGTGGTGGGATCCGTACATAAAGAGATGTAAGGAATCCGGGCATCCGCTAATTGTGCCAGTTTTGCAGAGGTCTTGGCCAGCTGCATAAGGGACAGCGCCGCTTCCTGCATCCGGGCTCCTCCTGATTTGGAAATCACCATCAGAGGAATGTTGTGCTTTAAGGAATAATTGGCTGCGCGAGAAATTTTTTCTCCTACAACCGATCCCATGGAACCTCCAATGAACTGAAAGTCCATACAGGCTATGACCAGGTCCTTTCCTTTTGATTTACCCACAGCAACCCTTACGGCATCTTTAAGACCCGTCTTGCTTTGCGCCTCTGCCAGGCGATCCGTATACTTTTTGGTGTCCTCGAATTTCAAAGAATCTTTGGAGGAGAGGTCCTTGTCCAGTTCTTTAAATTCGTTGTTGTCAAATAAAATTTGAAAGTATTCTTTACTTCCGATTCGTACGTGATAGCCGTCCTCGGGACTCACGTAGAAATTCTTTTCTAATTGTTCGGCATCTACAATCTTACCGGTAGGGGATTTATACCAAAGGCCTTTAGGC
>JAJUIC010000104.1 GCA_029265595.1 Flavobacteriaceae bacterium
CATTGGCGGAGAAGGGAATTATTTTCTGCTCCATGTCGGAAGCCATTCAAAAATATCCTGATCTGGTAAGAAAATATCTGGGAACCGTCGTTCCGCAGCGGGATAATTTCTATGCTGCTTTGAACTCAGCGGTTTTCAGTGACGGGTCCTTCTGTTACATTCCCAAAGGGGTGCGTTGCCCCATGGAGTTGTCTACCTACTTTAGAATTAACCAGGCAGGAACCGGACAGTTTGAGCGAACCTTGGTAGTGGCCGATGAAGGAAGCTATGTGAGCTATTTGGAAGGTTGTACAGCACCTTCCAGGGATGAGAACCAATTGCACGCTGCGGTAGTGGAGCTTATTGCCTTGGATGATGCGGAAATCAAGTACTCTACGGTGCAAAACTGGTTCCCCGGAGATAAAGAAGGAAAAGGGGGCGTGTTCAACTTCGTTACCAAGAGAGGGCTTTGTGAGAAGCGGGCGAAGATTTCCTGGACGCAGGTTGAAACTGGTTCTGCCGTGACCTGGAAATACCCCAGCTGTGTGCTTAAGGGAGATGATTCCATTGGAGAGTTCTACTCCATTGCGCTGACCAACAATTTTCAGCAGGCAGATACCGGAACCAAAATGATTCACCTAGGTAAGAACACTAAGAGTACCATTATTTCCAAAGGTATTTCCGCCGGACAATCACAGAACAGTTACCGCGGACTGGTGAAAATTCATCCGCGTGCTGAGAATGCCCGGAACTTCTCTCAGTGTGATTCGCTTTTGATGGGGAACCGGTGTGGAGCGCATACCTTCCCATATATCGAAGCCAGTAATAAATCTGCTAAGGTAGAGCACGAAGCGACCACCAGCAAGATTGGGGAAGACCAGATATTCTATTGTAACCAACGAGGTATAGATACTGAAAAGGCAATTGCTCTGATCGTAAACGGATTCAGTAAGGAAGTCCTCAATAAACTTCCTATGGAATTTGCAGTGGAAGCTCAGAAGTTGTTGGAGATTTCTCTGGAAGGATCTGTAGGATAATTTAAATAAAACCGACGGGCGATGGAGAGAAACCTGTTCGCAATACTGTTGTCCCTGCTGCTGGTCTCATCCTGTGCTACAGATTCAAGAGAAGATGAATTCTCTGAACCACAGGAGCAGGTACAGGATAGTATTCCAACGCTTCGCGGAGAATTTATGCTGCTGGCGGACCAGGCCGTAATCAAAGGCGAGGGTTTTATCTATGGAGTCACTATAGATTCTCTTGCCCAGGAGCTGGCCCGGAGGGTGGAACCTCTGAAGGAAAATGAGTTCGACATGATACCGGTGGTTATTAAGGCTAAGGTGTTTAATAACTTCGGAAGACAAGGCTGGGATGAAGTAGTGGAAATAAGGGAGATTATTGATATTCCAGAGGAAACTTCGGAGGTTGCACCAGACAGTCTTGAAAACGAAAAATAACATGGGAGGTAGATGCCTTCATAAATAATGAGGAAGCTTGAAGGAGCTTCCAGAAATAATTAGGAACGAACCTGGTCACCAGGAACTACATATTTAGATACGCTATGTTAAAAATCAAAGATTTACACGCTAAAGCAGAGGATCTCAAAATATTGAAGGGAGTCAATCTGGAAATCAACGCGGGAGAAGTACATGCCATAATGGGGCCGAATGGTTCTGGAAAAAGTACTCTTTCCTCAGTGGTTGCCGGAAAAGAAGAATACGAAATGACCCGGGGAGAGATCAAGTTTGAAGGAGAAGATATAACGGAATTGGATCCCGAAGAAAGAGCCCACAAAGGCATCTTTTTGTCCTTCCAATATCCGGTGGAGATTCCGGGAGTTTCCGTGACAAACTTTGTGCGAACCGCGGTTAATGCCAATCGCAAAGCTCGGGGACAGGAAGATATGCCGGCCAATGAGATGTTGAAGCTGATCCGCGAGAAATCGGAGCTTTTGGAGATTGACCGGAAGTTTTTGTCCAGATCCCTGAATGAGGGCTTTTCCGGAGGTGAAAAGAAACGAAATGAGATTTTCCAGATGGCGATGCTTGATCCTAAACTGGCGATTCTGGATGAAACCGATTCCGGATTGGATATCGACGCGCTCAGAGTGGTGGCCAATGGAGTCAACCGTCTGCGAAGAGAAGATAATGCAGTGCTGGTCATTACCCACTATCAGCGACTACTGGAATATATCGTACCGGACTACGTTCACGTAATGTTGGATGGAAAAATTGTGAAATCGGGAACCAAGGAACTGGCTTTCGAATTAGAAGAAAAAGGATACGACTGGCTGAAGGAGGAAATAGCTGCCCAATAGCAGTCTCTTGCTGAAGCGCTACCAATCCCGGTATGTTGAAAACGCGCCAATGGCAGTAATTGGTGCAGATGAAAAAAGAAAGATTTATGGAATTTAAAGATAAATTATTATCATCCTTTCTGGCTTTTGAGGAGCAGGTAAATGTCAATTCTGACATTCATGAACTGCGGAGCAAAGCGATAAAGGAATTTGAGACCGCAGGTTTTCCTACCAAGAAACAGGAAGCCTGGAAATACACTTCTCTAAACAAGGTTCTCAAGCACGACTATGTGGTATTTCCTAAGAAGGAGCACACCATTGAGTACAAGGATGTAGAAAAGTACTTCATTGATGATATTGATACCTATAAAATTGTGTTTGTCGATGGGGTGTATGTGTCACATCTGTCTTCTACCACCCATGACAAAATCGATGCCTGTCTGATGTCTTCAGCGATGACCAAGTCCAAGTACAAGCCGGTTATCGATAATTACTTCAATAAAATTGCGCCCAAAGAGAGCCTCAATAGTCTCAATACCGCTTTCTCCAATGAAGGAGCTTATATACGGATTCCTAAGAATACGGCTGCTGACAAGCCTATTCAAATTGTGAATTTTGCCACAGGCAATGAATCTGCACTGTTCATTCAGCCCAGAAATCTGGTGGTCGTTGAAGAAAATTCCCAGGTTCAGATTATAGAAAGGCATCACAGTCTAACGGATCACCCGGTGCTGACCAACTCGGTAACCGAAGTGTATGCTGACAAACGGGCAATTGTGGATTATTACAAGATCCAGAATGACCGTCCCTCAGCTTCTTTGATTGATAACACTTTCTTTGAACAGCATCAGGAAAGTAATTGCTCTGTACATACCTTCTCATTCGGCGGGAATATTACCCGGAACAACCTGAACTTCTATCAGAAGGGAGAGCGAATTGAATCCACTCTTAAAGGAGTCACCGTAATTGAAGGAAAACAACACGTGGACCATAATACGCTGGTACATCACATGCAACCAAATTGTGAAAGCCACCAGGATTATAAAGGTATTTATGGAGGCAGCTCTACGGGCGTATTCAACGGAAAGATTATGGTGGATAAAATTGCTCAGAAGATCAATGCCTTCCAGAGTAATAACAATATCCTGATGGATGATAAAGCAACCATTAATTCCAAGCCACAGCTGGAGATTTTTGCCGATGATGTGAGGTGTAGCCACGGTTGTACCATTGGACAGTTGGATGAAGATGCGCTGTTTTATCTTCAGACCAGAGGTATTCCCTTTAAACAAGCCCGTGCACTTCTGATGTATGCCTTCTCCAGTAACGTGCTGGACAGTGTCAGGATTCCGGAACTTAAAAAACGCATTAACCTGCTAATTGCTTTGAAGTTAGGGGTGAATGTGGGCTTTGACCTGTAGTTTCAGGGAAGCTTTAACAGCGCGCGTAGCCTGCGGTTGCGCGTGCACATAAAATTCAGATTATGAAACTTGCTGCATCCGATATTAAGTTTGACGTGGAAGCTGTTCGCAAGGATTTTCCCATATTGTCGCGACAGGTAAATGGGCAGCCACTGGTATATCTCGATAATGCGGCTACTTCACAGACTCCCAGGCAGGTCATTGATGCCATTGTTGATTATTATTCAAGGTATAATGCCAATATACACCGGGGGGTGCATTCGCTCTCACAGGAAGCTACCGATGCTTATGAGGAAGCTCGACTGACTGTTCAGAAACATTTTAATGCCTCCCAAAAAGAGGAAATTATTTTTACAGCCGGTACTACCCATGGGATCAACCTGGTGGCACATGGATTTACTTCTCTTCTAAAAGAGGGAGATGAGGTTATAGTCTCAGCCATGGAACATCACTCGAACATAGTGCCGTGGCAGATGTTATGTGAGCGTACCGGTGCGACAATGAAGGTGATCCCGATGAATAAAGACGGGGTGCTGGAAATGGATCAGTACGATGCGCTTCTTTCAGAAAAGACCCGCCTGGTTTTTGTCAACCATGTTTCCAACGCGCTGGGTACCGTGAATCCTATTGAAGAGATCATTCAGAAGGCACACGCAGTGGGAGCGGCTGTTCTATTAGACGGAGCTCAGGCAGCTCCTCATATTAAAGCAGATGTACAGGCTCTCAATGTAGATTTTTATGTAGTCTCTGCCCATAAAATGTGCGGTCCCACCGGGGTGGGGGTACTGTATGGAAAGAGGGCATGGCTTGAGAAGCTGCCCCCCTATCAGGGTGGAGGCGAAATGATTGAAACGGTCTCCTTTGAAAAGACCACTTATGCAGGTCTTCCGCACAAATTTGAAGCCGGGACACCCAATATAGCGGGCGGTATTGCTTTTGCAGCTGCTCTGGATTATATGAACGGTATTGGCTTTGAGGTCATTGAAGCCTATGAAGAGGAGTTGTTGCGATATGCCACCGATCAACTTTTGCAGATCGAGGGTTTGAAAATATATGGTCAATCCAGAAAAAAGACGGCGGTGATTTCCTTTAATATAGGGGATCTGCATCCCTATGATATCGGCACCATCGTAGACAAAATGGGAATTGCTGTACGTACAGGACACCACTGCGCCCAACCGATCATGGACTTTTATGGAATTCCGGGTACGGTTCGTGCTTCTTTCTCCTTTTACAACACAAAAGAGGAAGTGGATGTCTTTGTGGCCGCGGTAAAGAGAGCTAAACAGATGTTATCATAACAGGAAAACAATGAGGGGGATTTATTTATTGATACTGAGTGTCCTGTTGGTGGGGTGTGGAAATACCAGTAACCAGCAGGAAGCGGTGCCGGATTTGGAAGGAACCTATCAGATTACGCAGGTTGGGGATTCCAGGATCAGTGATCCGGAGTTGACTATGAACTTCGATGGGGAAGAGGAACGAATGAGCGGATATGCAGGATGTAATAACTTCTCAGCGAGCTTCCAGCAAAATGAAAGCTCAGTCGGCTTTACCCGACCAATCAGTACGAAAATGTACTGTGAAGGAAAAATGGAAATAGAGGATCAGCTTTTCAGCCTGCTGGATTCCATTAGCTCGGTGAGAATGAGCAATGGTCAGGTGGAACTCTATTCAGCAAATAACAAAACTCTGATTACATTAAGAAAACAGGAATAACGTGAGTAATACCATTCAACAGATTCAGGAAGAGATTATAGATGAATTCAGCATGTTTGATGATTGGATGCAACGATACGAACATATGATCGAGCTTGGAAAGTCACTTCCTTTGATAGATGAGAAATATAAAATTCAGGAAAATCTGATCAAGGGGTGCCAAAGCAAGGTCTGGGTTCACGCTGAAATGGAGGATGATAAGGTGGTTTTCACGGCCGATAGTGATGCTATAATTACTAAAGGAATTATTGCTATCTTGATTCGTGTTTTTTCCAATCAGCATCCCCGCGATATTATAGAGGCAGATACTGGCTTTGTGGATGAAATAGGACTAAAGGAGCACCTTTCTCCCACACGAGCCAACGGATTGGTGAGTATGATTAAGCAACTTAAAATGTATGCCGTGGCATACCAAACACAATTGAATTAATATGGAACATGCAGAAAACTCCGAAGTATTAGGAGAAAAAATTGTACGGGTTCTGAAAACAGTTTACGACCCGGAGATTCCTGTGGATATATACGAGCTTGGGCTGATTTACGACGTGATGATTAACGAGAATGATGAGGTCAAAGTGTTAATGACCCTGACGACTCCCAACTGTCCGGTCGCAGAATCCATGCCTCAGGAAGTACAGGAAAAGATTCGTTCTATGGATGAGGTGAGAGACTGTGAGGTGGAACTCACCTTCGACCCGCCATGGACCCAGGATCATATGAGCGAAGAAGCCAAGCTGGAGCTGGGAATGTTGTAATTTGTTTAACCTGATTATCAAGAGAATTATCAATGGCTGAGGAAATAATCAATAGAGTAGCTAACAGCAAACTCGTGACGGTTGATCTCGAGGATTATTATCCTTCAGGTCCACGGGTGCAGTTTGATATTAAGGACTGGTTGCTGGAGGGCTTTGTACTACGTGAAAAAGATTTTCGAAGCTCGGTTCAGTCGCATAACTGGGAAGACTACCGCGGTGCGTATGTTGCATTGACCTGTAGCTCTGATGCCATCATTCCGGGATGGGCCTATATGCTCATTGCCACGGAATTGGTTCCCTATGCTAAAAAAGTAGTTGTTGGGGATCTGGAAACCCTCGAGAGTATTCTATATGATGAAATTATTGATAATCTGGATGTTTCTCCCTTTCAGGATAAGCCAGTAATTGTTAAGGGTTGTTCCAATAAGCCGGTACCTCAGAATGCCTATCTAGCGCTGGTCTCAAAATTACAACCGGTAGCCCGGAGTATCATGTACGGGGAAGCGTGCTCATCTGTTCCCCTCTTCAAGCAAAAGCGTAAATAGAAGGCTTGACCAATAAAACAGTGGGGCTCCTTCGGGGTCCCTTTTTCATTTTCATTACCTTCTTATGAAGTTATCCAAAACAGGAATTTCATTCCTGTTTCCATATTTCTTGGCGGTATTTGTAATTAGATTTACCTTGCGCGGCAAAATATACTAACTGCCATGAAACACTTTTATTTTTTGTCGGCTTTCATGCTTCTTCTTCCGCTGTTAAGCACCGCACAAGAAGAAGGAGAAGAAGATCCCGATGGCTGGAAGACCTCAGGAAAAATCCAAATACTCTTTAATCAATCTGCCTTTAATGCCGAGTGGACCGGAGGCGGGACCACCAATATTTCCGGTAACTTCCTGCTGGATTACGACTTCAGCTATAAAAAGGGTCCGC
>JAJUIC010000184.1 GCA_029265595.1 Flavobacteriaceae bacterium
ATGGAAGTCAGATCTATGATTTTTGAGAAAGCGGGGTTTTTGCCAGGGAAGAATCCCGGACAATTAATTTCGATGGAAGCACCACCTGCTGAATGGTATCTTTGGAGCCCTTTTTGAGTAGTTGCAGCATCATCTGGATCAGGGTCTTGCCGATTTCTTCCAGGGGCTGTGCAATGGCAGAAATGGACGGGGTATGGATTTTAAAGAACTCGTTGTCGTCAAAAGTCAGCAGCCCCCACTGGTGTACTTTTTCCGGGAAGTTCTCCTTGATGACCAACAGCCCCCTTTTGGCCAGGTAATTGGTGGCAAAGAACACAGCATCCAGCTCGGGATGGCTCTCAAAGAATTTTTTCATCAGCCCCTCTCCCACTTCCTCTTCCACATACGGTAGTTCCAGGACGTAGGGCTTCAGGCCGGCTTCCCCTATGGCCTTCTCATACCCCGACAAGCGGTCCTGCATCTGAACCTGCTGGGTGGGGATGGTAACATATCCGATGTTTTGATACCCATTGTCAATCAGATGCCTGGTGGCCTGGTGGGTGGCCTTTTCATTATCAATTATGACGTAGTTGGTTTCCACTCCCTTAAAATACCGGTCAAAAAGAATCAGGGGAATCTCCTCCTCTGCCAGGTCTTTCACCTGTTTTTCAATACCGGCCGAGGGAATCAGGATGTATCCATCCACCTTCCGGTCCTTAAATACCTGCATCAGTTCCCGGGTACGACGGTCATCGTTTTCATTGCTACAGAAGATCACCTTGTACCCTTTCCGGTAAGCCATCTCCTCAATGATTCGGGCTAACTTGGCAAAGAAGGGGTTGGAGATGTCCTCCACCATAAAGACAATAATGTTGGTCTTTCCCGTTCGCAGGCTCTGTGCCAGACTGTTGGGGGTATAATTGATCTCCTTGGCGTAATCCAGAATTTTTTTGGTGACTTCCTCAGAGATCCGCATTTCCCGAGCCTTGCCATTAAGCACAAAGGAGACCGTGGTGATCGATACATTGAGTTTAGCAGCGATGTCTTTGATGGAGGGTCGTTTTGGTTTCAAAGTGAAGTAGTTTTTGGTATGGGTTAGTTAGAAATGGGTTACTATTTCATAGAAAGGTTATTTGATGGCTTTTCCGATGGCCTCCAGAACCAGGGGTTCCATCACCGAATATCCCTTCTGATCAGGGTGTACACCGTCCCCGGAATACTGGGAAAGGCCTCTTTCCTCGTCTGCCATTTCAGAGAAGTAATCCAGGTAGATGAATCCTTCCTGCCGGGCGTAGTCCTCCATCCAGTCGTTGACCTGACGAATCATCCCCACGGCATCGGCCTCTTTACTCCAGGGATACTCTTTGACGGGTAAAATGGAACTCAGCACAACTTTTATGTCATGAGCCCTGGCCAGCTGGGCCATGGCGGCCAGATTATCGGTAATCATCTTTACGCTGGAGGGACCGGTATTGCCTGCAATGTCGTTGGTACCGGCCAGAATCACCACCACTTTCGGTTTCAGATCAATAACATCCGGCGTAAAGCGGATCAGCATCTGAGGCGTGGTCTGACCTCCTATACCTCTTCCCACAAAATTGTGTTTTTCAAAAAACTCAGGCCGTTGTTTCCACCATCCTTCGGTAATGGAGTTTCCCATAAATACAGCTGTTGGTTTATTTCCCGATGCAAGCAACTGTTCATTGGCGGCCTGATATTTTCTGAGGTTCGGCCAGTCCTCCTGAGCTTCAACGGTAGCCAGGCTAAAGAGCACTAATAGGAACATTATATTCTTCATTGGTCTTGGGTATAGTTTAACGAAGGTATCAAAATTTTTAATGTTATCAGGCCTCCCCCTGCCACTGTACCTTGAAAATATTTACAGGGGTAGGAACTATTTATAGTAACCACCTGATCATTAGTTTGGGGATCTACTTCATGGAATGTGAGAATTTCAGCTTAGATTCCATATGTTTCCATTTGGAGAAGTTCCGAAAATTCCACCCAATCATCTCCTTCGCCACCGATCTTTTCTGTGACGCAGCAAAGCTTCAGCTTTTCCCTAGAACTTATTTTCACCTATAAATTTAACGATTAATCAGAATTCAGAATATTCTCCTTAAGCTTGTCTTCTGAAATTTCGTTTTCTGTACCCCAGGTTTTCTTCTCGTAAACCTCTAAAAATTCACGAAGTTTTCTACGTACCGCTTTAAACTCTGGGGTGCCCTGGCCATCACCCTCAATTTCCCTTCCGCAATTAGGGCCTTTTCAAAATCCAGCTCATTCTGAAAATATCCTTTTTTCCAGGATTCGTTCAATATCAAATTGTGTTGTCATTATTTTCTCGAGTAAATCTTTATTCCTTTTCCCGGTGGGCAAAAACCTCTTCCTGCAGGAAGGGGAGTTTTCTCTCCCCTTCCTCCTCTTAATTCCCAGAGAGCAATATGCGATGTTCAGGATCAACTTTATAAAACAAACATAATAGATTCTGCACATTGATGTAATATTAAACAACTGCGTGGCTGCTTTGTCCGACCCACTGTGGCTGAAAAGATTTCCGCAGCATTTTAAACCATGTCATCCTTTAAAGGCTCGGTAAACCTCATTGTACAAAAATGAGAGGATGTTCCTTAGGGACCGTCACACATTCTCCATTTGGTAAAAGTGTGCTAAGAGTTCTATTAACCTCCTAATATTTACTACCTTAGATAGGTCGAACTTAAAAAATCATAAGAATTTCAAACCTGCATCTATGGCTCAACCTACACCTGCCCCTACAACTCAAGAAGAATTTGTGGGGAATGATACCGTCCTGTTTGGTATTATCTTCGGAGTGCTCGCCTTCTGGCTATTTGCCCAAACCACCCTGAACATTGCCCCTGTCATGGGAGACGACCTGGG
>JAJUIC010000157.1 GCA_029265595.1 Flavobacteriaceae bacterium
CCCCTTTGGGGTTTCTGTTCAGCTGCTTTGAAACAGGTGTAATTACAAAAGGTTTATTAAGTTAATGCTATCGCCACGACGACCATTTCCTAAAGTTCCGGATTCCCCCGAAGACCTACTGGAATAGCGTGCTGTATCCCCTGGGTCGCTATAAACAATCACTTATTGACGCGAACGGTTGGTGCCTCCAGGCAGAAGAAGTATAACGGCACCTGGTGGGAGTCTCATCCAATTAGAAAATAGCGAAACAAGAATCGTTTGCACTCCCCATCTTACCTTTAATCATCTTATCAGTAGCTAACTTAATAAAAGAAGTTAAATAAACCCACTCTAAAGTTGTTAAAATTTCACAGTTCTCCGGAAAACTACCAGAAGCCCCTCCCCCTTCTTCCTTTTTGGTTGTAATTATGTAGGTACAGGTGGAGTACAGAATCGAACCTTTGAAATTAGAAGATAATTATATGTTGGACGGCGATGCAACATATCAAATTAATTTTTATCTTTACCCCCGGAAAGCCAGCATTGCTGATTTTGCAGTGTTGTTGTTGATGTTAAATTCTGGTACTGTAAATCCCCAGGTGATTTGAATTCTTAAAGTTCATTCTGGGGCTGAAATTTACCCTACCCTTATCCTCAGGGAATTCCGATGCCAGAAAATCGGTCCTGATACAAGAAAGAGAGCCGTATAGTCCTGTTACCTTGTTGAATTAATCCATACCACAAGGTCAGTCAGTCCAGTTGCTTCTTATAGCCGGGTACCGTAATAGAACCAAAACCCATGGAAGTATAGGATCCTATTCCATGACGCATCTTGTTTGTATAAAATATTCAAAGAATATTCAAGACTGCCTATTTAATCTAAATTTTGGTATGCTTATATGAAATTTATTTTTAACCCAATTAACTGAAACCCAAACCCAAGAATGAAAAAAGAAAAGATACCGCAACCACTATTGGATGAACTCTCGGAAACCATCCAGTCCCTAATTCCCGTACACTCCATTTACCTGCTAGGAGCTCAGAGAGTAGAAAGAGTGTACACTCAGTTTTTAAGGGAGAAGCCTGCAAGGCAAACCGATGACCACTATGAATTTATTCTTTTGGTAATCAGTCAGAAGGACATTTGGAGCACAGAATCTTTCATGGAGGCAGTATACTCCAGAACAAAACAAAAGGCCAAAGTTTTCTCCATTCACTATACCTATGAGGATGTCCTGAAAAAACTGGATTATGGGGATCCTTTTCTGACTAAAGTCACGAATCCCGAAAACCTGTTATGGCAGAAAGAACCCATCGACTTTTTGGATCCGGGTGAGTTTACCTACCTGGAGGTTGCTGATGAATGGAACCGCCGAATGAACCGCGCTACCTATTTTAGGGATAAGGCCAATCTGATGGATGCAGTGGATGACGAGACGGCCCGTATGGAGGTAATACATCAGGTTGTACTGCATTCAAGTATTGCCCTTCTTTGGGTATATATGCAGTTTCGACCGCAACATTTTGACCTGGAAGCCCTTCTGAAACTGGGTAAAATGGTCAGTAAGAGTCCTGATATTATTTTACCTGAGCAATCCTATGAATCTCAAAAGGTTTTTCAGTATCTCAAAGAATCTCATTTCAACCTCATGTACAGAACCGAACCGTTTATCCCCTACCAAGATGTAGATGACGCTCTGGATAGGGCAATCATTTTCTTCGGGCAGGTACAGGAAGAAGGAGAAGCCATTTTGGAAAGATTAAAATCAGGTGAAAGCACCTGGAGTCCCATAACCGGGGTTTCAGCTGACAATACCGAAACGCTGAAGACCATAAAAAAGACGCAGCCCAAAGGCAAGGCTTCGGAAAAGAATAAATCTCCAAAGAAGAAGGCCTCGCCTGTCAGTAAAAAGGAGAAAGGAAAATAAACCACTGAACCTTAACCGTTTTAGCATAACCAGCGAACCTAAAAACCAAAATATTTCTAAAATAATAGTTGGCCAGCGTTGCAACGTATGAGAAATATTCTTATGTTTACATCATTATAATAAAGGAGACCTCCTCCTTTAGGGTGAAAATAGTCACCGCATGAAATAACACCTCCTCAGGTTAAACTGTGAAAGGTTTCAAAAAAAGAGGCGGGATGATTAAGGGCAAGGCGTGGGTTCCTTTTGAACAGTCTTTGCCGATTTGATTCATTTCGTTGGAAGAATCCAAGCCATTTTTACTGAGAGTAACAAGCTTTAATACCAATCCGAAATAAGGAAAATGCGTTCATCTATAGGTATGTTCTGCCTATATCACGCAAACGATATAGTGTCAGGCAATGAACAAAATTCCTCCTGTGATGAAACAAGGAACCAATGATTTTAATATGAATGATAGATAAAGAGTAGTAACATACGATAACCACACCATACCTGCAGCGCCACCCGGCACTTTCCTCCTAGGCCCGTGGCGATGATTCTTCAGGTTACCTGACCCCTCCACCACTCCTTCGGTGAGAGAACATCAAAGCTCAAAGATTTGATGATTCGAAGGTACGATGTGTTCGACGGGAAAAATTCGTACAGAGGGGTTGGGGCCGGTTATCAGTTACTACAGTAAGAAGTACCAACAAAAAGCCGTAGTTATGAAGAAGTCGACGATGAAACTCTCACGAAAAATCCAAGTGCAAATCGATCTTCCAAAGGTCGAAGAACGCCAGGCAGCACTCCGACATTTACACCAATGGCAGCAATGCGGATTTCGTGCAGCCAATATGCTGATTTCCCATTTGTTTGTACAACAGGTATTGGAAGGCGCTCCCGGCTCCCTCAACGAAGACCTGGAATTGGGCCACCTGGAAAATGATTTTTTCCCGGAAGTTGTCAAAAGATTCGGGGAGAAAATACCGCTACAGATGTTAGAAGGCATTCAAAATACCATCACCAGAAACTTCTATAAAGAGAGGCCCCTTTACCTGGAAGGAAAACGATCGTTGAAAAGCTATGATAAGAACCTTCCCCTCCCGTTCGAGCTGGAATCGCTCAAAGGACTACATTTCGATAAGAGAAAGAAAGCATTTTGCTTTTCTTTATTTTCAGTACCCTTTAGAACTTACCTCGGAAGAGATGTGGAGGATAAAAAGCTGCTTCTGGACCAGTATCTCTCAGGTGAGATTTCCATGGCTAGGACCCGTCTTCAGTTGACCCATAATAAATTGTTCCTGATGGTGGTCTTCGAGCTTGAGACGGAAGAGCACGACCTGCGACCCGATGTCGTGGCTGAAGCGTACCTCTCTCCAGATTTTCCAATTGTGCTTAAAATCAAAGGCACCACTTTTACCATAGGTTCCAGAGAAGAATTCTTATTCAGGAGACTGGCCATACAAGCAGCTTATAAACGATCTGAGGATGGCGTCACTTTTGCCCGCGCAGGCAAGGGTAAGAAAAGAAAAACAAAAGCCCTGGCTCGCCTGCAGGAATGGGAACGTAATTATGTGCATCATCGCCTGCATTTATACAGTCGCATTCTGATTGATCACTGTATCCAAAACAAGGCGGGGGTTCTGGTACTGGTCCGGGACCAGGAACCCGAAACCCAGGGAACGGAAGACGCAACCCTGCTAAAAGACTGGGATTACTACGAACTGGGTGCAAAAATCCAGGGTAAGGCACAGAAAGCCGGAATAGAAATGGTCTCCGAGCCGGTTGCAGCTTATTAAAATAATCCCACCTCATGTTCTTCAAAAAAAA
>JAJUIC010000063.1 GCA_029265595.1 Flavobacteriaceae bacterium
AGAGGAGTCCGAGATGGAGGGAGTACAGGATACAGATCGAGAAATCTATAACACGCGCAGTGGGCGTGAGATTCAGAATTTGGGTGGTATTCAACCAGATATTGATGTAGGCAGCCATGCGCTTAGTGGTATTACGAAAGCCTTGCTCTACGACAACTATATTTTCGATTATGCCACTCGTTATTATCATTCTCATGAAGTGAAAAAGCTCGAAGAATTCAGCTTTACCAAGGAGGATTTTGAAGATTTCCAAGAATTTCTGGAAAAGGAAGGGTTCAATTATGAGACTTCAACTGCCCAGCTACTAAATGAAGTTTTATACGCTGCAAAGCGCGAAGGTCTTCACCAGGTTGTAAAACCTGAAATAGATAGCCTTTTTCAGAAGATAGACCGAATCCAAACCAGCAAATTAGAACAGCATAAAAGCCAGATCGTCGGTCTGCTTACAGACGAGATTATTAAAAGGTACTTCTATCGGGAGGGACTTTACCAATACCACATTAAAGAGGATGAGGAAATTCGTAAAGCAGTAGAAGTTCTTCAAGATACCCTTGGGATGGCTGGTCTCCTTGGCCGCAAGAGCTGATAGGTAAGGTACCATTCAGGTGTGAGGATCAATCTAATTTTCGGACCATCTTAATGTGCGGGATAGCATCTTCCAGATAGCCTTCTCCTTCCTGCAAAAATCCATGCTTGTGGTACATATCATGTAGATGCTGCTGAGCAGATATGGCGATATGCGAGGTTTTGTAATAATCCTCAATGACCTCTATGGCTTTTTCCACTAGCAAATGCCCATACTGCTGTCCGCGGTAGTCAGGATGGACGATGACTCTTCCTATAGCTGCTTCGGGGAAATATCTTCCTGGTCCAAAGCATCTGGCATAGGCCTTTAACGTTCCATTTATTTTTCCCAGTACGTGCAGTGCCTCTTGATCTTTGCCATCCACATCCTGATAAGCACAATCCTGTTCTACCACAAATACAGCAGATCTTAACTGGAGTATTTCATAAAGTTCAGTGATAGAAAGTTCCTCAAAAGTTTTGGCATTAATCTCCATCAAGGTTAGTACTGAACTTTATTGACAAGCGATTTTATCAACCCTTTTGGAATGTCTTCCACCTTCAAACTCCGTTTCCAGAAAAATCTTCACCATATCAACCGCCTGCTGCAGAGCCGTAAACCGTGCCGGAATACTAAGGACATTGGCATTATTGTGTTGCCGGGCAAGAGATACTATTTCGGAGTTCCAACAAAGGGCAGAACGAACCCCCTGATGTTTGTTGGCCGTCATATTAGCACCATTTCCACTTCCACAGATAATAATTCCGTAGTCTACCCTGGCATTTTCCACATCCCGGGCAACCGGATGAACAAAATCAGGATAATCGACACTGTCGGTCGAATCAGTTCCATGATTGATCACCTCATGGCCGACTGATTCAAGGTATGCTACTACTGCATTTTTATAGGCCGTGCCCGCATGGTCATTACCGATAGCAATTTTCATTTGTTCTGGTTTTATAGGTAACAAAGGTAGTCAATAGGCTTATTAACTTCAATTTTCCTTCCCGATAATTGATTTTCAGGTTCCACTGGCTTTTGAACATGGGTTTCCTCATAAACTGTTAATAATTAGGGATTGAATTTCACAAGTAATTTTGGACTTGTTCCTGGTTTTTACCATATAAGCTTCCCAAAATATTTTACAAGTTTTTTTATGGCTTCTTCTTGACAAGTTTTGATCCTCCGCTTGAGGGGTTATACACAGAGAATACCTGTAATTTTATCAGCAACAGCTTGTCAACAATGGTTATCGGCCGTTGTTAAGAAATCTCAAATATTCTTTTAAAATCAAGCCTTTAGCTTCTTAAGAGGATGTTTACAACCTGTTACTATCTTCTTCTATACTGAAAACCAAATGGAACTTAAAAAAGTTATTACCCTTATCAACAGCCCATCATATACCATCATTTAGTTTTTAAATAAAAAGAAAAAATGAATAATATTATAGGAGTTGTGAATAACTCGGATGACGAAAAAAACTGAAGAAGTAGGTCAAGCCTGAGAAAGGATTCCAAGTACGGGGGGAAAAAAGTAGATCAGAGGGAGGTTAAAGCCTGGCACCGTAATCCTCGTCCTCTGGAGAAATGACTTCCATATTATCGCCATCGTTCAGAGAATGATTGATACTGGTAACCAGGATAAGGATTCCGATAAGGAAGATCAAAATAAAAAGCAAGGTGAATTTTATAGATTTTTTCATGGTACTGTCGCCCTTTCTATTTTTGTATGGGAGCCACCAAATAAAGGACTAGGCAAGTTTAAGAAAGTTTTAAGAAAAATAACAGGTTTGTTAGGAAATTTTATTCCCATAAAGAACTGAGCGTCAGGTTTGAATCAATTACTTTGATTTAGTTCTTCATGAAATTTATTTATTATATGAAAATTTGACTTTAGAATGCGCGAGTTAATTGTAAAGGCGTAATTTTATAGCTTATAAAGAAGAAATGACTAGAAAGAAAAGTAGAAGAAAGAAAACCCCGGATCTGGTTAACGTATCCCAGGAAATATTGAACATCTTGCGAAAGACTCCCCAGAAATTGTTCAATTATAAGGAGCTGGCTGCCAGAATGGGAATAGATGATCCCGGTAATAGGAATAAAATTATTAGAACGCTGGCTCAACTGGCTGCTAAGAAGAAAATTGAGGAGGTTGAACGCGGGAAGTTCAAGTTCATTCCTGGAAAAGATACCTATACTGGTATTGTTGACATGAGTTCAAGAGGGGATTGTTTTGTGGTGGTGGAAGAACTGGAGGAAGATATTTACGTACCTCAGATGCACGTGAATCACGCCTTACACGGGGACCAGGTAGAGGTGTATGTTTATAAAACCAGGAGGAATAGAAACAACGAGGGTGAAATCACCACCATCCTCAAACGCAAACGCACGGAATTTGTTGGAATTTTAGATCTGGAGGAAAAATATGGATTTGTCATGATTCAGGATCCCCGGATGTACACGGACATTTTTGTTCGGCGCAGTAATATCGGGGAAGCAAAGGATGGGGATAAAGTCCTGGTTAGGATGGAAGGTTGGCCCGAGGAAGCGGATTCCCCGTATGGGACTATTGTGGAAGTACTGGGCACACCTGGAGAGCATCACACCGAGATGCACGCTATTTTGGCGCAATATGGGTTACCCCACGCTTTTCCAAAGGAAGTAGAAGACTTTGCCAATCAGATTGATACCAGCATACAGAAAGAGGAACTGGCCAAACGGCGGGATATGAGGGAGGTGCTGACCTTTACCATAGATCCCAAAGATGCCAAGGATTTTGATGATGCACTGAGCTTTCGAAATTTGGAGAATGGCAATTATGAGATAGGGATTCATATTGCCGATGTTTCGCACTACGTAAGGCCGGATACCATTTTAGATGAAGAAGCATACAACAGAGCCACTTCGGTGTACCTGGTGGATCGCGTAGTACCGATGCTTCCTGAAATTTTATCTAACAATGCCTGCTCCCTGCGGCCCCATGAAGAGAAATATACCTTCTCTGCTGTTTTTGAAATCAACGACAAGGCCCAGGTAATTAATCAGTGGTTTGGCCGCACCGTTACGCTTTCGGATGCGCGATTTGCCTATGAAGAGGCTCAGTACATCATTGAAAGTACTGCGGGGGTCATCCCAGCTGATATTTCCCTTACAGGCGAATCCTATCAGGTGCAGGACCAGATTGTCACGGCTGTACTTAAAATGGATACCCTGGCTAAGAAGTTGCGGAAGGAAAGAATGAAGGCAGGTGCGATTTCCTTTGATAAGGTGGAGGTGAAATTTGAACTGGGGGAGGATAACAATCCACTGGGAATATTTTATAAGACTTCCAAAGATGCCAATAAGCTCATTGAGGAGTTTATGTTGCTGGCCAACCGCAAAGTGGCGGAATTTATGGGGAAGCAAAAACCTAAGAGAACATTTGTTTACCGGTGTCATGATGAACCCGATCAGGACAAGCTGGTAGCTTTGAAAACGCTTGTGGGTAAATTCGGCCATAGCTTAAACCTCAAGGATACCAAAACCATCAACAAATCCCTGAATAAATTGTTGTCCGACGTAGAAGGCAAGAAAGAGCAGAATCTGGTGGATACCCTGGCCATCAGGACGATGAGCAAAGCCTATTACAGTACCGAGAACATCGGGCACTACGGCCTGGCTTTTAATTTCTATTCCCATTTCACATCTCCCATCCGGAGGTATCCCGATATCATGGCACATCGTTTGTTACAGAGTTACCTGGATAAAGAGAAGTCTGCCAATCAGGAGGCCTATGAAGCGATGTGTAAACACAGTAGTGAGATGGAAAACCTGGCGACTAATGCCGAGCGAGATTCCATCAAATACATGCAGATTAAGTATATGGTAGATCGCATGGATGAGGAATTCTTAGGAGTCATTTCCGGAGTAACCGAATGGGGTATTTACGTGGAGATCATTTCCAATAAATGCGAAGGAATGATCAGACTGCGCGATATGAAGGAGGATCATTTTGATTTCGATCAAGAAAACTTTGCTGTTATAGGCAGAAGAACGAAAAAGGTTTACCAGTTGGGCGATGAAGTATATGTCTCTGTCCGGGATGGCGATCTCGAGCGCAGGCATCTTGATTTTAACTTATTAGGAAAACGAAATGAATTTGAATCTTAATTTTAGCAGGAGCATCATTATGCTGCTGCTTGTTCTGAGTGTTGGTGGATTAACAGCTCAGGAGATTACCGAGTCACTTCCCAGTTTTAGCCGCTTTAAGGCTTCTAATGGAATAAATGTCGAAATGATCCCATCGGACCAGCATAGAATTGAAATTGAGGGTTACGATAAGGATGAAGTAAAATACGAGGTGAAGGGCAATCAGTTGGATGTTCGCCTTTCATGGGATAATGTGTTTTCTGATAGCAATACCTGGGTAAGGGTGTATTTTGTAAGCCTGGACGAGATAGAGGCCAATTCTAAGGCCACCGTTGAACTGTTGGATGAATTTGAAGGAGAAACTATGGTTATGAGCGCTGGGGAAGGAGCCAATTTAATTGCGCGCCTGAAAGCCAGCAGAGTCAGCATCAAGGTGACCACGGGGGGACATTTACAATTGTTTGGAGAAGCTGATCGTCAGGAAGGAAAAGTAAATACCGGGGGAGTATATAGCGGTCGGGATTTTGAGACCAAAGAAACCGAACTTAGCGTGGCCACAGGAGGACAGGCCACTATTTTCGCCTCTGAGCAGTGTAGGGTGGATGCCAAATTAGGGGGTTCCATCCGGGTGTATGGAAATCCGGAAAGGCTGGATCAGAAGACCAGTTTCGGAGGCAGTATTTCCATAAGTGAGTAATTTGGTACATTTGTCCAAAACGACTGGTTCATGCTTCAGGATCTTTTGACCGCAATACCACTAGGTTTTTTCCTTGCTTTTCTGTTGGGTCCAGTATTTTTTGTGTTATTAGAAACAGCCGCCATTAAGGGATTTAGGGCGGCCTTATCTTTTAATGTTGGGGTCATTTTTGCCGATATTGTTTTCCTGTTGATTGCTTATCTCAGCACCACCAAGCTGCTCAAAAGTATTAAGGACGATCCTGCGCTTTTTATTTTCGGGGGAAGTATATTGATTACCTATGGTATTATCCAGTTCATTCAAACCCGAAAATCGCTCATACATGAAGAGGTTCCAGAGATACAGAAACTCAATAAAAGGGATTATTTAGGTCTGGCCGCGAAAGGCTTTTTACTGAATTTCATAAATATAGGGGTGCTGGGTTTTTGGCTTGGTCTTATTATTATTTTCGGACCTCAAATGGAAATGGATGGAAGGCGCCTGCTGGTATTTTTTAGCGGGGTGATTGGGATGTATTTCCTGGTGGATTTGTTTAAAATTCTGGCGGCCAAAAAACTCAATCGCAGATTAACCCCAATTCGTATTTATTCACTTAAAAAGGGCATCAGTGTGCTGTTGGTGATCTTTGGAATCGTATTGGTAGGGCAGGGGCTGATACCTCAGGAGATGCAGAAGATAAAAAGCCAGTTAGAGGATATCACTTCATTCACAGGAGAATTGAAAAACCAGTTTCTGGATCGCGGTTGAGACATAATCCAGGAAACTGGTTAAACTTTATAAGGGTTACTTCCCTGCTGTTATTTCTTCACAAAATTCGCAATCCACTGCTCAAAAGCTCCGATAAAAGTTTTGAAAAAGTCTCGGGTATCGGCCTGGGTTAATTCTCCCTCGGCATCAAATAGCTCTCCTGCATCTCCGATATAGGCTTCAGGTTGAGCCATGGTATGCATATTTACGAACACAAGGGACTGGCGTAAATGATGATTGGCTCCCAGACCACTGATCTTACTGATAGAAACACTCACTACTCCAGCGGGTTTGTCATTCCAGCAGTTCTGGCCGTAAGGTCTTGAACCTACATCAATGGCATTCTTCAAAACGCCCGGAACGGAACGGTTGTACTCGGGAGTAAAGAAAAGGAATGCATCCATTTCTTTTATTTTTGCCCGAAAATCCTCCCATTCCTGAGGAGGCTGGTCTTCCAGATCTTCGTTGAAAAATGGCAACTGGCCGATGTCCAGGAATTCAAAAGTCATATTCTGAGGTGCCTGGGCAATCATGGCATTGGCCGTTTTCCGGTTGAAAGATTCTTTTCGAAGACTTCCCACTATGATACCTACTTTATAATCGCTCATATGATTGATTTTTAATGGTTTAAATGAATACTAAAGGTAGGTATTAAGAAGAATTGCCTCAAATTATCTCAGGGGATTATCAATTGTTTAACGGCTGTTTTTCGAGATTTGTATTCCTGAAATTCGAGCTCTATTAGCGCGGAAATTGAAAGGGAAAGGGTGGGGATGAAAAACAAAAAGCTTCCCACCAGGGAAGCTTTTGAGGCATCGAGCGGATTCGAACCGCTGTACAAGCTTTTGCAGAGCTCTGCCTAGCCACTCGGCCACGATGCCCTTAAAATTGGATGGCAAATGTAATAAATTTTAAGGAAGATGCACACTTTTGCCCTAAAGACATTTTCTTATAAGGCCTTATCTGCTTTTACTTCGCGTGACGGTCACCATTTGGACGTTCCCTCCGATGGGTGGATTTATTTTTGAAACGGCCACTTTTACTTTTTGCACGATGAGAATTTCAGCCAGAATTCGGTTTAGAATTCGTTCCGCAACGGTTTCAAGAAGTTTGGAGCGTATGGCCATTTCTTCCTTCACAATTTTATTTAGGTGAACATAATCCATCGTATCCTGGAGTTCATCAGTTTTGGCCGCTCGTGAGAGGTCCCCTTTTACTTTCAGATCCACTCTGTATTCACTTCCGATTTTACCTTCTTCCTCCAGGCATCCGTGATAGGCAAAAACCTTGATGTTTTTAATTGTTATTGCACCCACTGTTACACATTTTCCGCAAAGGTAAGCAGTAGTTTTCTAACTCAACCTATGAGGAACGCCTCTGGTGGGGGAAAGTGGAAATTTTTGTAGATTGATTTTATGATGTAGATTTTCAGTAATTTTACCTCCTATGAATTTCATCAATATGTCTGAAGAAAAAAAGCCGCTTAATTTTATTGAGCATATTATAAATGAAGATCTTAAAGCGGGATACGACCCTGCTAAACTCAAATTTAGATTTCCACCTGAGCCCAATGGGTACCTTCACATTGGCCATGCGAAATCCATCTGTTTAAATTTCGGATTGGGTGAACAATATAATGCGCCCGTGAACCTCCGCTTTGATGATACCAATCCCATCAAAGAAGAACAGGAGTTTGTCGATGCCATTAAAAGAGATATCAAATGGCTGGGTTTTGAGTGGGCCGAGGAATGTTATGCTTCGGATTATTTTCAGCAATTATATGAATGGGCTGTCCAAATGATCAAGGACGGGGATGCCTACGTTGACAGCCAGCCCTCCTCGGCAATCGCTGAACAAAAGGGTACTCCTACCAGGCCCGGAACTAACAGCCCGTATCGCAGTCGGAGTGTCGAAGAAAATCTGATGCTGTTTGAAAAGATGAAAAACGGGGAGACCCGGGAAGGGGAACATGTTTTAAGAGCTAAGATTGACATGGCTCATACCAATATGCTCATGCGGGATCCTGTGATGTATCGGGTTTTGCATAAGAGTCATCACCGCACGGGAAACAAGTGGATGATCTATCCGATGTATGACTGGGCCCACGGGGAAAGTGACTACATTGAAGCGGTTTCACATTCCTTCTGTACCCTTGAATTTGTGATGCACCGGGAGTTGTACGAGTGGTTTCTTGAAAAGGTATACACCCAGGGAGATGTCAAACCAAAGCAACGGGAATTTGCCCGATTGAACCTTAGCTATACTATCATGAGCAAGAGGAAATTGGCTGAACTGGTCAGACAGAAAGTAGTGTCGTCCTGGGATGATCCCCGTATGCCTACAATTTCAGGCTTGCGAAGAAGAGGGTATACGCCTGCTTCGATTCGGCGTTTTGCCGAGACTATCGGAGTGGCCAAAAGAGAAAATATTATAGACGTATCTCTATTGGAATTCTGTGCACGGGAAGATCTTAATAAAACCGCTCCCCGGGTGATGGCAGTTCTGGATCCTGTGAAACTGGTCATCACTAATTATCCGGAAGATCAGGAAGAATGGCTGGAAGCTGAAAATAACCCGGAGGATGATTCGGCAGGTTTCCGGAAGGTCCCTTTTTCGAGGGAGCTGTATATTGAACGGGAAGATTTTAAAGAATCGGCCAATAGGAAGTTTTTCAGACTGAGTCTTGGAAAGGAAGTACGGCTTAAAAACGCCTACATCATTAAAGGAGAAGATGTTGTGAAAGATGAAGCGGGGAATATACTTGAAATCCACTGTACCTATGACCCTAACAGTCGCAGTGGTAGCGGTACCCCGGAGTCGCAGAGAAAAGTGAAGGGAACCCTCCATTGGGTTTCTATTAAACATGCTGTTGAAGCAGAGGTCCGGTTGTATGATCGTTTATTCGAAGTGGAGGCGCCGGATGGGGATAAGGATCAGGATTTTATGTCATTTCTTAATCCCAATTCGCTGGAAGTGGTTAGAGGATATTTGGAACCCAGTATGGCTGAGGCCAAAGAATTCGAGCAATATCAGTTTCAACGGCTCGGCTACTTTAATGTGGACCCGGACAGTAAGGAGGGAGCGCTTGTTTTCAACCGTACAGTAACTCTGAGAGATTCATGGGCCAAAATGGCCAATTCCTGATTATTAACCAGTTATTAACAGCTTTACGTTTATCTATCCCTTAAATTTGAAGGACATAACTTTAACCATCAATTATCATGGCAAATAACGGAACTACATTTTTAGCATTTCTTACCGGGGCCGCCATAGGAGCCGGTTTTGGATTGCTGTATGCTCCTGATTCCGGAGAGGAAACCAGACGAAAGATTAGTGAAAATGCCCGACGGGCGCAAGATGATATCAACAGGAAATACCGTGAAACCTCTTCGAACCTGAGTTCAAAGGCGAACAAGGCAAAAACCGATTTTGAAAGAAGGTTAGAGGATACCCTGGTCAATGCCAGTGGAAAAGCAGATGAAATTCTGGAGAGTCTGGAAGAAAAACTGGAGGAGCTTAGAGAGAAGAATGCGAAATTCAGGGAGAGCCGTTCAAAAGCCAAAGCTTCGGACGACCCCAATCTGGATACTTCTACAGACAACGCGGTAGTTTAAAATATGGCCTTTGAAAGAATAGCAAATAATCTTAAAAGGATAAAAAGTAGTTTTTTATCGTTCGGAGAGGTCAGTGCCGAATATTACAAACTTCTAATCTTTGAAAAAGGAATGAAAGCTGGTATCGGCCTGGTTAACGGGCTGATAATGGCTTTTTTTATTTTGTTTTTCATCGTGTTCCTTTCTTTTGCAGTTTCTTTTTGGCTGAGCAACCTTATTGGTGTACCCAGTAGCGGGTTCTTTATTGTTGCCGGATTTTATTTATTGCTGTTTTGTTGTATGCTGTTATTCGGGAATAAACTCATTGAACGGACGTTGTTGGTGAAAATTTCACGAAAAGTTTTCAATGATTCCGACCCTGATGGAGAACCAAATGAAGAGAGGGATGAGACAGTATAAGAGTTTTGATGAAATAGACCGGGATTTGAAATTGCTGAAATTGCAGCAGGATATTGCCAGGGAAGAGATTTCGCTCAGTGTTAACCGCACCCGGGAAAGTCTGGCTCCACGAGAAATCCTGAAGGAGCTTTCGGCAAAGTTTCTCAGTACTTCTATGTTTTATAAAATGCTGGGAAAGATTATACTGAAGAAATCTTCAAGAGGGAAGAAGTAAGGTTTGGAAATAATGAAATTTAAGAGAATGGCCGCTGGAGAACAATTTTCAGCGGCCATTGTTCTTTTAGAGGACCGGGTCTTCCGGGTAATCCCTGTTATCTTTATTCCTTGATTTTTTGTTCTCTTTTAATTTGTTCTTTGTGGTGCGCTTCATGGCCTCTCCAATTTGATTTGAAGCCGTAAATGAAGCGATCATGTTATTGAGCATGTCACTTCCGGCCTGGGGCGCATTGGGCAGTAAAATAAGATTGCTCTGGGTGTCTTCTCCCAGGGATTGTAATGTATCGTAATGCTGTGTAACCACAATAAGGGCAGAGGCTTCTTGAGAATTGATCCCCACGTTGTTCAGTACATCAACACTTTCCTCCAGTCCGCGTGCTATTTCCCTTCGCTGGTCGGCGATTCCCTGTCCC
>JAJUIC010000077.1 GCA_029265595.1 Flavobacteriaceae bacterium
CACCAACTTTGCCCGCAGACGCAAGTTCTTCCAAACCCTGAAGCTCATCCGGGAAGACATGGAGACACCAAACGACCTGGAGGCCATTGTAGGGGCATGTGAAAACATGGGAGGTCTCAATACAGGTGCGCTCATTGTCATACAACGAAACACCAGCCTGGATTTTGTAAAAAATACCGGAGATGCACAAAAAATACAGGTCAATCAACCCATCATAGAATCCATCTTCTACAAAAACAGCCCTTTGCACGATGGTGCTATTATAATAGAAGACAACTTCATTACTGCCACCCGGGTAATACTGCCCGTTTCAAATGATCGGAACATTCCCTTACGTTTTGGACTGCGCCACCGGGCAGCCGTGGGCATCACCGAGAAAACAGATGCCGTGGCACTGGTAGTCAGTGAGGAAACGGGTCAAATTTCCTACATCAAAGACGGGGAGTTCGTCATTTACGGGAACAATGAAGAACTGATGGAAAAACTTCGAGAAGATCTGGTTTAAAATCAGGACGAGGCCTCCTCTGCAAACTGGACTTCATACAGGTTCCTGTAATATCCATTCTCCTGCTGGAGCAATTGCTCATGAGTCCCCATCTCCACTATTTTACCGGCATCCATCACCAAAATCCGGTCGGCTTTCTTAATGGTCGCCAGCCGGTGGGCAATAATGATCGAAGTTCTACCCGTGGTAATTTTCTCTGTGGCCTTCTGGATTAATTGTTCACTATAGGAATCTACCGAGGACGTGGCCTCATCCAGCACCAGAATACTCGGGTTACTTACGTAGGCACGCAGAAAGGCTATCAACTGGCGCTGCCCCGACGAAAGCATCACGCCCCGTTCCCGAACGTTGTAATTATATCCCCCCGGTAGGGCCATGATGAATTCGTGTATTCCTATTTCCCGAGCCGACTCAATAACATCCTCCTCTGTAATATCGGGATTGCCCAGGGTAATATTATACATGATGGTCTCAGCAAAGAGAAAAACATCCTGAAGCACGATAGCAATCTGTGCACGCAAGGACGCGAGCTTAATGTCTTTTATTTTGATCCCATCTACTTTAATATCCCCATCCCAGATTTCATAAGAGCGGTTGAGCAAGTTGACAATGGTAGACTTCCCTGCGCCGGTGGCTCCAACAATGGCAATGTTTTCACCGGGCTGAGCCTTGAAGGAGATTCCTTTGAGCACTTCCTCATGCTCCACATATCCAAACCGAACCTCATTAAACTCGATCTCCCCTCTCAGATCCGTGATTTCAATGGTGCCTTCATCCACAATACTGGCCTGGGTATCCAATATCCCGAAAACCCGATTGGAAGCCACCATTCCCATTTGAAGGGTATTGAATTTGTCGGCAATTTGCCGCAAAGGCCTGAACAACATCTGAGTGAGCTCCACAAAGGCCACAATCACTCCCAGGGTGATGGCTTCACTCCCACCCATCACCTGCATTCCTCCGTACCACACCACAAGACCAATGGTAATGGATGTGGACATTTCTGCAATGGGAAAGAAAATGGAGTTATACCATACGGTTCTGATCCATCCCTTACGGTGTTTGTCGTTAATTTCTTTGAAGTTCTCGTATTCCTTCTGCTCCCGGTTAAAAAGCTGTACGATCTTCATTCCGGTGATGCGCTCCTGTACAAAGGTATTGAGATTGGCCACCTGATTGCGCACATCTTCAAAGGCGACTTTCATTTTGCGCTGAAAGACCCGGGTGGCATAAATAATAAAAGGCAATACCACCAAAACCAGCAAGGTCAGGCGCCAACTCTGGTAAAACATAAAGGCCAGGACCACTCCCATTTTCAGTAAATCGCTGATAATGGTGAAGAGTCCTTCACTGAAAATACTGGCAATGGTTTCGATGTCGCTCACCGCCCTGGTGACTAATTTCCCCACGGCTGTGCGATCAAAATATTTCATTTTGAATTGCAGCATGTGGTCAAACAGCTGCACCCGAAGATCCCGGATAACATCCTGTCCCAAAAGATTGGCAAAGTAGATAAAGCAGAACTGAAAAACCACCTCTAAAAGAAGGACGATGGCCATAACTCCGACATAAAACACCAACTGGTCCGTATCCCTTGGAACGATCCCCTCGTCTATGGTTACCTGTAAGAGATACGGTCTCAGCACTCCGAAAAAGGAGAGCAGAATGGCAGCAATAGCTACAAAATAGAATGTCCACTTATACCTTTGTGCATAAGTCAGCAATCTTCTGAACATATCAAAATCGAATGCGTTCCCAGTGGATCCAGCCATTATCTATTCCATATCGTTTCAGGGTATTCTACCCTGGTTAAAAATAATCCTTGTGCGGGAACTGAAGTACCCGCCTGACCTCTGTCACGACTTTCAATAATTTCCTGCATGCGCTCCGGCGGCATTTTTCCTTTTCCAATCTCCACCAGAGTCCCGACAATGGCCCGCACCATATTTCTCAAAAATCGATCAGCTTTTATTTCAAACACCAGCTTTTCTTGCTCCTGTTTCCAAATCGCATACTCAATGGCACAGTTGTAGGTCTTCACATCCGTTCTGGAACGGGAAAAACATTTAAAGTCGGTATGGTCCAGCAATATACTGGCACCTTTATTCATTGCTTCCAGATCCAGTGTCTGCTTTATAAACCAGGTGGTTTCCCTGACAAAAGGATCTTTATGCGACACAATAAAGTACCTGTAAGTTCGGCTCAGGGCACTGAATCGTGCATGCGCATCAGGCCGGACCCTATAGATTCCCTTAACCGCAATGTCAGCCGGTAAAACCGCATTGAGTCTGTATTCAAAATCCTCAGCAAGCTCCATGGGTACATCCATGTGAGCAAATAGTTGCTTGGCATGAACACCCGCATCCGTTCTTCCTGCTCCAACCACCTCTACAGTCTTCTGCAAAAGCTGTTGCAGCGCCTCTTCAAGTTTTTGTTGTACCGAGACTTGGCTGGGTTGCCGTTGCCACCCGTGATAGTGGCCACCATGATATGCCAGTTCTAGAAAATACCTCAAGAGCCTGCCTGATTTACTTTTGCAAAAGACAAAGATAAGCCATTCAACCCAACTGAAAACCTCCGGCGTTCTATATCTTTGCCCTCCGTACTTCTGAAAATTTCCAGTAATGAAACGAATTCTGCTCCTGAGTGACACCCATGGCCATATAGACGACCGAATCCTGGAATACGCACAGCAGGCTGATCAGGTATGGCATGCCGGAGATATCGGAGTCATATCAGTAACTGACCAGATCCAACAGATTAAACCGCTACGTGCCGTGTATGGCAATATCGACGGAACCGAAATCCGAAAGGAGTTCCCCCTCCACCAACGCTTTTTTTGTGAGGGGGTAGATGTGTGGATCACCCACATAGGGGGCTATCCCGGCCGCTACTCCCCTGACATTCGCACAGCCATACAAAAAAATCCTCCCCAGCTTTTCATCTGCGGACATTCTCACATCCTTAAGGTCATGAATGACAAAAAATTGGGATTGCTTCACATGAATCCTGGTGCCGCCGGAAAACAGGGATTTCATCAAATGCGCACCATGTTGCGCTTTGTCATCGACGGAACTAACATAAAGGATCTGGAAGTCATTGAACTTGGGAAACGTTAGGCGCCGGATGCAAAAAACCCGAATCTTTCGACCCGGGTTTCACGCACTAATACTACTAAGATAACAGGTTTATCGCAATCGATCCACAGATTTTACGAGATCTTCATCCTTTTTAATAGCCCTATTGGCCAACACTAATAAAACGATAGAAACGATAGGAATCAGAATCCCAATACCTTTCTCTGAGACTTGCATCTCTCCAGATAAATTTAGGGACCAATAGACAAATACTCCTAGTAAAATTAAGTTTAATAACATATTGAGCCGCCCCAGTACAAACTGGTGCTGTCTATTTTTATACATAAAAATGGCAATAACAGAAAGAAGGGCTGAAGCCAGGAAGGCTAAAAACACGCCTAATATATCCTGCGCAAAGACAGCTTGACCGCTCTGATCCTGCCATAAACTAAATACAAATATCAATCCTCCACTGACCAAGGCGGCCAGAAAAAGATAGATAGTCTGCACTCGTTGAATCATGGTTTCCTTTTGAAAGGCACAAAAATAACAGATTAAAATTAGAAAACATATTTATGGATTTAAAATAATGTCGTATTATTGCACTATCATTTCGTAACAAATTCAACCCACGTTACTTAAGACTCCTATTTTATTTTCGATTCTTCTTCGAGAAGGTTAATTAAAACCAAAAACAAACTTTATTTCTACCTATTCATGTTTGAGATTTCAGAATTAAAAGCTAAAAAGCTGCCTGAACTTCAGGAAATAGCCAAATCCCTAAAAGTCCCCAAGTACCGAGCATTAAAAAAACTAGATTTGGTTTACCAGATCCTCGATTACCAGGCTGCCAATCCCAACAAGGTAAAGGAAGTTCTTGCCGAAGACCTACCCGCTACGGAAAAAGTGGAAGAAAAGCCACAGCGGCCCCAACCGCAAAAAAAGGAAAAACCAGATCCAGCCAGGGCTTCAACCGATAATGCACCTCAGCAAAAGCAACAGGATCGCTCCAAAGAAAGCAAAGATTCCCGGCAGGACCCTCCTAAAGAATCCAACAACCAAAGCCAGGACCGAAAAGACCACTCTCCCAGGCAACCCAAGCCTGCTCCCAAAAAACCTCAGTCCAAACAAGAAGATTCCAGAAAACAGGGAGGTCAGCGGGATAACAAATCCAGCAGACATCAGCAGGATTCCGGAAAATCGGATAACCAGAAGGATTATCAGCAAAAAAATAAATCTTCTAAGGACACCAACGGGAACAGAGATACCCGCAACCGGTACAAAGAGCCGGATTTCGAGTTCGATGCCATCATTGAAAGTGAAGGAGTTCTTGACATCATGCAGGATGGATACGGATTTTTGAGATCATCAGATTACATGTACCTGTCCTCTCCGGATGACATTTATGTGTCTCAATCACAAATCAGGCTCTTTGGTCTTAAAACAGGTGACACCGTTCTGGGACAGGTACGGCCACCAAAAGAAGGTGAAAAATACTTCCCTCTGATTAAAATCAATAAAATTAACGGTTTAGATCCTCAGGTAGTACGGGATCGCATCTCTTTTGAGCATCTGACGCCGCTGTTTCCACAGGAAAAATTCAACATTGCCGAAAAACAAAGTACCATCTCCACCCGGATTATGGACCTGTTTTCTCCTATTGGAAAAGGGCAGCGTGGAATGATTGTTTCCCAACCCAAGACCGGTAAAACGATGCTCCTAAAGGACATTGCCAATGCCATTGCAGCCAACCATCCGGAGGTTTACCAGATTATCCTTCTGATTGACGAACGTCCTGAGGAAGTAACTGATATGCAACGAAACGTTCAGGGAGAAGTTATTGCTTCAACCTTTGACAAAGAGGCGCATGAACATGTGAAGGTCGCCAATATCGTTTTGGAAAAAGCCAAAAGAATGGTGGAGTGCGGTCACGATGTGGTGATCCTGCTGGATTCCATCACCCGTCTGGCAAGAGCTTACAACACCGTACAACCCGCCAGTGGTAAGGTGCTTAGTGGAGGGGTGGATGCCAATGCGCTGCATAAACCCAAGCGATTCTTCGGGGCTGCCAGAAACATTGAAAATGGAGGTTCCCTTTCCATTATAGCGACTGCACTGACTGAAACCGGATCCAAAATGGATGAAGTTATCTTTGAAGAATTTAAAGGTACCGGGAATATGGAGCTGCAGCTAGATCGCAAAATTGCCAACAGGCGAATTTACCCTGCCATCGACCTGAACGCTTCCAGTACCAGAAGAGATGACATTCTTCTTGGGGAGAACACCTTGAACAGAATGTGGGTGATGCGCAAATACCTTGCTGACATGAACCCAGTAGAGGCCATGGAATTCATGAGTGAACGCATGAAACAGACCAGGAATAACGAAGAATTCCTGATATCCATGAATGGTTAATGGTCTTGGACCCAATTACGGAACACCGGAATGTCGCTGGACATTCCGGTGTTTTTTTAAGCATTCTTTCTGATTGGACATGGAATGCCTTAAACCTTACCCCCCGATCTTCCCTTCCTTCCAGAGGAGAAACACAGAAATTTCTTATATGCGTGTCCCAGAAGATTGGAAATTTTATAAATTAGCCATAAAATAAAACTTATAAATGGGTCTCTTACTCATATATGCACTCGTTGCGCTTTTCTTCTCCTTTGTTTGTTCTCTTGTGGAAGCCGCCTTTCTTAGTTACACTCCTCATTTTCTGAAAATGAAGGAACAAGAGGGAAAAACCTATGCCACCGAAATCATCAAACTCAAAAAAGATGTTGATCAGCCACTAATCGCCATTCTTACGGTTAACACCGTCGCCCACACAGTGGGTGCTCTCATGGTTGGGGTCCAGGCCGAAAACATTTATGGTGGTGGCCAACCGGTATTTATAATTTCGGTAATTATGACCCTGGCCATCCTCATTGTCTCCGAGATAATTCCAAAAACCATCGGGGCGACCTACTGGCACTCTCTAGGTTCGTTTACCGTAGTAGCTCTAAAATGCATGATCATTCCCCTGAAATACACCGGAATAATCTGGCTGATGCGATTCACCACCAAGCTTATCGGGAAGTCGGCTCATATGAATTCCCTGAGCCGGGAAGAATTTTTGATTCTGACCCAGTCAGCCGAGGAAGAAGGTGTATTTGAAAAAAATGAAACAGCTTTCATTCAGAATTTCATGCTGTTCAATTCTGTCAAGGCCAAAGACATTATGACCCCTTTTTCTGTAGCAGTAATTGAAGAGGAAAATACAACCCTCGATGAATTTTATAACGCTCATGAAGAACTAAGGTTCTCAAGAATTCCTATTTATCAGGACCATCCAAACAACGTAACTGGTTTTGTTTTAAAAGATGCCATCCTGGAGGAAATGCTTGATGAAAAGGGGGATCAACCCCTGAGCATCCTGAAAAGGGATGTTTTTATGACCCAGGGAGAAACCCCTATCCCTGAACTCTTTGACATATTTATCCAAAAGAAATCGCATTTGGCCATCGTCGTGGATGAATTCGGAAATACGGTAGGGCTGGTAACCATGGAAGACATTATCGAGACTTTACTGGGTCTTGAAATCATGGATGAGCAGGACAATATTGAGGATATGCAGATGATGGCTCGGAAAACCTGGGAAAAAAGAGCCAAGAAACTTGGCATCATCAGTCCTAAAAAAGAAGAAGACAAACCCAGGAAACCAGAAGACGGAGAGAATCAGCCTTAAGTCTTCTGTCTGCTCTTAACATCGCTAATGCCAAATATAAGGTGAAGGGGTTTCAACACGTGAGGCGAATTCACCTTATAATACAAATCACATAAAAACTGATTTCAGAACAGTGGTATCTACTTATGTGAATTAAACCCTGGATGCATCTTATACAGGTACCTGCTATAGGTAGTACTTACGGAAATAACCTCTAATTAGTAAGTCCTTCCTGAGCTAAAATAGTGGTGGTCCACACAATCAAACAGGACAGAAAAATGCCAATGGTATTGGCTAAAAAGGCGCTCCTTTTACGAATACCGAAGAGGTAAGCAGCAATTGATCCGGCATAAACCCCTGTTCCCGGAATAGGCATCATTACAAAAATGAGCAAACCCCAGAAACCATACTTCTGAACACTTTTCCCTGCACCTCCTTTGGCACGCTTGGCAACAAAAAGGGCTGATTTTTTATACGTCCTCCACCTCCACAGATGTTTGTTTATATAATTTAAAAAAAACATCATGATGGGAAACACCAGAACATTGGCTATAAAGCAGACAATAAAAGCAAGGTAAATGTTCACCCCGTTGAGGAGCGCATACGGAATCCCGACTTTAGCCTCACCAAAAGGGGAAACACTCCATAACATGGCGGTAATAACTTCTGACATCAAAGCCTTATTTTGAGCTGCAAATTTAAGCTAAATCCTCACATAAGTTTCCTATCGAAAATGTTATTTTTACCGTAAAGAACCCTGTCTTGATCACGGATTTTAGGACAGGTTAATTCCTTATTACAGGAAGGTCTAAAACTGTTGTATTCGAAGGGGTGGAGGCAATATTTTTTTACCTTTGGCCCTTTGTCCAAAATCAGAAAAATGCGCAGTTCACTTTCTTATATATTTTTAGCATTAAAAGGCATGGCCATTGGGGCTGCCGATGTAGTTCCGGGCGTATCCGGTGGCACCATCGCTTTTATCTCCGGGATATATGAGGAACTTCTCAATACTATTGACAAACTGGACCTAAAGTTCTTCTCCCTGGGAAGAAAAGAAGGCTGGGCAAAAGCCTGGAAGGAATACAACCTATCCTTCCTGGTTACTTTAGGGTCCGGTGTACTACTGAGCATTTTTACTCTTGCTCGTGGAATCACCTACCTGATGGAGAATGAACCCATCGTGTTGTGGTCCTTCTTTTTCGGGTTGGTACTGGCCAGTATTCTCTATATCGCACAACAAGTCAATGGATGGACGCCAAAAGGCATCATTGCCATGATTTTGGCAGCGGCTCTGGCCTATTTCATCACAGTTGCGGCACCCTCCACCGCTCCCGATAATTATGGGTTCTTATTCATATCGGGTTTTATCGCAATCATCGCGATGATTTTACCGGGAATATCAGGTTCTTTCATCCTGCTGCTCTTAGGATCTTATGCGTCAGTCATTGGAACAGTCAATATGCTTAGCGAAGCTATTGTTAGTGGCAATGTGGACTTAGGTCTACAGGCAGGGGGAAGGCTAGCTGTTTTTGCAATAGGCGCTGTACTGGGTCTTAAGGTTTTTTCCAAAATTTTGACCTGGATGTTTAACAATTACAAGAACCTCACCCTGGCTGTACTCACCGGATTTATGATTGGATCCCTCAATAAGATTTGGCCATGGAAAGAATCGCTATCCACCTATATAAATTCAGATGGGCATGAAGTTCCACTAACCGAAAAGAGTATTCTGCCAGGGAACTTCTCCGGAGATCCTCAGGTGGGTACAGCTATCACTGCGTGCATTATCGGTTTTCTAACCATTTTTCTTCTGGAGAAACTCGCCAACCGCAAAAAAGGGGAAATCTAATTCCCCTCAAGCTTACTCACAAGAAGACATTGTGGGGTGCCGCGGGTCATAAATAGAAAAAGCTGCCACACGGACAGCTTCTCATTTTTCAAGCAAACCTAAATCAGGAAAGGTGCTTTTCCAAAAGCTCCTGCCATTCTTTAGCCCTCAGTAGTTCTGCTTCTGCAGTAAGATTCAGTTCCTCCTGGTCATCGTAAAAGGTAAGTTCAACCCCTTTAGCACTTTTCCCCTTGGGGGTCAGGTCAATACCAACATAGGTATAGGAACTCTGGCCGTTTGAAGCTCCAGAGGTTCGGATTCTACACGATTTTACATCCTGCAGATTAACAACCTCAAACGCATCATTGCGGCGGGGCTCCACCACCACTACTTGTTTAGCGTTGGGATCAAGGCCGATGGCAATCATACTGGTGGTTTCCACCAC
>JAJUIC010000183.1 GCA_029265595.1 Flavobacteriaceae bacterium
ATGGATTGAAAAAAAGGCAGTATGCTTTTCCGTGAAACATGTATTCATGGACGAAATCGACCAGCTCAATATTCTGAATGCCTCAATTCTAGCCATGCATCGCTGCATAGATGCTCTTTCATCCCCGCCCGATTTTATTGCTGTGGATGGAAATCGGTTCAAACCCTATGGGAATATCCCTCACGCATGTCTTATTAAAGGAGACGCGCAATATCTACACATTGCAGCAGCCTCCATTCTGGCCAAGACCTATCGGGATCAATACATGAACCATATCCACAAAGAATACCCGATGTACAACTGGAAACAGAACAAAGGGTACCCAACAAAGGAGCACAGAGAAGCTATCCGTAGGTACGGTTTGACACCCTACCACCGTAAGAGTTTTCGGCAATTGCCCGAACAACTGGAATTAGCCTTGTAAAAACCCAAAGGCTAAAGGGACGCTTTCGGGCTACTAGATTTTGTCCTTCCACTGTGAAATTCCATTCGGGTTCTTCCGTCAACAGAAGGGAATTTTTACATCGGCTTTTTGATCTCCAGAAAAGCCATTCTTTGAACAATCCCTCCTTTAAGGGCGAGCTAAAACCAAATTCATATAATTACACTGTTTAGCGGATCATTGCAAGTAGCTACAGGAAAACATACTTTTGTCTGAAGATTATCACGCACATGAAATACGCCACACTTGCTCTCTTAGTATTTATGCTGGGATCCTGTTCCAGGGACTACAGGTACACGGGAAATCCGTTGGATTATGTTCCAGGCGATGCTGCTCTTATTCTGGAGACACCCAATCCTGATCTGTTTTTTAGCAACCTGAGAAATAATCTGCTCATCCGGCAAAATAATGAGCATCCACTTTATCATCAGCTTCAGCAACAACTATCTTTCATTCAGCATTTTGAACACGCATATCCCGCAGTGTTGGCCTTTGCCAACCTGGGGGAAAAGATTCATTACACCCTGATTATAAAAGGCATTCCTGAAATCGACTCTCTGAGCGACGTACAACACAGGCAGGTGGAAACCATCAAATATGGTAAAACTGAGTTTACAAAATATACCCTGGACAATCAGGTGAGTTATGTCGGGAGCGTTGACAGCTTATTACTGATCAGCGATTCAGAAGATTTACTGAGACAAAGCCTGGAAGGCGAGCATCTTCTTACTAATAGTAACGATCTTGCCAGAGCCCGCAGGGCGACTTCCAAAAAGAAAACTAATCTTTATGTTAATCATGAGGCCGGAGTTTCCGTTCTAAAAGAATTATTGCCAAATGCTGATCTATCGGGATTTGAATCCTTTAGCAGCTGGACAGGTGTTGATGTAGACATTACCCAATCAGGTATTCTCCTCAATGGTGTTTCCACTTCCACAGCCTCCAATAAGCTCATCAATGTATTTCAAGGGATGGTACCCGGATCTATAGAAGCTCCCAAAATCACGCCCATTGACAGTAAAGGATTTATGGCTGTTAGCCTTGAGGATTTTCATCATTTTCAAGAAAATCTAAATAAATACAACGGGATGGTTGACGGTGTCAAAAGTTCCACACAGGAGATTCCCGATAGCATCCCACCACCAGGAATCGCAGAAAATTCTAAAAAGGTTGATTCCCTTGAAGACACGCTACAAAAGGAAATACAGACCAGACAGGTATTTGAATCACGCGAGGAAGAGCTACTGGCCGGAGCCCAGGAAATCGCCCTAGTTTATCACTCTAAAGGTAATGTGCTGGCCATAAGACCTGAGGAAATATTAGGAGCTCAGCACCGTTTTGACAAAGGAGAAAACTCCGAGGTTTTTCATGGTCTTCCCATTTTTGAATACCAACCAGAGCAAGCATTCGAAAACATACTGTCTCCTTTGTTCCAAATAGAAAAGATGCAAGCTTACACCATTTTGGATCATTTCTACCTATTCTCTGGCAGCAGATCATCTTTAGAAGATTTTATTATATCTTATCAAAACCAGCAGGTGTTGGAACAAAGCGAATCCTTGATGCAGGCACTTTCATACCTCAGCAATAGTTCTTCCCTTCTTCTGGTTTATCAAAATGATTTAGCGGCTGAGGAGCTTGCTAGGTGGGTATCTCAGAAACACCAGAAGACTACCTCGGATCTGGATTTCACTGATCATCCCCTGACGGCGGTGCAGTTTGTGTATCAGAATGACTATGCCCATGTCCATGCTTATTTGGATCAGGCCAAAAGCCGAACAGCAACTCATAAAGGAATTAATCAAAGTGCCTCGGTTCAATTGGACGCTCCAGTTGCAACCAGACCTGTATTCTTTTCAAACCACCGCAGCAAAGGTCTGGACCTTGCCGTCCAGGATATGGACAATACCCTTTACCTAATATCTGCAGAAGGTCAGATTTACTGGAAGAAACCACTGCAGACCCGTATTCTTGGACACATTCAGGAAGTTGACCTATTAAAAAATGGCCGGATTCAGCTGGCATTCGTCACTCAGAACAAGCTTCATGTACTGGATCGAAATGGGAACCCGGTAAAGCCCTTTCCCTTGGAGTTTAAGGATGAAATCACCCAACCCCTGGGGCTTTTTGATTACAGTAATACGCGCGACTATCGTTTTGTGGTTGTTCAGGACAAGGAGGTCCACATGTACAACAGAAGAGGTCAGAAAGTGAAAGGGTTTGGCTTTACCAGTGCGGAAAGTGAACTTATTCAACCGCTTAAGCATATCCGAATCGGAAATAAAGATTATATCCTGGCCATGGAAGCTTCGGGCAAGCTGAATATTTTAAACAGACGGGGAGAGATTCGGGTTCCGGTTAAAGAAGAATTTGAATTTTCCGAGAATCCCTGGTATGAATATGAAAACCAGTTTGTATCTACCAACCAGGACGGGGCTTTGGTATCTATAAGCGAAAGTGGAAAAATCACA
>JAJUIC010000004.1 GCA_029265595.1 Flavobacteriaceae bacterium
ACACCCCAGAAAAACTTTTTTCAACTTTCGCAACAGCCTGTTTTCCCTGGTCAAGAACGTACCCGGAGCTCAGGTGATATTATTGATTTTCAGCAGATTAATACTTGACGGAATCGCAGGAATCATGTTTGTCTTCCAGGGAAAACCCCGTCACACCTGGGCGATTGTAAGGGCTCACTTCAGTTTCTATTCCCATTTGGCCCTCTTTTTGCGGAAGAGAAAGAAATTAGCACGCAGAGGAAAATATTCGAAAATATCCTCCGTTGTAAAGGCTTATTATATTGAGGGAAAAAAACGTTTTAGGCAGCTGTGAAGTATTAATAAAAATCTAACACTAAAATTTCACCAGGACACAAACTTTTGTATTTTTGAACCATCTAATATTTAATTAAATTTAACTAAAGGATTATGAAGAAAATCATGCTTTTATCGGCCACTATGGCCGTCCTGCTTTCTTCTTGTGTTTCACAAAAGAAGTATGCTGAATTGGAGGCTCAGCATAAAGAAACTCAGGATAAGCTAAACACTGCTACTGTTAAACTGAATTCGTGCTTGGACGATAAAGAGAGCCTGAATGAGCAGATCAACAGATTGAGCAACCAAAACGCTGCTCTTTTGAACAACGTTGGAGATTTAGCAACTCTATCTAAAAAAGAAGCTGAAAACTTAGAGCGTTCTCTTGAGAGCATCAAGGAAAAGGATCTTAAGATTCAGCGTATGCAGGACGCAATCAACAAGAAAGATTCTGTGACTCTTGCACTAGTTACCAGCCTTAAAGGTGCTCTTGGTAACATGAACGACGAAGATATTGAGATCAGTGTCGATAAAGGCGTAGTGTACGTTTCTATCTCTGACAAACTTCTGTTTGCTAGTGGTAGATACAACGTTACCAACCGGGCAAGAGAAGTATTAGGAAAAGTTGCTACTGTCGTGAATGCACGTCCTGACCTTGAATTCATGGTAGAGGGACATACCGACAGCCAGTCTGTTATTCGTAACGCAGTTCTTCAGGACAACTGGGATCTTAGTGTGAAGCGTGCAACCTCCGTTGTACGAGTACTACAAGAAGATTTCGGAGTGGCTCCAGAGCGCATGACTGCTGCTGGTAGAAGCTACTACGTACCTGTTGCGACAAACGACACAGAAGAAGGTAGAGCGCAAAACAGAAGAACAAGAATTATTGTACTTCCAAAACTTGACCAGTTCTTCAACCTTGTTGAAGAAGGAATGGAAAGTGCACGATAATCTTCTTCTCCGAAAAGATATTTGAAAGACCCGGCCAAGAGCCGGGTCTTTTATTTCTATCATACGATGTCGAGCTCTCCTTTTCCTTCCCGAATTACTTCTGGCTCTGCCCCGGTGAGATCAATTACTGTAGAGGGAACATTATCTCCGTACCCTCCATCGATAACAATATCCACCAAATGATCCCACTTTTCCAGGATCAGTTCCGGATCGGTGGTGTACTCCAGTACCTCGTCATCATCCCGGATGGAAGTAGAGACTATTGGGTTACCCAATCCTGCAACCAGGGCACGGCAGATGTTGTTATCCGGCACACGAATCCCTACAGTCTTTTTCTTTTTGAAAACTGTCGGCAGGTTGTTGTTCCCCGGCAGAATAAAAGTGTAGGGTCCGGGAAGTGATCGTTTCAGAATCTTAAAAGTTGGAGTATCAATCTGCCGGACATAATCCGATAGATTGCTCAGGTCTTCACAAAGAAAGGAAAAATTCGCTTTCTCAAGTTTCACCCCGCGAATCTGAGCGATCCGCTCCAGGGCTCCGGTATTGGTAATATCACAACCCAGCCCATAAATGGTGTCGGTGGGATAAATAACCAGCCCGCCATCCCGTAGGGCTTCCACTACTCGTTTTATCGCTTTGGGATTGGGGTTCTCTTCATAAATCCTGATAAATTCTGCCATAGTCTTAGATATTTAGAATTCACTGAGAATTTACAACTTTTATATCGAATCCCGGGGCTCCTTTCCAAGATTTTGGGGAACGGAAGAATTCAGTCAGCTTTCACCCCATTGATCCACCCCTAAGGCCACTGGAAACGCAATCATGAAATGACTTTCAGTTTGGCAAAGCGCAACAACAACTTTTTCAACCCTCCCTGATCAAAATCAATCTCCGCCTTCTTGTCCTGGCCTACCCCTTCAATGCCTAAAACCTTACCCTTTCCAAAGCGGGTATGCTCCACCACATTTCCAGGTTCCAGGGAAATGACCTCAGCAGCGGGACTACTGACCGCTTCTGAAGTGGCTGGTTTAATCTTTCTCAGTTTCCTGAGCTGATCCTCAGTGGGTTTATGGGAGGGAGGTGGGGTGCCATTCACCGGCTTGGTCTGTCTGAATTTACTTTTATCCACCTCACCAAAAATATCCGTGTCTATAAGTGGTTTGTATCGGTAGTCCTCCTGAGGTATCATATAATCCAGGTACTGATCATCTATTTCCTCAATGAACCTGCTTGGATCGGCATCCACCAGTTTTCCCCAGCGATACCTGGACTGGGTGTAGGTAAGATACGCCTGTTGCTCGGCACGGGTCAGCGCCACATAAAACAACCTGCGCTCTTCCTCTAATTCGCTGCGCGTATTCATACTCATGGCTGAGGGGAAAAGATCCTCCTCCATCCCCACGATATATACCACAGGAAACTCCAGACCTTTGGCAAGGTGAATGGTCATAAGAGCCACCCGGTCCTGGTCCGATGTGTCCTTATCCATATCAGTGGCAAGGGCTACATCTTCCAGAAATTCGGTAAGAGATCCTGTGGCATCTGCCAGTTCTTTTTGTCCTTCCACAAAATCCCGGATTCCGTTAATGAGTTCCTCAATATTTTCAATCTTGGCAATTCCCTCTGGAGTTCCATCTTTCTTCAGTTCCTGAACCAGACCGGTTTTTTTAGTTACGGTATCGGCCACTGTAAGGGCATCGGCCTCCTGGTTCAGAATCTGAAAACCTTTAATCATATTGACGAAATTGGTCAGCTTATTCCGGGTGCCGGAGTTGATTTTCAAGTCAATCCGGTCAATATTTTCCATGACCTCAAAAATGGAGCGTCCATAATGGTTCGCTGCAATGGTCAATTTATCAATGGTGGTCTGACCGATGCCCCTGGTAGGATAATTTATGACCCGCTTGATAGCCTCCTCATCACTGGGATTAATGATAAGGCGAAGATAAGCCAGCACATCCTTAATTTCTTTTCGTTGATAAAACGAGAGTCCCCCGTAGATGCGATAGGGAATATCTTTTTTGCGGAGCGCATCTTCCATGGCCCGGCTTTGGGCGTTGGTGCGGTACAATATGGCAAAATCCCCATTTTTGAGCTGCTCCTGCATTTTGTGCTCAAAAATAGAGCTGGCCACAAAACGACCCTCCTCCCCATCGTTGAGCAGCCGGTTAACCCTAATCTTAGGTCCTTCTTCATTGGCTGTCCAAACGACTTTATCCAGTTTGGTCTGGTTCTTATCAATAACCGAGTTGGCAGCTTCGACAATATTCTTGGTTGACCGGTAATTTTGTTCCAGGCGGTACATTTTCACATCGTCATAATCCTTCTGGAAGTTGAGAATGTTATTGATGTTGGCTCCCCGAAACGCGTAAATACTCTGGGCATCATCCCCTACCACACAAATATTCTGGAATTTATCAGCCAGGGCTCTTACAATTAGGTATTGCGAGTGGTTCGTGTCCTGATACTCGTCCACCAATATGTACCGGAAACGGTTCTGGTATTTGTGCAGCACATCCGGGAAGCGATTCAGCAACTCATTAGTTTTAAGCAGCAGATCATCAAAATCCATAGCCCCGGCTTTAAAGCAACGGTCGACATAGTTTTTATAGATGTCTCCCATTCGCGGCTTCTTACTCATGGAATCTGCTTCCATCAGTTCTGGATTCTGAAAATAGGCCTTTACAGTGATCAGGCTGTTTTTATAGGATGAAATGCGTGACTGTACCTGTTTGTATTTATAAACATCCTTATCCAACCCCATTTCCTTTATAATGGCAGAGATAAGACGCTGTGAATCCTGAGTATCGTAAATCGTAAAGTTAGAGGGATACCCCAGCTTATCTGCTTCAAATCGCAGAATCCGGGCAAAAATAGAGTGAAAGGTTCCCATCCAGAGGTTCTTTGCCTCCGAGTTCCCAACAATCTGAGCAATCCGCGCTTTCATCTCTCGTGCGGCTTTGTTGGTAAAGGTCAGGGAAAGAATATTAAATGGATCAACCCCCTGACTCATTAAATAAGCGATCCGGTAAGTAAGAACTCTGGTTTTACCAGATCCCGCGCCGGCTATGACCATCATAGGGCCCTCCTTCTGAAGGACAGGAGCCCTTTGGGCTTCATTCAATTCTGCTAAATACTGTTCCAAACTACTGGCTTCTTTTAAAGGGGAAAATTAACCAAAAAAGATGGTAACCCGAAAAGGTCCTGCGCTTATCTGATTTTAACATAAAATCTAAAATTTTATGGGGAGCAAAAATATTTCGATACCTTTAAATACGCTTAACCTCTTCAAGGGATTACAAAAGTAGAAACTATAGACAACACCTGAATATCGCCATGTCATTCTTTTCATGGACATAAAGCCTAAAATGTTCAGGAACAAAGTCAAAACTTAATATGGAACAATTGCTCAATTTCCTTGGTTCAATTTCATGGTGGGGATGGATTATTATCTTTCTGGTCCTCCTGGCCATTAGAGATATCTTTTTCAACAAACGCCATACCATCACCCACAATTTTCCCATTGTGGGACATCTCCGATACATGCTGGAGAGTATCGGGCCGGAGCTCAGACAATATATCGTGGCCGGTAATCGGGAGGAACTTCCCTTTAACCGCATTGAACGCAGCTGGGTATATGCCTCGGCAAAAAACCAGAATAACTACGAAGGTTTTGGAACGGATCAGAATATCTACAAGGAGAACTACCACTTTCTCAATCACGCGATGATTCCTTTCCACATGCCTGATGACCATCCCAATCGGCAGGATCCCCATTTTTTGGCCTGCGCAAAAGTAATGGGTCAATTTCATAAACGCCGCCGTCCCTATCGGCCTGCCTCAGTCATCAATGTATCGGCCATGAGTTATGGCTCCCTCTCTTCCCGGGCCGTTGAAGCCATGAACCGGGGTTGTAAAAAAGCTTATGCCTACCACAATACAGGTGAAGGGGGATTGTCCTCCTACCACAAGACCGGAGCTGATGTGGTTTTTCAGATAGGAACGGGTTACTTCGGCGTACGAAACGATGATGGCAGTTTTTCAATGGAAAAGATGGTCCGGTTGGTGGAAGAAAACCCACAAGTTCGAGCTATCGAAATAAAACTTTCTCAAGGCGCCAAACCTGGAAAAGGAGGGGTCCTGCCAGCCTCTAAAATAACTCCTGAAATTGCAGAAATCCGTCATGTACCCATGGGTAAGGATATTCTATCTCCTCCGGTGCACAGCACGTTTTCCAATATGGCGGAACTGGTGGATTTTGTGGAAGACATTGCCCAGGCCACCGGACTTCCAGTTGGGATAAAGGCAGCTGTAGGGAAACTGCAGGGCTGGGAAGAACTTACCGATGTCATGAAAAGAACAAACCGCGGACCTGATTTTATTAGTATTGATGGCGGCGAAGGAGGAACGGGTGCCGCCCCACCTAGTTTTGCAGACCACGTAGCCTTGCCATTTATATATGCTTTCACCGATGTTTACAAGATTTTCCTGAAAAAGGGACTTTGTGATCGCGTGGTTTTTGTAGCCGCCGGAAAACTGGGATTTCCTTCCAAAGCGGCCATGGCTTTTGCAATTGGAGCTGATGTTATCAACGTAGCCCGGGAAGCCATGCTCAGCGTGGGATGCATTCAGGCGCAATCCTGCCACACCAATACCTGCCCCACCGGAGTGGCCACCCAGAACAGGTGGCTCATGGCCGGGTTGAATGTAAAAGATAAATCGGAAAGGGTAAATTACTACTTCAACAACTTCCGCAAGGAGCTCCTGGAAATAACACATGCCTGTGGCTATGAACACCCCTGCCAGTTCACAATGGATGATGTAGAAATCAATCTAGGGGATCGGTACTTCGCTAAGCCACTGTCTGAGACTTTTCTCTATAACAAACGAAAAGTTCCATTTGATTCTATGGCAACTTTAAGAAGTTGCCCTAACTTAGGCGGCTCATATAGAAAGGGCACCCCCACCGAGGTAAAAGAGGTGGAAACCGAAGAAACCTCGGTTTCGGATCAGTAGCCCGCAATTTAAAAGCCGATGACCCAGGATATTGGAACCATGTTGTTTTATTTGCTACCGGCGGTGCTTGTAGCAGCCATTTCATTTTACTTTTTCAAAATGCATGTAGCCAATGAAGATAAAAGAAGAACTTATCTGCTGCATTTTGAAAATCAGAAAAAAGCCCTGCCTCTGCGCCTGCAGGCCTATGAACGGATGACATTGTTTTTAGAGCGAATTTCACCCGCCAATCTCCTGCTGCGAATCAAACCTGTGGATGAGGATCCGGATGTTTATGCCAGTTTACTAATTGCCACCATTGAGCAGGAGTTTGAACACAATCTGGCTCAGCAAATTTACCTGAGTCAGGAGTGCTGGAACGTCATCAGGGCATCTAAAAATGCAACCATTAATGCCATTCGTAAAGCACCCGCTCAGGAGGAAGTAAAATCCGCCACTGACCTTCGACAGTACCTACTCTCGAGTCTGATGGACCAGGAGGCTCCCAGTGAAACTGCCCTGAGCTTTATTAAGAAAGAAGTCCGACAAATATTTTAGTCGGGATCCACTCGCTTTGCTCTGAGCAAGGATTGAGTATATTCTCTTTCTTTTTCAGGAAGGTGTAAAGACAAATCCTGCAATAGGCTCTGGTAATGGGGCTTCTCTAAAAGCTCTTCCATCAATTGCCGGCAAAAGGACCTGAACCTCCAGACGGGGTGTTGGGTTCCCTGGGCAAGGCTTGCGAGGGATTGAGGCTCAAAAGCGTCCAACTGGTATAGAAAATTAAAGGCATTCCTTCTGATATAAAATGGATGAGCGGAATTCGTATACCCAATGAGACGATGCATCGACTGCTGTCGGGTCTCCGGTTTAAATTCCGGTGTTGCCAGATGCAGGCCCAGCCACAAAATCTCCAGGTTTTTGTCGTAAAACCCCTCTACTCCCTCTAAGGTACGGAGATAGATGGCCCGATCCTCCGGAAAGCTTGCCCATAAATGATAAAGAGCAGCCTCCCGGGTCAGGTAGGAATCATCCTGCAAAAGAGATTCATAAGCCGTTTTCAACTCCAATGGAACCTGCCCAAGAGACAAAGCTATGGCCTGACGCACCATGGAATTATGGCTCTCAAAGCCTTTGTGATACAAATCCAGAACTTCCCGCGGGCTTTCCAATGCCAATTGGTGGATTACCTGTTGCCCGATATAATCATTTACCGGAAATCTCAGTGCTTGCTCTAATTGATCCCGTTTCTGATCTAAAGGTAATCCCTTCAGGGCTGCAATTTGCAGGTACTGGTTGAGAAATGGAGATTTCTGGAGTGAGGACAGGGCTTCTTCTGCAGGAAATGCGGATTGTAAGAGCCATCTTTTAGCAAAGTCCGTTAAGTCCATCCCACTTACAGCCTCCATTTGGTCCAGAAAATCCTGGGTGCGTGCACTGGAATACTGATATTTTATCAAATATTGTCTCACCCCTTCTCTGAAAGCCTCATCCCCTAATATTTCCCGTAGCCTGTGAAGCACCCATGCCCCCTGGTAATAGTACGTCAGGGAACTGCCACCCGCCTGGTTTACAGCCTGACCCTCCCCTTTCTGGCTCCTGAGCTCCAACTCTTCTGCCCAGGAATAAAGCTGCCAGTAATAATGTTCCTGCCCAAAGATCTCCCGCTCAGCCAGTAAAGCGTAATAAGTAGCAAAACCTTCCTGAAGCCAATGATCCTCATCCCCCGCTGCGGTGACCAGGTTACCGAACCACTGATGCGCCAGTTCGTGGGCATTGACCATGACGTAATTACGATCCTCAAAGGCCAAAGAATCGGTCATCAAAAAATCGGAAAAAATTGTCGTTGTGGTGTTTTCCATACCCGAGTGAAGAAAATCCCGTACGGGAACCTGCTTGTAAGTATTCCAGGGATACGCCACTCCGATCTCTTCTTCCAAATAATTGAAGATATCCAGGGTGTAACGGTAGGTCGGCTCCACGCGCTCCTCATCCTCGGGATAAAAATAAAGGGAAATGGGAGTCCCTTCCTTAGAAAGCAATTCCTTGACCTGATACTTTCCCGCCACCATGGCCACTAAATAACTGCTCATGTGATGATCCATATCATAGGTCCAGGCAACTGTGGAATCATTCAACGGGCGACGATCCCGCAAAGCGCCATTGGCAATGACCTCGTACCCTTTTGGAAAGATATAGGTCAGGTCGAATTCCAGTTTTTCAGAAGTGTCATCAAAACTGGGCAACCAATGAGAAGTGTATTTTCCCTGTCCTTGCGTCCAAACCTGCGGAGCATACAGTAGTGAATCACTGGATGTATTCTCCCAGCCTACAAAGTACATGGTCTGTCTCGGCGCCACTTCATATCTTAAATGAAGATCATACAAACCTTTATGAGAAAGCCCACCAATTGGAACTCCTATTCTTTTTCCGGTATTGGTATGTGGAACTTCTATTCCATTTAAGGCAACCTTGGAAAATTCCATTCCCTGGGCATCCAAAAAAAGACTGTCAACTGGCTGGAGCAGCTCAAAAAAATAGGTCAAATCAGCCTGAACCTTTCCCTGCCTGGGATCGATCCGCACTTTTCCCTCGACTCGAAGAAAATCAGGGCCGCTGGAAGTCTGAGCAGATAAGTAATTGCCAATCAATGCCAGCAGCAATATCAATAGGTTATACCTCATGAATCAAATATACACCAATGGGTTTAAGAGCACAAAAAACTCTGAGGCCCCGCCGGCTAGTACTGTACCACATGCTTCGATAAACCCTTTTGCTCCAAAAAAACACCCCCGGGATGCGGCCGATTATAGACCCACTAAATTATCTTGGACCGATGCGGAGTGATGGAATGAGCATCTTGCCTCAGGACGACAGAAGGTTTTTAATTATCTTAGCTGCATGGTTCAAAACATGCTGCAAACCCCTATTGATTACCTGAAGGGTGTCGGACCCGCCCGAGCGAAATTACTTCGTTCCGAGTTGGGAATCGAGACCTACCAGGACCTTTTGAACCTCTTTCCCAACAGGTATATTGATCGGACGCGATTTTATAAAATAGGCGAGCTTCAACCCACTGCTTCCGAAGTTCAGATTGTCGGAAAGCTTGTCAATGTGCGAACTGTAGAACAAAAACGCGGACAGCGCCTGGTTGCAGATTTTGTAGATGATACCGGCCGAATGGAACTGGTCTGGTTTCGCAGTATCAGGTGGATCAGAGAAAAACTTCTCTTAAACCAGGCCTATGTTATTTTTGGGAAAATAAATCATTTCAACGGCAGTTTCAGTATGGTACATCCGGAAATGGAACTTGCCAGGGACTACCGTACCGGCCTGCGGATGGCCATGCAACCCATTTATCCATCCACAGAGAAATTAACCAAGGGAGGAATAAGCAATAAAGCGATCAGCACCATTTTACAGAACTTATTTCAGCAATCAGGAAAACATTTTAGCGAAACGCTTCCGGATCATATTCTTCAGGAGCTTAAACTGCTCTCGAAGTCTGAAGCAGTTCTGAACATCCATTTTCCACAAAGCCAGGAATTGCTATTGGGTGCCCAAAGACGCCTGAAATTCGAGGAGCTTTTTTACATCCAGCTCCAACTCCTGATGAAAAACCTGGTGCAGAAGCAAAAAATAAAAGGATATCCCTTTGAAGAGGTAGGAGATAATTTTAACAAGTTCTATCGCAACCATCTGCCCTTTGAACTTACTGGTGCCCAGAAGAGGGTAATTAAGGAAATCAGGTATGACATGGGAAGCGGTGCCCAGATGAATCGCCTTTTACAGGGTGATGTGGGATCCGGGAAAACGATTGTCGCGCTAATGGCCTGTTTATTGGCCACGGATAATGGATTTCAGAGTTGTCTGATGGCTCCCACGGAAATCCTCGCCATCCAGCATTTTAATGGGATTATTGAACTACTTAAAGGAATGAACCTTCGGGTAGGACTTCTCACGGGATCGACAAAGACAAGTGAGCGGCGGGAGATACACGAGGCTTTACTGTCGGGAGAGATGGACCTTCTTATTGGCACCCATGCGCTGCTGGAAGACGCTGTTCAGTTTCAGAATCTGGGCCTGGCGATCATTGATGAGCAGCACCGGTTTGGAGTGGCACAACGGGCACAATTATGGAAAAAAAACAAGCGCCCACCTCATATTTTGGTCATGACAGCCACTCCCATTCCACGAACCCTGGCCATGAGCCTCTACGGAGATTTGGATGTATCTGTAATTGATGAATTACCGCCTGGGAGAAAACAGATCAAAACAGTACATCGCTACGATTCCAACCGGCTGAAAGTCTTCGCTTTTCTTAAGGATGAAATCAAAAAAGGCAGACAGGTTTATATTGTGTATCCTTTAATCCAGGAATCTGCCACCATGGATTATAAAGACCTGATGGATGGCTATGAGAGTATCTCCAGGGAATTTCCAATGCCAGATTTTCAAATATCCATCGTTCATGGACAGATGAAACCTGCAGACAAGGATTATGAAATGAACCGCTTTGTTAAAGGCGAAACCCAGATAATGGTAGCCACAACAGTTATTGAAGTGGGAGTCAATGTGCCCAACGCCAGTGTAATGATAATAGAGAGTGCCGAACGGTTCGGCCTGTCTCAATTACATCAGCTGCGAGGACGGGTAGGTCGTGGAGCGGAGCAAAGCTATTGTATTTTAATGACCGGCCATAAATTATCCAATGATAGCAAGGTACGGCTTGAGACCATGGTCAAAACCAATGATGGGTTTGAGATTGCGGAAGTGGACCTTAAGCTGCGGGGACCGGGTGATATTATGGGCACTCAGCAAAGTGGGGTTCTGAATCTGAAAATCGCCGATATTGTTCAGGACAGTGAGCTTTTAAAGCTGGCCCGTTACCACGCCCTTAAGGTTTTGAAAGAGGATCCCGGCCTTCATATGCCGAAAAATAAGGTGATGAGGTTCACTTACGCCCAGATGGCTAAATTCAAAAACATCTGGAACTACATTAGCTAAGGAATGACAAACTTCTTGCTCATCTCCGTGTGCCTATTGGCAGGAATTCTAATTCAGCGCTATAAATCGCTTCCACCAGGAAGTTACAAAGCCGTGAATGCCTGGGTTATCAATATTGCACTACCTGCTATAGCCCTGAAATACCTGCCGAAAGTAGAATGGGATATCAGTCTGGCACTTCCTTTTCTGACACCTCTGCTGATCTGGGTGGGCAGCTACCTTTTCATTCGGCTCATCCATAATTTTCTACCTATGGATCCGCGCACGCGTGCGGCACTCTATTTAACTGCAGGTCTGGGTAATACTTCCTTTCTAGGGTTTCCGCTTTCCGAGGCCTATTACGGTGAGGAAGGTCTGAAGATAGCGATTCTGGTGGACCAGGGTTGTTTTATAGTCATGTCCACTTTAGGTATCATGTCCGCCAGTCGTGCTTCGAGTGGAGGGGAAATAAAGCTCCATGCGATCCTAAAAAAAATCGTATCCTTCCCTCCTTTTCTTGCGTTCTTTCTGGCGCTTATTCTACCGCCTTTTATCTCCTTTGACCCCATTGAACCGCTGCTGGACATTTTGGGAGCCACACTGGTTCCTCTGGCGCTTTTTTCAGTAGGCTTGCAACTAAAACTGCGATTCGACCGGCAGGAGCTCCAGTTTGTCAATATGGCTCTAATCTATAAATTAATACTGGCCCCACTCATGATTTTCTTAATTGGTAAGGGATTGGGATTGGAAGGTTTAAATGCACAAATCAGTGTATTTGAAGCAGGAATGGCTCCAATGGTCACCGGGGCCATCATAGCTACAGACTATAACCTGCGACCTAAACTGGCAAATCTTATTTTAAGTGTAGGTATTCCTGTTTCGCTGTTGACAACCTTTCTCTGGAGCCTGGTGCTCACCACTTTGTAAGTCCGACAGCCTCCGGAAAAAGTACCATCAGCTATTAAAGAATTTGCTGTCCCAGATGGATTCACTGAAGTTTTTCCCTAATGCAATCCCGTAAAAAACAATTAAACCAGCTACTGATTTGAAGGTAAACATATACAACATGATGAATTCCGAAGTCTGCTGGTATCTCCAAAAGAAGAGTTCCCGAATTACAAAGGTGAGGAAGAAGCTAATAACAAAGGAGAAGATAAGCAGGTTTTCCAGGTTTTTTAAGGGCCAAACCGTTATTTTCCTCAAGGGATGCAAGTCTTTGCCCCACTTATGGATCAGGTAATAATAGCCGTTCCCCATAGGTGCAAATAACATTGGATCATCTGCATTTTTAAGACGGAAATGAGAAGCAGGAGCCATTATTTTAAACCCCTGAAGCCTTAACTGGTGCTTTCTTTCAAGTTCTTTAATTTCCAGCAGCACTTCAACTGGTAGTTCCCGGTCATAATGTTTGGTACTTAAAAATCGTAACCTATAGGTATGACACAAGTCCCGAATATGTGAGATATGAAATATTCTGTTTGCCTCCAGCTCATCAATCATAAAGGGATTTCGATAATCATCCTCCGCCTGCTGAAGTCGAAGAAGGACCGCATCTTCACTGGCCAGTTGTTCGTCCAATACTTTTTTTACTTCATCAAGTATTGCCGATGGTGTAGTGCGGCGGTCTCTAAGTCCTTCCAGTTTATCCTGAAGATTCACGCCTTTCATTTTCATCACCTTCACTTTAATTTCCTAAAAGTAGCAAACCTCCCTCACATTTCAAAAACCATTCACATTTGTCTGGAGTCGCGCCAAAGAGACGAAAAGGAAAGGTCGCTTGAAAAAGCCAAAGTTTCGCCAAAAAAAAATCCAGCCAATCTGGCCGGATTTTTTAAAAACTTGTGATATCCCGCGCCCCCCAGCGCTTGTTATCAGGGTACTAATATATGCGAATTTCGGATTACACAGTTGTCCCCTGCCATATTTTAAGAGTTTTTAGCAATGATTAACGTATGTTAACAAAAGTAGCTGGTATCTGTTAATCAGATTTTAAGGCATCGATTCGGAATCATTCCTGTCCGAGCGCTTCTCCTGCTCCTCCTTTTCTCGTCTGGCCACTTGTTTACGTACGGTTTTGATTGTAAACACAATCACCCCCAGCAGCACGACTATTGAAATTATTGCATATCCCAACATACCTCATCTTTAATTAGCTTCCAACACCAAATCGCTGGCACCTTCTGCAGGACTGCTCTTATCGAAGTTCAGCCCCCAGATCCGTTTCAAATCTTTGCTGTAGTTTCACCATGATTTTATCTACCTGTTTATCCGTCAGGGTCTTTTTATCGTCTTGGAAAATGAAACTCACCGCATAACTCTTTTTCCCTTGGCCCAGATTTTTTCCCTGATATACATCAAAAAGCCGCACATCCTTGAGAATCTTACGTTCTGTCTGATAGGCCAAATCATATATTTGTTCAAACCGAACGGCATCATCAAGTAAAAGCGCAAAATCCCGCCGTACGGCCTGAAACTTGGTAATGGGCTTTAAGGTCATGGGTTTTTGTTTGAGCAAGGAGACCATATTGTCCCAAAGAAAATCCGCATGTAAAACCTCCTGTTCGATGTCAAAGGCCTTGAGAACACCTTTCTTTATCAGACCAAAATCCACCAGTAATTGATCTCCCTTTTTGAAGCTCAATCCCTCCGAAAATACATCTTTTCCTATTGGGACGGCCTGATAATCCTGAATTCCCAAGCGTTCGAGCACTGTTGAAACGATTCCTTTTAAGAAGAAAAAATCCGACGGTTCCTGTGGCCGGCCCCAATATTCCTCCTGTCTCTTGCCAGTTATGAAGATACTGAGGTGTTTTATCTCCTGCCGCTCCTGCCCTACCTGATGATAGGTTTTTCCAAATTCGAACATCTTTAAATCACTGCGCTTGCGATTGAGATTAAATCTAATAGATTCCAGACCTGAAAACAACATCGAGCTCCGCATTACAGCCAGCTCCTGGCTCAGCGGATTAAGCATTTTAACCACTTCTCCTTCTTGTATATCCTTACTCAGGTGCAGGTGATCAGAAGTAGTCAGAGAGTTGGCCATAGTCTCATAAAAACCTTGTCCCACCAACTGGCTTGCCAGAATGTTTTGAAGCCTGTAGTCGTCAAATTTAGAGGAATGTGCCATGGAGGCATTAATTTTATCCCCTATCCTGACGTTATTATATCCGTATACCCGAAGAATCTCTTCAATCACATCAGATTCCCTCTGCACATCCACCCGGTAAGGTGGGATGGTCAGTCCCATTCCGGTCTCGGTGATATTGTTTACCCTGATCTCAAGGGAAGCCAAAATGGCCTTTATGGTCTCTTCTGAGAGGTTCTCTCCTATGAGAGAATTGATTTTGGCAAAGGTTAGGAATACCGGAAAGTCCTCAATTTTATGCGGGTAATAATCTTCAATGTCACTCGAAACATTGCCACCTGCTATTTCTTTTAATAACAAAACAACCCGCTTAAGAGCGTAATCAGTTATCCGCGGGTCGATACCGCGTTCATAACGAAAGGAGGCGTCAGTATTTAAACCATGTCGTTTGGCGGATTTGCGTATGCTAACCGGATTGAAATAAGCACTTTCAATGAATATGTTGCTTGTTTGCTCGGTAACACCGCTATCGAGTCCTCCGAAAACACCAGCCAAAGCAAGGGGTTTCTCGGCGTCACAAATCATGACATCCTCCTCATGCAGGCTTCGTTGGATTCCGTCCAAGGTAGTGAACTTAGTTCCGGCCGCTACCGTGCGAACATGTATTTGTTTCCCCGCAATCCGATCCGCATCAAAGGCATGCAGGGGTTGCCCTAATTCATGCATGACGTAATTGGTAGCATCTACCACGTTATTTTTTGGGGAAAGACCAATGGCCTTCAACCTGTTTTGCAGCCATTGGGGAGAAGGTGCTATTTTCACGTTGGACAGTGTAATCCCGCAATAACGAGGAACTGCTTCAGGATTTTCCACCCGGACCGGAATCTTCAGGTTTCGACTCTCAACATGAAAATTGCTCACGGAAGGCGTTCTCAGCTCGAGTTGTTCTCCTCGTTGCAAATAACCTGCCTTAAGGTCTCGTGCCACACCCCAGTGACTCATGGCGTCCGCCCGGTTAGGCGTCAGTTCGATTTCATAAACCTCATCCACCTCAAGATCAAAAACCTCGGCGGCTTGCAATCCCGGCTGAAGATCCTGGTCCAGTACCATAATTCCATCGTGGGAATGGCCTAGCCCAAGTTCATCCTCTGAACAAATCATACCCAGACTCACCTCACCCCGAATTTTACTCTTTTTTATCTCGAAAGGCTTGCCATTTCCATCATATAAAGTTGTTCCTACAGTAGCTACCGGTACCTTTTGGCCAGCAGCTACATTCGGAGCTCCGCAGACAATTTGCACCGGCTCTTCTGCTCCAAGATCGACTGTTGTGATTTTCAACCGATCGGCATTGGGGTGTGGCTCACAACTCAACACATGGCCTACGACCACTCCTTTAAGTCCACCTTTAATACTTTCGAACCGGGTAATCCCTTCTACTTCCAGTCCTAAATCGGTCAGTAGCTCCCCAGTTTTCTCCGCATTCTCCGTCAACTTAATGAATTGGCTCAGCCAGTTATATGAAATCTTCATGAATCGTATTTCTTTTGTAGGGGGCAAAGATAGAAAATTCCACCCTTTTTAGGTTCAGGACCTGGTGGCAAATACCCCGTGAAATCAATTGTTAAAGTAGCATTAAATCCGGCCGCGATTTCCTTGCAATGTTTACCTTTAGTTCAAAAGACACGTTATGAGTTCCGAAGATACCTTCAAACACGTATATACAGGTTCTGAGGTCAACATTCAGTATCTCCAGGAGCTGTTTTCCAAAGCGAGCATTCCATCGCGGGTGAAGAACGATTTTGATTCCGGTCTGCGGGCGGGATTCGGAGGGGGGCTTCCAGGACAAGTCCAGCTTTTTGTTCCCGCTTCGCATCGTGGTGAAGCCGAGGCAATTGTCCGGGCCACATTTCCCAATGATGAGGTAGATTCCGATGAATGAAAAGAAATCTCCCAAGCGGAATATTCTGAATCTAATAATGGGGATAGCCTTTTTAGGATACGGGCTGTTTCGGCTCTCAACCTATTATTCCGGCACCGAATATTCCAACCTGCGTCTGGTAATTTTTATTGGCTTTGTCATCATTGGAGTAGTAGACATCTACAGATACCTGCGTCCATGGTAAGGTGGAACAGGGACCATTCGGCCTCCCGTGTCACCTATTAAACCACCACTGTCCCCAGATCATTTTACAATATATACCGCCTGAAAAGGTTTTGTATTAATCAATTCATTGATAGTACTACCGATAAAGACGGCGGGAATTTTACTGGATCCCTTTGCAGCCATTACAATTAGGTCGGCCTTCATTTTCCTGGATTCCGCTTCAATAACATCCACAACACTCTCATCTTCCTGATAGCGAGCTACAAATTCAATATCCTTTGATACCGCAAATTTCCGTTGCACCTCCTGATATTGCTTTTCAACATGTTTACGGGTTTTTTCAATCGCCCTTTTGTCGTCGATATAGGGGAAGAAAGTGGAAGGAATCCCATAGGACTTCAAGATTTTAATTTCCGGCGGGGTTTCCAATTTGTGGAATAGCGCCAGTTTTTGAAGAACAATTTGAAAAGGGGCGCTCAGATCCGAAGGAACCAGAATACGGTTCCATTGCAATTGAGCTCCCTCCGGCACCAGTATCACATCGCCTTTAAACATGCGAATAAGCTTTTGTGACATGGCTGCCGTTCCAAATTCCTCCTGTTTAAAGCCCAGTAAAATAGTGTCTATAAAGCGTTCACCAGCCAGATCCTTAAGGCTAAATTCTGTACTGTCGTGTTCCTTAATATCCAGAGTATAAGAGGACCCATCTGGAATAACTTTACTTACTTTAGCTAGAAGGTTCTTTTCAATAAGAGCCTTAATGTCCTTCTCACCCACAAGGTCCTCCAGGACCTCATCCATTTCATAACGCTTAATATTATGAACAAAATGCACTTTGTCGAGCTTGAATTGTTGTTGTAAAAAAGAAGCATAACGGATAAGGGTCTCATCCATTTTGGTTAGGTCCAGTCCGACCAATATTTTTTTCATTTTTTTTAATCTGTTTAGACGTAATTTATTCCAGGTCTTATATCTTTTCAACCTCCGACGCTTCTTCTTTAGGCTGCGCTGTGGCAGAGGCCCGAGCAAGTTCCTCGGCCCGTTCCTCCTCTAACATTTTCTTCAAGGCAGCTTTGTAGGATTCGTCTTCCCTTAGTTTGGCACGACGCTGACTCAGGGTGAAATCTTCCCGTAGACCAATATACAGCGAAATACACATCAGTACTAACAAAATCGCAAAAGGCAATCCCGAAATAGTGACCGCCGCCTGCAGGGTATCCAATCCTCCTCCTGTCAGTAAGGTCGCTGCAATCAGACCAGAGAGGGTTGCCCATATAATCCGCTGAATCGCCGGGGTTTTCCTGCTCCCTCCGGAACTAATACTGTCGACCACTAAAGCTCCTGAGTCTGCCGAGGTAATAATAAAACTAGAGATTAAGACAATGCCCAAAACTTTTAGCACAATGGCCAGCGGGAATTTATCAAAGAATACATAAAGCGCCGTAGAGATATTTTCGTCCACTGCATGGGCAAGTGCCAAATCTCCCTGAATCAGCCCCAACATGGTGGTACCTCCAAAGGCTGAAAACCACAAGAAAGTAACCATTGCGGGTAGTATAAGAACCCCAAGGACAAATTCCCGGATTGTTCTTCCTCTGGAAACTCTAGCAATAAAGGTTCCCACAAAGGGAGACCATGATGCCCACCATCCCCAATACATGAGGGTCACGTTGTTATGCCAGCGACTTTCTCCGCCGTAGGAATCCGACCAGGTAGCCAGGTCCACAAAATTATACAGGTAACTTCCGACGTTCTGGGCATAACCTTTCATTATAAAAGCCGTTGGTCCTAAAATCAACACAATAATGAAAATAATAAGAGCTACCCCTACGTTCATCTCACTCAGGAACCGAATGCCTTTATTTACTCCCAGTACAACCGAGACTGTCGCAATAGCAGTAACCACAAAAATGATCAGGTACTGCGCAAAAAGACTGATTGGTACATCAAACACGTGATTAAAACCAGCATTAATCTGTCCCACTCCGAACCCCAGGGTGGTGGCCAGTCCAAATAAGGTAGCCACTACGGCTACAACATCAATGACATCCCCGATCCATCCATGGATCCGATCCCCCAGTAGAGGATAAAACGCGGAGCGAATGGTCAATGGCATTTTCCGATTGTAAGTAAAATAGGCCAGGGCCAGTCCAATCACTGAATAAATGGCCCATCCGTGAATTCCGTGATGCAAAAAGGAGAAATTAATTGCTTCCTGAGCAATTTCAGTGGCTGGGGCATCTGCGGGAAGGCGTGGAGGATTCATGAAATCCCGTACCGGGTCGGCAATACTAAAAAGCACTAAACCATTACCAATACCCGTACTAAACAACATGGCGAACCATGCTACTCCTTTGAACTCTGGTTTGGCCTGTGGCCCACCAATCCGGATGGATCCATATTTACCCAGAGCCAGATACAGACAGAACAAGATAAAAGCATTTACTGACAGCGTATATATCCACCCCCCTTTCTGTGAGACAAGACTTTGGGCATGACCTAGAATACGCTCGGCCTCCTGGCTGAACAACAACGCCAAAATTACACTTACAGCAATCAGAATTAATGCGGGATAAAAAACAGGTTTATGAACAATTAATCTTGAAAATGTTTTGGGTTGGGAGGAGTTCATAGAATTCTCTGACATAGATCTTTTTTTTACATGTATTACCACCCATACCGGAAAACCGCTGGGTTGGCAAATCACTCTTTATATTAAATCGCTTACGACAAAACTTGCCAGCCTCGCAACCTAATAGGGAGCGAGCCGGGGAGAGTACTTTTAGTTTCGCGTAATAATGTTCGGTTTGAACCAGATACTTAATTGGCTTCGCGAAAGAAGACGCAATTAAAATGGAAAGCCGCGAAGATAAGCTTTTTAAATGAAATACTTAAATTCATCTTAAAGCCCCGGCATTATAAGCCTGAGCATCAGTATAAAACCAAACATCAGGACTCAGTCCCCTTTCCAATCTCAGACCCGCGAGGTTCCATCCTTCGGGGCTCCAAATAATAATATTACTTTTGGCCCCTTAAGAATGTATCTTTGAGAACTTCTACCGGAAAAACAGCCTACAACATTCTGGCAGCTATTGCCTTTGCTCATTTCTTTAATGATCTGCTACAGGCCGTAGTCCCTGCCATTTATCCCATGCTCCAACAGCGGTATCAGCTCTCTATGACTCAAATAGGGCTGATCACCTTCTGCTTTCAATTATCCGCTTCCATTTTTCAGCCAATCGTTGGAGCGTATACGGACAAACATCCCAGACCATTTTCTCAGGTTGTGGGTATGACCTTTACAGGAATGGGAATCGCTTTACTGGCTCATGCTCCAGATTATACCTGGATACTGGTTTCGGTCACTATGATCGGAATTGGATCTTCCATCTTTCATCCGGAATCCTCCAGAGTTGCATTTACTGCCTCAGGTGGAAGAAGGAGTTTTGCCCAGGCCATTTTTCAAATCGGGGGAAATACAGGATCTGCATTGGCTCCCCTTTTTGTAGCCTGGTTAATCCTCCCCAGTGACCAACAGTATATAGTCTGGTTCCTGTCGGCTGTTGTACTGGCCCAACTCATACTAATCTATGTGGGAAGATGGTACAGAAAGATTTTGATGGTCAGCAAAAGATCTCCCCGGAAGAATTACCAGCTTCCAGATCTCTCCACCCGTCAAATCAATTGGTCCATCGTCCTTTTGCTCGTACTGATTTTTTCAAAGTATTTTTACACGGCCGGTATTACCAGCTATTTCCATTTTTATACGATGAGTAAATTTGGTCTCTCGGAAGTACAGGCGCAGGTTTATCTATTTTATTTTCTCTTTGCCTCCGCTCTGGGAACACTCTTAGGCGGGTTTTTCGGGGATAGGTTCGGGCGCAAATACGTCATATGGTTTTCCATCCTGGGAGCTGCTCCCTTCACCTTAATGCTGCCCTACGTGGGGCTACAGGCTACTGGAATTCTGATTGTAATAATAGGATTGATTATCTCTTCTGCATTCCCCGCAATTCTGGTCTATGCTCAGGAATTAATGCCGAAGAAAATCGGTACGGTCTCGGGATTGTTCTATGGTTTTGCTTTTGGAATGGGAGGATTAGGGTCTGCCGTCCTGGGATATATAGCGGATTTAAGCAGTATAGAATTCGTTTACATCATCTGCTCCTACCTCCCCCTGATCGGACTCGTTGCCGTTTTCTTACCCAACCTTAGAAAAAAATGACTTTAACCTTTACCTCCTTTTAAGTAATAGGCAAACCTCCAAGAACACATAAACCGTCTAGAAGAAAACTTCCGACGGTTCATGCGGTAAGATATGAAAATAACAATCTCAATAATACATCAAAAGGAACATCGTGATCCCTGTTACGCCGTCTCCTCTTCCTGCTTCTTAGCAGCTTTACGTTCGTCCAGCATCTCTTTAATGTTACCTCCAACCCAGTAAGGAAGGATGGCTAATAAGAACACCATTAACCAGAACCCCATTAGGCCCACAACGGCGAAGGCTATAAAACCAAGGTATTGATGAAATTCAAAAGGCATAATATTCGGTTTGAGTAGAGCTCCAAAGATAGAAAGACTGGAGCTTTTATCACAACCTTTTCGAGGGAAAATTTCCTCCGGCCTCTATTTGTCTCTTTTGCACCTCAATAGTTAACAAAAACCCTTAATTTTGTAGGACCTGGGCCCTTTTTCAGCGGCCCGATTCTCAATAGAAAACAATTTACTTATAGCTTTATGGAATACAGAATAGAAAAAGACACCATGGGGGAAGTGAAGGTCCCGGTTGACAAACTGTGGGGCGCCCAAACAGAACGTTCCCGAAACAACTTCAGGATTGGAGCACCGGCCAGTATGCCTATGGAGATTATTTACGGATTTGCATATCTCAAAAAAGCAGCTGCCTATGCCAATTGTGATCTGGGAGTGCTTCCCCAGGAGAAACGCGACATGATTGCAGAGGTATGCGATGAAATATTAGAAGGGAAACACGACGATCAGTTCCCTCTGGTCATCTGGCAAACCGGTAGCGGAACCCAAAGCAATATGAATGTCAATGAAGTCATCGCCAATCGGGCCCATCAATTGGCTGGAAAAACAATTGGGGAAGGCGAGAAAACCCTCGCCCCGAATGATGATGTCAATAAATCACAGTCTTCGAATGACACCTTCCCCACAGGAATGCATATTGCCGCCTATAAAAAAATAGTGGAAGTAACCATTCCCGGAATCCGGCAGTTACGGGACACTCTGGATAAAAAGGCCAAGGAATTTAAGAATGTGGTGAAAATAGGACGGACACATTTTATGGATGCCACGCCCCTCACCCTGGGACAGGAATTCAGTGGATATGTAGCGCAACTGGATCACGGCCTCCGAGCTCTGGAAAACACCCTGCCACATCTGGCGGAACTCGCTCTGGGTGGAACGGCCGTAGGAACCGGGTTGAATACACCAAAAGGATATGACCAGAAGGTTGCAGAATATATTTCAGAATTCACTGGTCTTCCCTTTGTTACAGCACCCAATAAATTTGAAGCCCTGGCTGCGCATGATGCTTTTGTGGAAAGTCATGGCGCTTTAAAAACGCTGGCCGTCTCGATCAACAAAATTGCCAATGACATTCGTATGCTGGCCTCAGGACCTCGAAGTGGAATTGGAGAAATTATTATCCCGGCCAATGAACCAGGCTCCTCCATCATGCCTGGAAAGGTGAATCCCACCCAATGTGAGGCCATCACTATGGTGTGTGCCCAGGTAATGGGTAATGATGTGGCTATTAATGTGGGAGGCATGCAGGGCCAGTTTGAACTCAACGTCTTTAAACCTGTCATGGCAGCAAACTTTCTGCAAAGTGCCCAGTTATTGGGAGATTCCTGTAAATCCTTTGATGAGCACTGTGCTGTAGGAATTGAGCCGAATCACGAAAAGATTGAGGAACTTTTGAATAACTCCCTGATGCTGGTTACAGCTCTTAACACCAAAATAGGGTACTACAAGGCGGCAGAAATCGCAAATACTGCTCACCAAAATGGAACCACCCTCAAAGAAGAGGCCGTTAAACTGGGTTATGTCACTCCGGAAGAATTTGACGAGTGGGTCAATCCCCGTGAAATGGTTGGAAGCCTTAAATAATTTTTTCAGAAGAGTTGGGGGGGCCTGCCCCTCAACTTCTTGATTGCTGGTCCCAGACGGATCCTTATTTTCTCATTGCTTGTATAATTCCTCAGGGTCAATGCTAAAGCTCTGAATAAACTTTCGGGACTCCTGAATCAAAGGAGCCATAACCACGTCCTGTTTGATCAGAGGGATTTTCTCTCGAAACTGCCCGACCAGGTTTTCAAGGAAGGGAGAGGTTTTTAATCCATCCCGATAAGACAGTGCCTGAGAGGCATTAAAGAGCTCAATGGAAAGAATAGTTTCCACATTATCCAGAACCTTCAGCACTTTAGTAGCGGCATTGGCACCCATACTCACATGATCCTCCTGCCCGTTAGAAGAAATGATCGAATCTATACTGGCCGGGGTGCAATACTGTTTATTCTGGCTCACGATACTGGCCGCCGTGTATTGCGGAATCATAAATCCACTGTTGAGCCCGGGGGCATCTACCAAAAAAGCAGGACCACGAAGTCCCGATACCAATTGATAAATTCTGCGCTCGGAAATATTACCCAATTCAGCCATGGCTATGGCGAGATAATCCAGACACAGCGCCAGGGGTTGCCCGTGAAAGTTCCCCCCAGAGATAACCCTGTCCTCTTCCACAAATATATTGGGATTGTCCGTAACGGAGTTCAACTCGGTTTTCATGCATCGGTTTACAAAAACAATTGTATCCTTGGTGGCTCCATGCACCTGAGGAATACACCTGAAGGAATAGGGATCCTGTACATTTTTCTTATTCCCTTTGGCGATTTCACTGCCATCAAGGCTTTGCCTCACGCGCTGAGCTGTCAGCACCTGGCCTCTATGGGGGCGAACCATTTGTACCAGTTCATCAAACGGAGAAAGACTGCAGTCAAATGCATCTAATGAAAGGGCTCCGATGATGTCGGCCCAATAGGACAATCGATAAGCTTTTATCAGTGCCCATACACCGTGAGCGCTCATGAACTGGGTTCCATTAAGCAGCGCAAGGCCTTCCTTGGACTGCAGCGAGATGGGTTGCCAATTCATTTGCTTTAGAACTTCCACTGCAGGGAGAACAGTATCCTGATAATACACCTCTCCTTTTCCAATAAGTGGCAGCGATAAATGTGCCAGCGGCGCCAGATCTCCTGAAGCTCCCAGGGAACCCTGGGAATAAACCACAGGTAGAACGTCATGGTTGTAAAAGTCAATCAAACGTTGTACGGTCTCAAGCGCCACACCGGAATTTCCATAGCTCAAAGACTGAATTTTGAGCAACAGCATCAACCGGATAATCGGCTTATCTATCTTTTCCCCCGTCCCGCAAGCATGGGACATTACCAGGTTTTCCTGCAGGTTGGTCAGATCCTCTGCTGGTATTCTGACATTGCACAAGGAGCCAAATCCGGTGTTTATCCCATAAATAGGATCCGATTGCTCCTTCATTTTCCGGTCGAGATATTTGCGGGCCCGTCGAATATTAGCTCGAGCCTCCTCACTTAATGACAACTTTCGCTTATGCAAAAGAATTTCGTGAATCTGTCGGATATCCAGAATCGATGAGGAAATATAATGATGTTCTTCCATAGATGTGCTGTTTCAGAAATCTTCAGGCCAAACAAGCCCCTATTTTTTTTGAGGGCTATGCAATATATCAAAAATTCTTCCTTCCCGCGGTCCATCATCTTGAGAGCAGATTTTAAAGTTCCCAATCATCTTCATCTTCATATTCCTCTTCATCCCCACCAATGGCAAACGGGGAAGAAAGTTCTTTATATACCTTTCCAAGGGAAGCCACGATATCTCCGGCTATCATCGCCTCTTGACTGTGATTTTGGGCTGCGAAATCCCCTGCTCGTCCATGCAAGTACACGCCCAACACAGCTGCCACTTCTGGCAAATAACCCTGAGCCAACAACCCTGTAATAACTCCGGCAAGCACATCTCCGCTACCTGCGGTAGCCATACCTGCATTTCCAGTACTGTTAATATAAACCTGGCCATGGGAGATGATAAAAGTATAGGCATCTTTCAGGACAAGAATCAGTTGGTAGGCAGTGGATAAATTCCACGCCTTTTCAAGTTTTTCAAAGTCATTATCCCAGGAGCCTATTAAACGTTCCAGTTCTTTGGGATGAGGCGTAAGTATGGTACCTTTCGGAAGCATTTGCAACAGGTCCGGATTTTCTACCAGCAGATTCAACCCATCGGCGTCAATAACCAATGGAATACTAGCTTGTTCAATCAATTCCTTGAAGGCCTCAGCTGTTTTGGGGCCGGTTCCTGCACCGGGACCAAAACAAATGGCTGCCGGCTCAAAATCATATTTTATATCCTCAATATACTGCTGGCCCTTGCCTGTTATTATCATGGCCTCCGGAATGCTCGTCTGCAGGATAGATGAACCGCACTGAGGGATATAGGCACTCACCATTCCTGCCCCTGCTCGCAGGCAGGCCGATGTACTGAGACTAATACTCCCCATTTTCCCATAGCTTCCGCCAATAAGCAGCGCATGTCCAAAGGTTCCTTTATGAGAAAACCTGGGTCTGGGCTGGTAAAGGTCACTTGCAAAAAATTCATTTACGTATGTCGCCACAGGTTCAAAACTCTTGAAAACATCCGGATCCAGATCAATATCTACTATAAGAAAATTTCCCACCGTCTTACCCGTTTCAGGAAAAAAGAAGGGAAGTTTCGGATAGTGAACAGTTAAAGTCATTTGAGCCATTACCACAGGCGCATCCTTTGGGGTAGCCTTATCGACAAACATACCTGAGGGAACATCCATGGAAACGGTATAGCCATAAGCATCGTTTAAATGCCGGATTAAACGGCCTACCCAGGGTCCTACCGGGCGATTCAGGCCAACACCAAAAATGGCATCGACCACGATCTCTCCAAATTCAATAACGGGTAAGTCATCCTGCTCGTTTAAAACAATCGGCCATTTTCCAGTTTGACTTTTAAAAAGGTCATACTGAACCAGAAAATCATCTGATCGTTTATTACTCAGATTCACTACATACACCTCTACTTCAACTCCATCTTCAATCAGCATCCGGGAAATAGCCAATCCATCACCACCATTATTCCCCGTCCCACAAAAAACTTTGACCTTGCCCTTAGCATGCTCTACCAACTCTGAAACAATACTATAAACCTGAGAGGCAACTTGCTCCATGAGTGCTAATGACGTAATCCCTTCTTTTTTAATGGCCTCTTTTTCGGCAGCCAGAAGATCTTTTGCAGTATAAATGTGCATATAAAATAGGTTGTATTTTTATCAAGGTCAAAATAGGAACCCTCCTTAATCCTGCTCTTAAATCCTTTGTGTAGTATATGGTGGGCCACCTTATATCTTTCTGTCTTTCCCAAAGATAAACAACTACTGCCTCAGGTGGCGAAACTATTCCTTCATTGGCAAATATAATGATTTTACCAAATTCGAAATCGTTTTAGAATTATATAGAATGTAATATTAAACCATTTTTTTACATTCATTTGGATTTCCTAAATTCCCTGCTCCTAGATTTCTCCGAATTTTCCTCAGCTCAGGAATGAATCTTAGGGCCATAATTAAGGGTCCTCTCTCACTAGATTTTCTTATTTTTGGCAGAAGCAACACAATTGGTTCGATGGGTACTCTGATGGTTTTACTTTTAAGGAAAGATATCCCAGATTCCCCTGATTAGTAGAACATCACACCAGGCTAATGGCGTACATCCTACTGACTTAGGATTGGTAGTTTGTGTTCCAGGATTTAAGTTTATGAAATTCAATAAAAAAGTATGAAAGATACAGCTCTTACCGCTACACATGAGGCATTAGGCGCCAAGATGGTTCCCTTTGCCGGTTATAAAATGCCCGTTTCCTACGAAGGGGTAAACGCAGAACACGAAACTGTTCGCAAAGCTGTGGGTGTCTTTGATGTCTCCCATATGGGCGAATTTCTCATCAGCGGAGAGCACGCCCTTGACCTGATTCAAAAAGTATGCTCTAACGATGCCTCGAAGTTGAAAGACGGAGCTGCACAATATACTTATATGCCCAACGAAACAGGAGGTGTAGTCGATGATTTAATTATCTATCGGTTTAATCAGGAGAAATATCTCTTAGTAGTCAACGCAGCTAATATCGAAAAAGATTGGAACTGGATATCGCGATTCAATACAATGGGTACCGAAATGCGTGATCTATCGGATGAATATTCCCTCTTCGCAATTCAAGGCCCAAAGGCAGCAGAGGCTATGCAATCACTCACGGAGGTGGATTTGGCCAACATGAAGTTCTATTCTTTCCAGGTAGCTGAATTCGCGGGAGTGGAAAACGTCATTATTTCCGCTACAGGATATACCGGAAGTGGAGGATTTGAAATATATTTCAAAAATGAGCATGCACAAACCATCTGGGACCGCATATTTGAAGCAGGGGCTCCGTACGGCATCAAGCCTATTGGACTGGCTGCCCGGGACACCCTTCGTCTGGAAATGGGCTTCTGTTTGTATGGTAATGATATTGATGAAACCACTTCTCCTTTGGAGGCCGGTCTGGGGTGGATTACCAAATTCACCAAGGATTTTGTGAATTCTGAAGCCCTCAAAGAGGAAAAAGAGCGCGGTCTGAAACAGAAACTGGTCGGTTTTGAACTGGAAGGTCGGGGTATTCCCAGACAAGGTTATGAAATAGTAGATGAAGAATCCCAGGTTATTGGGCAGGTTACTTCCGGTACCATGTCCCCCTCCCTGGGTAAGGCAATTGGAATGGGATATGTCCCCACAGAAATGGCAAAGCCCGGCACACAGATTTTCATTCAGGTGCGTAAAAAGGCAATTCCCGCCACTGTGGTGAAGACCCCATTTTTTAAAGGTTAGATGATTGAAGAAAATATTGATATTTGGAGCAAGTGGTTTCATAGGTAATGCTTTATACAAAGAATTATGTCCGTATTTCGACACCTACGGAACCTATTGTTCTCCCCATTCGGGACATGAAAAAAATGCAAAGTTTTTCCAGTACGATCTGGAGCAGGAGTCTGCCTCCATTGTACTGGAAAATCTTCGTCCCACTATTATAATATCTGCTCTCCGGGGGAATTTTGACGCTCAAATCCGGGCGCATCGGGAAATCATTGATTACGTTCAGAAGGTTGACTGCAAGCTTATATTTCTCTCTTCCGCCAATGTTTTTGATGCTTTCAGTAATTACCCTTCCCGGGAATACGATAAAACCCTGTCCATGAGTGTATACGGGCGGTTTAAAATCAAAATTGAAAACGCGCTCTTAAGGCTACCAGAGGAGAAATCCATTATAGCCCGGATACCGATGGTTTTTGGGGCCAAATCCCCCAGAATCGCAGAAATCAAACGGCAATTAAACGAAAAAGAGGCCATTGAAGTCTTTTCGAATGTCGTGATTAACGCCACCACCATAGCTAAACTCACGCAGCAGATTCACTGGCTCATCAATCAGGATATTCACGGAATTTACCATCTGGGGAGTCAGGATCTTACACACCACAATGATTTGATTAAGGACATCTGCCTTGAACTAGGGCATGACAAACCACTTCTAAAGAATGTTTACGACTCCAACTTCGATCGTTTTCTAGCCGTGGTCCCGGAATACAATATCCTGCCAGAGAACCTGAGAATCTGTATTGAGGAGGTCATAAAAAGCTCTGTAGTAAAGGCATAATTTCTCTTTGTTGTTAATCTCCTCTTAACAGGTCAATGACTCTCACACTTTATTTTTATTTTCGGTTAAAGCGTGCACTATGAAACCTTTAACCGAATCAGAAATCAAAGATTACCTGAAGAATCTACCGGGATGGGAATATCGAGAAGGAGCCATTCATACTACCCTGGAATTTGAAAATTTCAAGGAGGCTTTCTCAGTGATGACACGAATATCGTACGAAGCGGAAGCGCAGAACCACCACCCAGATTGGACCAACAGCTTCAACCAGCTTCAGATATCGCTTACAACCCATGATGCAGATGGGGTTACCGATAAGGATTTTAAGCTGGCAAGAAGTATTGAAGAAATCCTTGCCCCAAATTCCTAACTTCTGGACCTAATTCGGGCTTCCTTGGGAATTCTCTGGTTTGAGTTCCCTTCAGGACGAGCTATCTGCATTCCCACACCTTTATAATTCGAGGCAATTTTGCTAATTTTACCCCGCCAATAATTATAAATATGGGAAGAGCATTCGAATTTAGAAAAGGTCGTAAACTCAAGCGCTGGTCCGCTATGTCCAAGGCCTTTACGCGTATAGGAAAAGACATTGTCATTGCAGTAAAGGAAGGCGGCCCCGATCCGGACCACAACTCAAAATTACGAGCCATTATTCAGAATGCCAAGAGCGTCAACATGCCTAAAGACAACATCGAACGCGCCATCAAACGCGCTTCGGATAAATCTTTAGGGGATTACAAAATTGTGCTCTATGAAGGTTATGCACCCCATGGAATTGCCGTCCTTGTGGAAACCGCTACTGATAACATCAACCGGACGGTCGCAAATGTTCGTTCTTACTTCAATAAAACTGATGGAAACCTGGGCACTTCCGGATCCGTGGAATTCATGTTTGACCACACCTGTAACTTCAGGATTGCTTCCGATGGGCAGGATGTAGAGGAGCTGGAACTGGATCTGATTGATTTTGGTGCTGAAGAGGTCTTTGAGGACGAGGATGGAATACACATTTACGCACCCTTTGAAAGCTTTGGAGCGCTTCAAAAAGAACTAGAGGACCGGGGGTACGAAATTCTGTCTTCGGGCTTTGATTATATTCCACAGGTAACCAAAAAGCTCACTCCAGAGGAGGCAGAGGATGTAGAGAAGCTTCTTGAGAAGCTGGAAGAGGACGACGATGTACAGAACGTATACCACACCATGGAAGAAAATAGCGAGGATTAAAGATGTCAAAGCCCCTTCGTCAAAGCCCCTTCATCAGGAAGCCATTAAAGCTTCCTACCTGAGCATTGCAGGCAATGCCCTATTGGCCATTGTGAAGGCGGTAACTGGAATTTTCGGAAATTCTTTTGCTTTGATAGCCGATGCTATTGAGTCGACCACGGATGTCTTCTCCTCATTTTTGGTGCTTATCGGCCTGAAATATTCTGCAAGACCTGCAGATCAGAATCATCCCTATGGTCATGGGAGGGTTGAGCCTCTGGTCACCTTCGCAATAGTGGGTTTTCTGATTATGTCGGCAACAGTCATTGCCTATGAGGCCATCCGACACATTCTCACGCCTCATCCAATGCCGGAACCCTTTACCCTGTATGTTTTGGGAGGAATCGTTATTGTAAAGGAACTATTTTACAGGTTTATTACCAAAAAAAGCCAAGAAACAAAAAGCACTTCATTAAAAGCTGATGCATGGCACCACCGCAGTGACGCCCTTACCTCCTTAGCTGCTTTTATAGGCATTACCTACGCGCTGCTGATGGGAGAGGGATATGAGAGCGCTGATGATTGGGCCGCGCTGGTAGCTTCCGGAATCATTGTTTACAACGCCTTTATTATACTTCGGCCTGCCCTGGGTGAAATTATGGATGAACATGTTTATGATGATTTCATTGACCAAATACGGAGCCACGCCAAAAAGGTACCCGGTGTGATGGGCACAGAGAAATGTTATGTTCGCAAAACCGGAATGACCTATCACGTGGATCTTCACGTTATAGTAAGAGGTGAAATAAGCGTCAGCGCCGGACATAAAATCGCTCACGATCTCAAAGACCTGCTCTTAAAAGAGATGCCTGCCATAGCGGATGTACTCATTCATATTGAACCTGAAGGCATAGAGCATTCTGACCCCCTTCTCTGATTGGGACTTTAAGAGGAAGAAGGCGCTCCCATCAGCCGACAGGAAGGATTTGCTTCCTGTTTTCCCAAAGCTTTTCAGTACCTTTACTACAGAAAAAAAATCCTATGGAGATTAAATTAGCTGTCCTTATCGACGCAGATAATATTCCTTCTGCCTATGTGAAGGAAATGATGGAAGAAATTGCCAAGTACGGAAATCCGACCGTGAAACGAATTTATGGTGACTGGACTCGTCCTCAGCTGGCTCACTGGAAAGGAGTCCTGCTTGAAAATGCGATTAACCCTGTGCAGCAATACGGTTATACAACCGGAAAAAATGCAACGGACTCTGCAATGATTATCGATGCCATGGATATTCTGTATTCAGAAAAGGTCAACGGCTTTTGCCTGGTATCCAGCGACAGTGATTTTACGCGTTTGGCCACTCGGCTCCGGGAAGCCGGAATGAATGTTATTGGAATAGGGGAAAAGAAAACTCCCAATCCTTTCATAGTCGCCTGTGACCGTTTCATATACATCGAGATTCTTAAGGACCGAAATAAAGATTCTGACGAGACCCCTAAAGAGAAACAGGAAAAGAAATCCGAGGTAGATAAAATTACCTCAAGAGTTATTAAACTCATTGCTACGACCATTTCGGATGTTGCTGATGAGGATGGATGGGCCTTTATGGGGGATGTGGGCAGTTTACTTCAGAAAAAACAGCCCAACTTCGATTCCCGGAACTACGGATATCAGAAATTGACCCCGATGATCAATTCCATTTCAAAGTTTGAAGTAGAATCCCGAGAATCTCACAAGGGGCGAAACAAGCTCATCTATGTCAGGAATAAAGAGTAATTGATTTGTCATCTTATTGTTATCCGCCATGCGTACTATTAGAAGAATCCACCCTGCCCACAGCAGGCCCATAGGAGATTTAAAAACATTCTGCCCTTTACCCAGTCCCAATCTAAGACTTTTAGATCCTTTCTTATTATTAAACCACCATGGGTATCAGCATTATGGACCCGATAATCAGGGCATGCCATTTGGGCCGCATCCACACCGGGGGATGGAAACGGTAACCTTCATTATAGAAGGAGATATAGTCCACAAGGACACAGGTGGTCACCAAAGTATTATTAAAGCTGGCGGAGTTCAGTGGATGACAGCAGGTAGTGGACTGATGCACGCGGAGCTGTCCTCTGAGGAGTTTAAAAAAGAAGGTGGACCTCTGGAAATCCTGCAGTTATGGGTGAATCTTCCTGCGCGGCTAAAAATGACTTCCCCCAGCTACATGGGATTGCAGAAAGAAGAAATTCCCTCCACAACGGTGGATGAGGGAAAAGTACAGGTTAAGGTAGTTTCCGGACAATTTGAAAAGACTTCTGGAGCTTTTGACACCCTTACCCCTGTATCCCTGGCAACGATTCATATGAAGACCGGAGGGATCTTTGCAACCAAAGTCCCGACAGAGCATACAATTCTCTGTTATATTATTCGGGGGTCGGTTCAGGTAATGGGCGAGGTGGTTGGAATGAGAAACCTGATTGAATTTAGCCCGGATGATGAGATGGTGCAGTTGGAAGCAACCAAAGATGCTGTAGTCTTATTTGGGCATGCCAAACCACTTGGGGAGCCGGTGGTATCGGGAGGTCCGTTTGTGATGAATACCCAGGCGGAAATTCATCAGGCATATGAAGATTTCCATAACGGGAAATTTGGAGTATGGCAGGATTGACCCTATCCAGAAAGTGAGCAACAGTCCCAATGATTTTTAGCAATTCCAATCCACAAGGTAAGGCTGGCCTGCGAGAGGAAAATACCCCAAAATGAAAGAAGTCATAAAAAAAGAAGTTAAGGGGCTGCTCACCTTAAGGACCAGTAACAGGCCCTGGATGATTCCGTTTCTTGCCGCTATCTGTATTGGAGCCCCTCTACTGGCTGGTCTGTACCTGGTGGATCTGCAATCGGGATTATTCGCCTGTCTCAGTGCAATGGTCATTCTATATCTTCCAGCAAAAGCGCCCGTAGCCGTGAAGATGGTCACCTTGCTAACTTGTGCCTTTGGATTTCTTTTTTCTTTTGCCGTCGGGCTTCTCTTTAGTTTCAACCCCTGGGTGGCAGCGATTGTTCTGGGAATCTTCGCCACTTTTGTTCACTGGGTGAACCTGTATTTTGCCACCCCGCCACCAGGTAGCTTTTTCTTCGTTATGATTGCTGCGATGACCTTGACCTTTCCTTATGAGGCAAAATTAATTCCTCACAAATTAGGTCTTATGGCCCTGGGTACCATCTTCACCTGCACCCTCGGCTTCATTTACAGCCTGGTTGCTGCCCGTAAACTTCCTGCTAGACAAGACCATCATATTACCACACCACTGCGCAAAAACAGTCAGGTAAACCTAATCGAGGCGGCAATTCACGGTTTATTCCTGTTCGGTGCTTTAGCCATTGGTTATCTTGCTGAAATGGAAAATCCCTATTGGGTACCTATTTCCTGTGCGGCAGTGATGCAGGGAGCCAGCCGATACCACATTTGGCAAAGAAGCTTCCACCGAATCCTGGGAACCTTTGTGGGAGTCGGGCTCTGTTGGATGTTGCTCCAGATAATCACCACCCCTCTAGAAATGGTACTAGCTATTATTCTACTTCAATTCATCATCGAAATGCTGATCACCCGACAATATGCTCTGGCAGTTATTTTTATAACGCCACTGACCGTTTTTTTAGCAGAAATAGGAGTACCAATGGCTTCAGATTCCTCTCCACTTATAAGCATTCGGCTATGGGATATTGTTCTGGGAAGTGTTATAGGAGCCATCGGCGGCTGGGTTCTACACCATGAGAAACTTCGAAAACATACGCTGCGTCAGCTAGAACCCACCGGTTCTCTAAATACTAAAAACCAGTCGAGCTAATCCATCTTGCTTACGACCTCTACCTCAGCCTTTCCGTCAGCGTCCGCTGGATAAAGCCAGAATAGAAAAAGCCCGGGAATCTCCGATCCCTAAACTACCCGGGCTTCAACATAATCCTATATACTAGGCTATTTTCTTCTTTTTCTTCTTGTAGTGAACCTTAAACCTCCAGTAGGAAATCGCTCCTAAAACTGCGACTACTGCAACGGAATAGTACACAAAAGAAGGAGTAATTACTTTATCTCCGCTCGCATAGGAATGCAGTCCGGAAAGGTAAAAGTTAACACCAAAGTAAGTCATCATAATACTGGCAAAAGCCACAACGGAAGCGAAATTAAAGGCCCATCGGCTTCGCAGGCCGGGCACCAGCCTCATGTGAATCACAAAGGCGTAGACCATAATACTTACCAGGGCCCAGGTTTCTTTTGGATCCCAGCCCCAGTATCGACCCCAACTCTCATTGGCCCACTGACCTCCAAGGAAGTTCCCGATGGTAAGCAGCACCAATCCAATGGTAAGTGCCATTTCGTTGATAATAGTAATCTCTCTAATGGACAGATCCATCCGCTTCTTGTTATTCTTGGTCGTGAAAATCATCAGAAGCAGCGAAACTATTCCCAGAATCATCCCGATGGTAAAGGGACCGTAACTTGCTACGATAACAGATACGTGGATCATTAACCAATAGCTATCCAGTACCGGCTCCAGGTTGGCAATGGAAGGGTCCATCCAGTTCCAGTGTGCTACCATCAGAATCATACTGGTCACAAAGGTGGTTGCTGAAACCGTCAGGTAAGACTTTCTTCCGAAGATAAGTCCGAACAACATGGTTGCCCAGGCCACATAAATCATGGATTCATAGGCATCACTCATGGGAGCGTGCCCCGATATATACCACCTGGCAATAAGACCTGCAGTATGTAAAATGAACAAGATCCAGGTAATGATAAAGAGCGAGTTGATAATACCCCGGATTATTTTGTTGTCCTTGAATATCTGAACAATCACCACAATCAGCATGACGGTACCCACGAGCATATACATCCAGAACAGGTTGCGGAACACGTCATACTTGTTGTAAATGATCTCCGCTTCCAATTTGGACTCCGAAGGCATCACCTCGGCTCCGAACTTCTTCTGGTAACTTTTTATGCTTTCTAACAGTTGCTCCGATTGGCTATAATCCCC
>JAJUIC010000073.1 GCA_029265595.1 Flavobacteriaceae bacterium
ACAGACATGCTATTCGAATTGCAATGGAATTTTCTTCTTAACTTGCGAGCTTCAGATGCTTAAATAGTCTTAATTTTACCAGCCCTGTTCTATGGGCCTAACAGGCTTTAAGACCCTAAAGATCAGCAAAAAAAGCATCTGCCATAATCCAAAAAACAAGCTATGTACCTCATTTTTGATACTGAAACAACTGGTTTACCCAAACGCTGGGATGCCCCGGTGACGGACACTGAAAACTGGCCTCGTTGTATCCAGATTGCCTGGCAGCTACATGACGATCTGGGAAGGCTTATTGAAAGTAAAGATTACCTGGTCAAACCTGATGGTTTCAATATTCCTTTTGATGCTGAAAAAGTACATGGAATATCCACCGAACTTGCCCAGGATCAGGGAGAGGAGTTAAGGGTTGTTCTGGAAGATTTCGAAAGAGTTCTGAGCCAGGCCAGATTTGTGGTAGGTCAAAATGTAGGCTTTGACATCAATATTATGGGAGCGGAGTTTCACCGCGCGCAAATAAACAGCAGAATCACTAAACTTCCGGTACTGGATACCTGTACAGAAGTCACTGCCAATTTGTGCTGTATTCCCGGAGGACGAGGAGGACGCTTCAAATTACCTACGCTAACGGAACTGCATCAACATCTTTTCAATGAAACTTTCGAAGAAGCACATAATGCCACAGCGGATGTGGAGGCCACTTCCAGATGTTTCTTCGAACTGATCCGGACCCGGGTATTTACAGTAGAAGAGCTCGATGTTCCGGCAGATTATTTCGAGAACTTCTCTCAGGCGAACCCCCAGCCCATTGCACTTATTGGGCTCCAGCACATCAACCTCAAAAAGGCTTCTGAGGCCATCCGAAAACAGCTTCAGAAAAAGAAAGCAGGTACCGGAATTTCAAAGGAAGAAATTGCACAGAATATCGAGCGAATGGACGAAATTCCTTTCGCACATCTTCACAACCACTCCCAGTTCTCCATATTGCAAAGTACCATCAGTATTAAGGACCTGGTTCAAGCCGCAGGCCAGCACAACATGCCGGCTGTCGCACTTACTGATCACGGAAATATGATGGGAGCCTTTCATTTCGTAAAGGAAGTGGAAACCTACAATAAGAATGTCAGAAAACAGCAGGAGGCTGCCCTCGAAAAAGGGGAATCAACCCCTTTTACCGAATTAAAGGCCATTATAGGCTGTGAGTTCCATATCTGTGAAGATCATACCGACAAAACTCGTAAAGACAACGGATATCAGGTGGTGATGCTGGCCAAAACCAAAAAAGGATACCACAACCTGGCTAAAATGTCCTCCATTGCCTATACCGAAGGCTTTTATTACGTTCCCCGGATCGACAAAAAGGTGGTGGAACAGTATAAAGAGGATATCATTGTGCTAACCGGAAACCTTTACGGAGAAGTACCCAGTAAAGTTCTAAATGTCGGGGAAAAACAGGCCGAAGAAGCCCTGCTTTGGTGGAAGCAGCAGTTCGGTGAGGATCTTTATGTCGAGCTCATGCGTCACGGCCAGGAAGATGAAGACCGGGTAAATCCCGTCCTGGTGCGCCTGGCCCGGGAACACGACGTAAAAATAGTAGCTACCAACAACACCTATTACGTTAATCAGGAAGATGCCAATGCGCATGATATTCTACTGTGTGTAAAGGATGGGGAAAAACAATCCACTCCTATAGGAAGAGGCCGTGGATATCGTTACGGGTTGCCGAACCAGGAATACTACTTCAAGAGCGGGGACCAGATGAAGCAATTGTTCAAGGATCTTCCTGATGCCATATTCAATATTCAGGAAGTGATAGACAAGGTGGAGCCCTATGAACTTGCTAGAGAGGTACTCTTACCCGCCTTTGACATCCCCCAGGAATTCCAACATGACCAGGACAAAGTCGATGGCGGAAAACGAGGTGAGAACGCATACCTGAGGCACATCACCTATAAAGGAGCAGAAAAGCGATACGGAGAAATCACTCCTGAAATAAGGGAGCGCCTTGATTTCGAGCTTTCGGTTATCGAGAACACAGGATATCCGGGATATTTCCTTATTGTAGAGGATTTCATCAGGGAAGCCCGGAATATGGACGTTTCCGTTGGTCCGGGCAGGGGTTCTGCTGCAGGAAGTGCTGTTGCCTATTGCCTGGGAATCACCAACATTGATCCGATTAAATACGATCTGCTGTTTGAGCGTTTTCTCAACCCTGACCGGGTAAGTATGCCGGATATTGATATTGATTTCGATGATGAAGGCCGCAGCCGCGTGATGGACTACGTAATCAACAAGTACGGGGCCAATCAGGTGGCTCAAATTATCACCTATGGCACCATGGCTGCCAAATCTTCCATCAGAGATACAGCCCGGGTTCTGGACCTTCCCTTACATGAGGCGGACCGCATAGCTAAGTTAATTCCCAACATGAGTAAGCTAGCCAAGGTTTTTGACCTCAAACCAAAAGAAATTGAAGCTAAATTTAAGGGGGATGACTTACTTAAGATAAACGAACTGCTCAATCTGGCGGAAGGGAATGATTTAGAGGCTCAGACGGTGAACCAGGCCCGGATATTGGAAGGTTCTGTTCGAAATACCGGAATTCACGCCTGCGGCGTTATTATCACCCCGGGAGATATCACCAATTATGTTCCCGTGGCGGTGGCCAAGGATTCTGATTTATACGTGACGCAGTTCGATAACTCCGTGGTAGAGAGTGCCGGCCTGCTAAAGATGGATTTCCTGGGCCTGAAGACCCTGACGCTGATCAAGGATACGGTCAAAATTGTCAAGGCCCGTCACAACATCGATCTGGATCCGGATGCCTTTCCCCTGGATGATCAAAAAACCTATGAACTTTTTCAGCGCGGTGAAACAGTAGGTATCTTCCAATATGAATCTCCCGGAATGCAAAAGCACCTTCGGGATCTCAAGCCAACGGTATTTGATGATTTGATCGCCATGAACGCATTATACCGTCCGGGTCCGATGGAATACATCCCTTCTTTCATTGCCCGGAAGCATGGTCGGGAAGAAATCGCCTACGATCTGCCGCAGATGGAGGAATACCTTCAGGAAACCTATGGAATTACCGTTTACCAGGAGCAGGTGATGCTGCTTTCCCAGAAACTTGCAGGCTTTACAAAAGGTGAGGCCGATGTCCTTCGAAAAGCAATGGGTAAAAAGATTTTTGCCCTGCTGGAAGAACTTAAACCCAAATTCCTCAATGGAGGGGAACAACGTGGCCATCCCAGAAGTGTGTTAGAAAAAATATGGAAGGATTGGGAAGCTTTTGCAGCTTATGCCTTCAACAAATCCCATTCGACCTGTTACGCCTGGATCGCCTACCAAACGGCCTACCTCAAAGCCCATTATCCCGCAGAGTACATGGCCGCGGTGCTGTCCAACAACATGAACGACATCAAACAGGTCACGTTCTTCATGGAAGAATGTAAACGTATGAAGCTTAAAGTACTAGGACCGGATGTCAATGAATCTTTCTACAAGTTCTCTGTGAATTCCGAAGGAGCAATCCGGTTTGGTATCGGGGCAGTCAAGGGAGTCGGTGCAGGGGCCGTTGCAACCATTGTCAATACCAGACAAGAGAAGGGCCTGTATCGTTCCATTTTCGATCTCACCAAGCGGGTGGATCTTCGGGCCGCCAATAAAAAAGCCCTAGAAAATCTCATCCTGGCCGGAGGAATGGACAGTTTGGGGCCAGCCCACCGGGCACAGTACTTCCATGACGAGGGCGATGGGATTAATTTCCTGGAGAAAGCAGTGAAATACGGAGCTAAAATGCAGGAGAATGAGAACTCCGCCCAGGTCAGCCTGTTTGGAGAATCCAGTGAAGTTCAAATTCCTGAACCCATGATACCTCCCTGTGAACCCTGGGGCACCCTGGAGAAATTAAAGAAGGAGAAAGAGGTAGTAGGCATCTATATCTCCGGCCATCCTCTGGATGATTTCCGAATCGAAATGAAATATTTCTCCAATGCAGAGGTGAGCCTGTTCCACGACCTGAATGCCATAGTCCGCAAGGAATTAACTTTTGGGGGTATCATTACCGATGTCCAACACAGGGTTTCCAGAAACGGCAAGGGTTGGGCGGCCTTTACGGTAGAGGATTACAACGACTCTTACGAGTTCCGGATTTTCGGAGAGGAATACCTTAAGTATCGTCACTTCCTGCTAATCAACAACTTTATCCATATGAAGATCATTGTTCGAGAAGGATGGGAGAATAAAGAAACAGGAAAGAAAGGAGAACCCAGAATTCAGTACGTTGCCATACAGCTGCTTCAGGATGTCTTACAGAATCAGGCTAAAAAATTAACCATACAGTTGAATATTGACGATCTGCAGGAAGAAAGCATTCAGAATCTACAGGCTATCTTTCAGGACCACCCGGGTGAGAATCATCTGACCTTTGTGGTGTATGAAATGAAGGAACAAGTGAAGTTGCACATGCCCAGCCGCAGGCATAAAGTGCAAATTTGTCAGGAATTACTGGAAAAGCTGGAAGACCAGCAGGTAATGTATAAACTGAATTAATTTTTAAGCCCGGGGCTTGCAGAATCGTAAAAGTTAAAAGAATTATCAGCCGCGCCAATTCCTTCATAAACAATTATGATAGGCAGGGGCGGCTCACATGGGATTAATTCCGTAATTTTACCCAATTGAGAAAATTAAATTGCAAAAAACATTATTATGGCTATTGAAATAACCGACGCGAACTTCGAGGAACAAGTACTAAAAAGTGACAAACCGGTAATGGTTGACTTTTGGGCAGAATGGTGCGGACCCTGTAGAATGGTTGGACCCATCATTGAGGATATCAGCAAAGAATACGAGGATAAGGCAGTTGTAGGTAAATTGGATGTAGACGCAAACCAGGAATTTGCTGCCAAATACGGTGTACGAAACATTCCTACAGTTCTTATTTTCAAGGATGGTGAAATAGTAGGTCGACAAGTTGGTGTGGCTCCTAAAAACGCCTACACAGATGCTCTAGACCAATTGCTATAACGAACAGCAGGTCCACAGCCCGGCTTTCTATTTAGGAACCAACTCCATGGATGAGGGCTGAGAGATTCCGTACAACGGACAAACATTATAAAAGAGGCTTGCCTGTGGGTAAAGCCTCTTTTATATTAAGGAAGAAAGGTCCTTAGGCTACCTCCCACGAGGAGCCTAAAAATCCTGATACAGCATACGCCATTGAACCCCAGCAGCTTCGGGAAAGAGAAAAAAATTTAAAGATATTTTTCACCTGAATTGTTTGTGGAATTGAAAATGCGCCCTATATTTGCCCTCGCAATAAAGCACCGGTCTGGTAGTTCAGTTGGTTAGAATACCTGCCTGTCACGCAGGGGGTCGCGAGTTCGAGTCTCGTCCAGACCGCAAAAGTTGCAAGTGAAAAGCTCCTCGTAGTGGGAGCTTTTTTTCGCACCAAAGAGAAGTTGTGTTGTTTGTAAGTAAGTCTTTGACTTACCGTGGTTTTATAGAAACCAATGAGAAGCTTTTCCTGTTTCAGGAAGGGCTTTTTTGCTTTACCCCCCCACTATAACAAAAAAAGACGCCACCAATTCTCAGCCCCTACTTTAAGCTCCGGTACTTAATTGTGACTAGATATCCCGCTTTTCAATCTCTGCTCGTGTAATTCCTTTTTCAAGGGCCACTTCCTTGGTCATCTTACCACTCCTGTAAAAATCTCTGGCATAGGTCAATGCGCGCTCCCGAATTTCTTCGTCCAATCCCCGTAACCTGCCTTTAAATTTGCCAAACTCTTCTTCTTTATCCATAAGTAAATGCTCAATGATTAATTTAACAAAACCGTGATCAAAGGTCACAGTGTATTAAAATAACGAATTTTTGTGAGAGTATCTCTCCCGAATGTTCTATTTTCATAACAATACACAAAGTAACCAGCGCCGTCTCGGTATAATACCACCAAAACTAAAACCAGACGATGAAATACGAGTCATAGCACCAGCTGAGAGCCTGTCTCCAAAATTCAAGATGGAGATGAGACAGCGAGCAAGAAAAAAATTAGAAAGTTTAGGTCTCAGGGTAAGTTTTGGAAACTATATCGATGAAAGAGATAACTTCGACACGGGTTCAGTGCGCCACCGGCTGGAAGATTTACATAATGCTGTCAGCGACCCGAATGTGAAAGCAATAATTGCGGCCAACGGGGGATCGTCGGCCAATCAACTGTTGAAACACATCGATTACAACTTACTTTGGCAGCATCCAAAAATTTTCTGTGGATTATCTGATATCACAGAGCTTACCTCAGCCATATATGCCAAAACAGGTTTGGTCACTTACTATGGTCCTCATTTTACAATGATTGGTGCCACCCATCTGATTGACCATTCTATTGAAAATATGAAGAAAACATTTTTCTCTGAAGACCCTTTTCCTCTGATCTCACCTCAATATTATTCGGATCCGGAATGGGATCAGGAAATGATCCTAAATGATGGGTTTTGGACAATAAATCCGGGTGAGGCAGAAGGCATCTCAATTGGAGGAAACTTACTCACCTTCAACCTTCTTCTGGGTTCGGAATATAACCCCAGTATGGATGGAGGTATCCTTTTTCTCGAGGAAAATAAAATAATTGATTATAAGGGAGTTCAAAAGGAGTTACAGCAAATCCTCAATCATCCAGAAGCAGTAAGAATAAAAGGCATTGTGTTGGGAAGATTCCAGCGGAAGACCGGAATGACCAGAGACTTACTAACTCAGATGGTAAAATCTAAAAAAGAATTAGAAGGTATCCCGGTTATCGCCAATGTCGACTGCAGTCATACTGCTCCCATGCTCACTTTTCCTATAGGAGGACTCGTGCGAATTAGCGCAGAATCAAATGATCGGGTGACTATTGAAATGCTGAAACATTAATTCAGAACTGCCTGTAAGATGTATTAGATTACGGCCTGATAATATATGCGTAATAGAGTCACAATTACCAGAATCAACATAAGGAGAGCCATGAAGTAGTTTGAATACTTGGAGAAGACGGCAGTCCTCTGCTCAATCTTCATAAAGAAGACAACATACAGGTATAAGGTACTAAAGGTCCCAAGCGCAGCAGCCAGAACAAAAATAATGATGTCTCCTATGTGGTATTCCACGTTTCCCCCTATGTTCATTGCCGCTCCTATTGCGCAGAAATAGGGAATGGGTAAAATATTAAGCACAGAGACTCCCATCCCCTTTAATAGACTTCGCAGCCCGGTGGTAGGATCCACTACAACCGTTTTACTACCCTTTCTGGCTATCACCAGAAAATAAGCCCCCATAATAACAAAAATGACAAGACCAGCCCTGAGTAACATGTTGTTGACTACCGGGTTGCGAAATATGTACTTAGTCATCAAAACGGCTAAAAAGGCCTGTAACAGGACGATGGCAGAGGCTCCTACTGATACCAGCACCCCATTTCGACGCCCCCGCTGCACACAGGTCTTAGCAACGCTCATATTGACCAGTCCCGGAGGCACTACCCCCAGAACTGCAGCAAAATAGGTCACCAGAAATATTTTTGTTTCTTCCAAAGTTCGCCCCTTTTTCTACAGCACCCAAAAGCGGTTTTGACCTGTAGATGACATCCGTTCTCTTTTTTAAATTTAAGACAACTTAATATTATTTTACAAACGCGCGGACTGATTTAACGGTATCCTCCTCTGAAATTATTTAATACGGAATTCAATGTAGGTAATCTTTTTTCCCTCCTCGAGGTATTGTCGTTCGTAGAACGTCTGAATGCCCACCACTTCCTGGGGGGAGTACTCATTCTTATAGACATCATGATTGGCTTGCAACACCTCATGCCCCTCTCCATGGAGTAAACCAAGCGTATAACCATGCATGAACTCACTATCTGTTTTCAGGTGTACGATACCATCGGGAACCAAAATCTTCTTGTACTTCTGCAAAAAGGCACTATTGGTCATCCGGTGTTTGGTACGCTTATACTTAATCTGAGGATCGGGAAAGGTAATCCAGATCTGTGACACCTCTCCTTCTGCAAATAAAAGATCTACCAGTTCAATTTGGCTCCGAAGGAATCCGGCATTAGGCAATTCTTCCTCGGTAGCGGTTTTGGCTCCCCGCCAGAACCGCGCGCCTTTTATATCTATCCCCAGGAAATTAATGTGAGGGTTCCTTCTGGCAAGACCAACGGTGTATTCGCCTTTACCACACCCCAGCTCCAGCACCAGAGGATTGTCGTTCCCGAAAAACCGCTCACTCCACTTCCCTTTCAGTGGAAAATTGCCATTAACCACCTCTTCACGACTTGGTTGTATTACATTGGAAAAGCTCTCATTCTCCCGGAACCGTTTTAATTTATTCTTACTTCCCACAGATCTTGATTTTAGCTGCAAAACTAACCAAAATTGAGCAGGTGTGTATACCCGGGCTCAGACCCATACCCGAAATATACCCCGATACCAGAACAATCAAAGGAATGTCCCCTTCTGCAAGAAAATGAATAGATTTTAGAATATTAGAAAAGATTAAAGCTCCGGGCGTTTTTCCCGCTCTGAGCTTCCTTTGGAACTACGGCAGCTCGCTCAAGGGTGAAGGTGAATTCACTTCCGACGCCATACACGCTTTCCACCTGGATTCGTTGATTATGGTTCTCCAGGATATGTTTTACAATGGAAAGGCCTAGTCCAGAACCTCCCTCCTTCCGAGAACCGCTTTTATCGACCCTAAAGAAGCGCTCGAACAGTCTCGGAATATGTTCTTGTTTAATACCTTCCCCGTTATCAGAGATGCGAACCATAATCTTATCCTTAGGTCCTTTTTCCAGACTTACCTCAGTGGTTCCACCCCGCTTTCCGTACTTAATGGAATTCACCACCAGGTTGGTCAGCACTTGTTGTATGCGTTCCTTATCCCCATGAACCATTGTAGGAGGATACCGGTCCGCCAGGGTGAGGCTGATATCCTTTTTTGCCGCCTTCATTTCCAACAGATCGAAAACTCCCTGAATCATTTCCAGCACATCAAAATCCTCCATCTGAAGATGGAGATCCCCCGTCTCGAGTTTCGTAATCATATCCAGATCCTTAACAATATAGATAAGGCGTTCCACTCCCTTTTCGGCTCGTTCCAGATATTTAACCTTTACATTTTCATCTTCCATGGCGCCATCCAACAAGGTGAGGATATAGCCTTGTACCGTAAACAGTGGGGTTTTGAGTTCATGGGCAACATTACCCATAAATTCTTTTCGGTAGGCCTCCCTGCCTCTTAGTTCTTCAATCTCCAGTTTTTTTCCTTCTGCAAACTTTTCGACTTCCCGGCTCAAGGTGGCCATATCATTGGTCATCTGATAAGGTTTCAGCGTGGTGGATTCCAGCAGACTGACGTTATCATAGATTTGCTGAATTTTCTTATAAATAAATTGCTCCACCCGATACTGAATGATTAGGAAAGAAAAGATGTAGCAGACCACGAAAAATCCCAAAACCAGGGATAGGTCAAAATTCCGTAAAAGCAGCATGCAACCCAGGTTCAGCAAAACCAGGACAAGACTTAGGTACAAGGAAGTCTTTGCTGCGAACCGATAGGAGCGACGGAATTCTTTTTTAGCCATTATAATTTTCCTTTACAAGATTTAGTGCAACCTGTTTCTGGAATGAAGGTCATTCCCCTTTCCAAATCACCCACACCCACGGGCCTGGAAAGTACAATTTGATGAAGGATTCATGATGGCTGGATAAAACAAATTCCATTCCGTTAAACAGGGGATACCAATGGATTATTCGCTATACACGAATTTATATCCCACTCCTTTAACGGTCTTGAAGGCATCTTCCCCGATCTTC
>JAJUIC010000136.1 GCA_029265595.1 Flavobacteriaceae bacterium
ACGACCTTTACACCATGAAATCGCCGCAACAACAACAAGAAGAATTGATCAAACTTTCCCTGGCGAAAATGCCCTTCGGGAAATACAAAGACAGATACCTTTCAGAGGTTCCGGAGCATTACTTGCTGTGGTTTCGGCAGCAGGGATTCCCACCAGGTAATCTGGGAAAACAACTGGAGCTCGTCCTGGAACTCAAAATTAATGGGATGGAGCACTTGCTTCGTACCATCAGAAGTAAATATGGTCAGTGGTGAGACCTTCCAGAGGGATGGTATGCAGCAAATCCAGTTCTTAAAGGAATGCCAACATAATGCCTTCCCTATACCGCCTTTTTGCTTTCTTCTTTGTAATTTAGCGCGCTGAAATTGCAACACAACAAACCTTCAGTACGAAATGGCCGACACTAAGTATATTTTTGTCACTGGTGGGGTATCCTCTTCACTAGGAAAGGGTATCATTGCAGCTTCCCTGGCTAAATTACTTCAGGCCAGAGGCTACAAAACCACCATTCAAAAGCTGGATCCCTATATCAATGTGGATCCCGGAACGCTCAACCCTTATGAGCACGGAGAATGCTTTGTGACAGAAGACGGGGCAGAAACGGACCTGGATCTGGGCCATTACGAACGCTTCCTCAATGTCAATACTTCTCAAAAGAACAATGTAACCACAGGAAGAATCTATCAGAGCGTCATCGAAAAGGAGCGCCGCGGGGAATTCCTGGGGAAAACCGTTCAGGTCGTTCCTCACATTACCAATGAAATTAAGGAACGGATCCAGATTTTTGGAAAATCAGGAGAGTTTGACATTGTGATTACTGAAATAGGAGGCACCGTAGGAGATATCGAATCACTTCCTTATATCGAAGCCGTCAGGCAGCTCAAATGGGAACTGGGTGATGAAAACGCCCTGGTAATCCATCTGACACTGGTTCCCTTTTTGGCTGCAGCCGGGGAGCTTAAAACCAAGCCGAGTCAGCACAGTATTAAAACCCTGATGGAAAGCGGGATCAAAGCGGATATTCTGGTTTGCCGAACCGAACACGATCTGGGAGATGAAATACGGCGCAAGCTGGCCTTGTTTTGTAATGTAAAACAAGAAGCCGTCATTCAGTCCATAGATGCTTCGACCATTTACGATGTTCCCAATATGATGTTGGAGGAAGGCCTGGATACGGTAACCCTGAAAAAACTGGGACTGCCACAGGATGGGGAGCCGGATTTACAACTCTGGAACGGATTCCTCAAACGCCACAAGAACCCAAAACATGAAGTCACCATTGGACTGATTGGAAAATACGTGGAATTACAGGACTCTTACAAATCAATTTTGGAAGCCTTCATTCACGCCGGTGCCGCCAACGAAGTCCGGGTCAATGTGGAAAGCATTCACTCGGAATCCATCACCGAAGAAACCATTCAAAACAAGATAAAGGGATTGGATGGCGTCCTGGTGGCCCCTGGATTTGGAGAAAGAGGCATCGAAGGAAAAATTGAAGCCGTACAGTACGCCAGGGAAAACAAACTTCCGTTTTTGGGAATTTGCCTCGGCATGCAGATGGCCGTTATTGAATTTGCCAGAAATGTATTGCAGCTGGACCGTGCCAACTCCACAGAAATGGATGCCGATACCCCACATCCTGTTATTAGTCTGATGCAGGAGCAAAAGGACATTACCCATATGGGTGGAACCATGCGCCTGGGGGCATGGGAATGTGACATCAAGGAAGGGTCAAAAGCACATGCCATTTACGGTACTACCCGCATTTCAGAGCGCCACCGCCACCGTTATGAATTCAATAATGAATACGCTGCCCAACTGGAGCAGGCCGGGATGCGGACCACTGGGATCAATCCGGAAACGGGTCTGGTTGAAATTGTCGAATTGGAAGATCATCCCTGGTTTATAGGTGTGCAGTATCACCCAGAATACAAGAGCACCGTGGCAACCCCACATCCGCTGTTTATCGCTTTTGTGAAAGCGGCCCGGGAATATTCCCTGGCCAAAGAAAAATAAGCCATTTTGGCATTTGGATTAGTTATGGTCATTTAATTGACCTGGATTGAGTAAGGCGGTAGTCACCGCAAAAATGAGAACATGGAAGAAAAGAAATTAGACGTTAACTCCCTGATCGGATTTATACTGATTGGAGGTATACTGATCTGGATGTTGTATCTGAATCAGCCCACTCCCCAGGAGCAGGAAGCTGAGCAGACAACCACCGAACAAGTAGAACAATCGCCTGACCAGGATTTACCAGGTGAGGTTCCCACTGCGACAGCAGTAGTAGATTCTGCACAGGCAGCACAGGCACAAAGCCGATTAGGGGCCTTTGGATATTCAGCGACCCTGCCTTCTGCTCAGGATCAATCCACTACTATTGAAAACGACGTTCTTCAATTGAAGATCGACAACAAAGGTGGATACATTTCAGAGGCTACCATGAAGGAGTTCAAACGATTTGACTCTATCCCGGTTTCCCTGATAAAAGACGGGAACGCTTCTTTTAACCTGAATTTCCAAACCACCGATGGGAGAAGTCTCAATACGGAGGATCTTTATTTTGAGCCCGAGTTGTCAAAAAATGGAGAGAATTCCGTTCTCTCGATGAGACTCAAGGTATCTGAGGATCAGTTCCTGGAATACCGCTATGAACTCAAGCCGGGAGAATACATGATGGATTTCAGCATCCGATCCCAGGGACTCAGTGGTGTTTTGAACCCCAATCAGGACGTGCAACTGGACTGGAAACTTCAGGCCTATCGCAATGCCAAGAGTATCTCCTATGAGAATCGGTATACTGAAATCGTATTTGAATATGACGGCGGAAAGGATGATTATACCGGGCAGGGCGACCGCGCTCAGGAAGAAGAAAACAACATCACTTATGTAGCCTATAAGCAGCATTTCTTTACTTCTATTCTTCTTACCGACACCCCGTTTGCCAATGGAAAGTTTGTGTCGGAGAACCTGGTTCAGGATGAAGATGTTGACACGCTTTATACCAAGGCGTTTCACACCACCGTACCCCTGGAAATCAAAGGCGGGGAACTGGCCTACAACATGAACTGGTACTACGGGCCCAGTGACTTTCACATTCTGGATAGCTACGACCGCAACCTGGATGAAATCATGCCCCTTGGCTGGGGAATCTTTGGGTGGATTAACCAGTACGTGTTTATCCCATTTTTCAGTTTCCTCGGGAGTGTGCTTCCAAACTATGGTATCGCAATTATCGTGATGACCATCGTGGTTCGTCTGGTACTCTCTCCTGTGACTTACAAATCTTACCTGTCCCAGGCCAAGATGAAGGTACTGCGTCCTGAAATGAATGAGATCAACGAGAAGTACAAGGACAATCCGATGAAAAAGCAGCAGGAAACCATGAAGCTCTACAGCACGGCCGGGGTAAACCCCATGAGTGGCTGTGTTCCGGCCTTGCTTCAGCTGCCTATTTTCTACGCCCTGTTCCAGTTCTTCCCGAGCGCCTTTGTTTTGCGCCAGGAAGGATTCCTGTGGGCCGATGATCTATCGAGTTATGACACCATTTTGGATCTACCCTTCCGGATTCCTTTCTATGGGGATCACGTCAGTCTGTTCCCCATTCTGGCCTCTGTAGCCATCCTGATCTATATGCAGATGACAACCGGTCAAACAATGGCCAACGCACAGCAACCGGGGATGCCCAATATGAAGTTCATCATGTACCTGTCCCCTATCATCATGTTGATCTTCTTTAATAATTATGCCAGTGGCCTGTCACTTTATTACTTCGTCTCCAACCTTATTACCATCGCCATTATGCTGGTGATCAAGAACTTCATTATAGACGAGGATAAAATTCACGCGAAAATTGAGGCCAATAAGAAAAAGCCCAAAAAGAAGAAGGGACGATTCGCGCAGCGAATGCAGGAAATGATGGAAGAAGCGGAAAGACAGCAAAGAGCTAAAAACAAATAAGCTGAATGGCGGTTAATTCTGAAGCCCTGGATCCATTGGTTCAGGGCTTCTTCTTTATGCCCAGCATTCTTTTACCCCAACACCTTCACCGTAAGTGCAGTTTCCGTAACAAATCAATTATTTGTAATTTTGCGGCTTGAAATCCGTCTACATTCTGTAACGGAGATATAGGGGTAGACCATCCCGACAGGAGGACAAATTATGAAAAGAGTAGTTGTAGGATTATCAGGAGGAGTAGACTCCAGTGTTACGGCTTATTTGCTGCAACAACAAGGATATGAGGTCATTGGGCTGTTCATGAAGAACTGGCATGATGATTCGGTTACCATTTCTGACGAATGCCCGTGGCTGGATGATTCTAACGATGCCATGCTGGTAGCAGAAAAATTGGGAATACCCTTTCAGACCATAGATCTTAGCGAGGAATATAAAGAGCGTATCGTTGATTATATGTTCAATGAGTATGAGCGTGGCCGCACGCCCAATCCCGATGTATTGTGCAATAGAGAGATCAAGTTTGATGTCTTTATGAAAATTGCACTTTCACTGGGAGCGGATTTTGTGGCCACCGGTCATTATGCTCGAAAAGAGGCCTTCACCAAAGATGGTCAGACCATCTATCGGCTGATGGCGGGAAAAGACCTGCACAAAGATCAGTCTTACTTTTTGTGTCAGCTTTCTCAGGAACAACTGGCAAAGACACTATTTCCTATCGGGGATCTGCAAAAGTCGGAAGTGAGACGTATCGCGGCAGCCCAGGGCCTCATAACAGCAGAAAAGAAAGATTCCCAGGGACTGTGTTTTATAGGGAAAGTACGGCTTCCAGATTTTCTACAGCAAAAATTAAAACCCAGAGAAGGGCAAATTGTGGAGGTTCCCTCAACGGTTGCCATGTATCAGGAGGCGCAGCCGGAATTCACTTCTAAAGAGGAAGAACTGGCCTATCTCTCGCGCAAGTTTGACTATCAGGCATCTTTTGGCAAGGTAGTGGGGAAACATCAGGGAGCACATTACTTCACC
>JAJUIC010000021.1 GCA_029265595.1 Flavobacteriaceae bacterium
GGTATAGGTCATTTCTTATTAGGCAGGGAGATGTTAGTTAGTTTGATAAGAGAAACTAAATGCCCTTCCTGATCGGTCACTTTAATTTCCCACAGCTGTGTGGTTCGGCCTTTATGGATGGCAGTAGCCTTTGCATATACAAATCCATCCCTGACACTGCGCAGGTGATTTCCAGATATCTCTATACCCCTGACAAATACATCCTTCCGATCCAGGAAGACGTAACTGGCCAGACTTCCCACACTTTCGGCCAGTGCCATTGTAGCTCCCCCATGTAACACGCCATCGGGTTGGTGTACTTTTGGCGTGACCGGCATTCGCGCCACCAGATAATCATCCCCGACCTCTGTGAATTCGATATCGAGGGTTTCCATCAAGGTGTTCTTACATACCTTTTTAGATAACTGAGCAAGCTCCTGCGTTGTCATAGGCCGGGATTTTCCCGTAAAATTACAAAAAAGAAGCCGGACCGGATCCGGTACTTCCCCACCCGAGGCAGAGCCCCTGGATTGGCCAAAAAAAAACGCAACCAAATTAATGACTGCGTTTTTCAAACCTACCTTTTTGAGTAAGTTATGGTACTAAAATGGAAGGATTATTATTTCACTTCTTCAAAATCTACATCTTCCACATCGTCACCACCCTGGTTGGATCCGCCGCTTCCGGCATCTCCTCCAGGAGCACCTGCACCACCTTGTGCCTGCTGGGCATCGCCCTGTGCTTTGTACATTTCTTCTGAAGCTGCTTTCCAGGCTTCATTAATCTTATCCAAAGCTGGTTGAATGGTGTCGACATCTTGAGATTTATGAGCTGTTTTAAGCTCCTCAAGCGCTTCTTCAATAGGCTTTTTCTTATCCTCAGATAATTTATCCCCGAATTCTTTCAGCTGCTTCTCAGTCTGGAAGATCATAGCGTCTGCCTCATTGAGTTTTTCAACGCGCTCTTTGGCTTTTTTATCACTCTCTGCATTTGCCTCAGCTTCTTCCTTCATTCTCTTGATTTCTTCCTCAGTCAGACCAGACGAGGCTTCAATACGGATATCCTGAGATTTTCCGGTTGCTTTATCTGTTGCACTTACTTTGATGATACCATTGGCATCAATGTCAAATGCTACTTCAATTTGAGGAGTTCCTCTGGGCGCTGGTGGAATACCATCAAGGTGGAATCTTCCAATTGTTTTATTATCAGCCGCCATTGGACGTTCTCCCTGCAATACGTGAATCTCTACTGAGGGCTGGTTATCAGCTGCAGTGGAGAACACCTGGGATTTCTTGGTAGGAATGGTCGTGTTGGCCTCGATAAGCTTGGTATTCACACCTCCCATGGTTTCAATTCCCAGAGAAAGTGGCGTGACATCCAGAAGCAGAACATCTTTCACATCTCCGGTGAGTACCCCTCCCTGAATAGCAGCACCAATGGCAACTACCTCATCGGGGTTCACACCTTTAGAAGGTTTCTTTCCGAAGAATTTCTCCACCTCTTCCTGGATTTTCGGGATCCGGGTAGAACCTCCCACCAGGATTACTTCATCTATATCGCTCTTTGAAAGTCCGGCATCTTTTAGAGACTTTTCTACCGGAATCATGGATCGTCTTACCAAATCATCTGCCAATTGTTCAAATTTGGCCCGGGTGAGGGTTTCCACCAAGTGCTTTGGTCCGCTGGAGGTAGCAGTTATATAAGGCAGGTTGATCTCTGTCTGGCTGGAAGAAGAAAGCTCAATTTTAGCTTTCTCTGCCGCTTCCTTAAGACGCTGCAAAGCCATGGGATCCTGCCGAAGATCCACATCCTCAGCCTGTTTGAAATTTTGTGCCAGGTAATCAATGATCACTTCATCAAAATCATCTCCTCCAAGGTGAGTATCACCATTGGTAGACAGTACTTCGAATACGCCGTCACCCAGTTCCAGAATGGAAATATCGAAGGTACCTCCACCCAGGTCATATACCGCAATCTTCTGGTCTGTGGATTTTTTATCCAAACCATATGCCAGGGCTGCAGCGGTAGGCTCGTTGATTATCCTACGCACCTTCAGGCCAGAAATCTCTCCGGCCTCTTTGGTAGCCTGACGCTGGGAGTCATTAAAATAAGCCGGTACAGTAATTACGGCTTCTGTTACATCCTGTCCCAGGTAATCCTCAGCAGTTTTCTTCATTTTCTGAAGAATCATAGCTGAGAGCTCCTGAGGTGTATAAAGACGTCCGTCGATATCTACACGTGGAGTATCATTATCTCCTTTTACCACTTTGTATGGAACGCGCCCCGCCTCGGTATTGATTTCAGAAAATTTGTTTCCCATAAACCTCTTGATAGAGGAGATGGTCTTGGTCGGGTTCGTTACGGCCTGACGTTTGGCAGGATCCCCAACTTTTATTTCACCACCCTCTACAAATCCGATAACGGAGGGAGTAGTCCGTTTTCCTTCGGCATTGGGTATCACCACCGGCTCGTTTCCTTCCATTACAGAAACACAGGAGTTGGTAGTCCCCAAGTCGATTCCAATTATCTTACTCATAATTTATCAGGTTGTTTTACTTATTATTCATTTTAAAAACACCTTGGTAAAGTCAATCATTATGCCAGCTGCCTTAAAGTGACAGGTTGTCATAAAACAAAGATTTCACGTCCCTAAAATCCCCTTGAAATGTCGTACTTTCCAAGGTTTTTACCACTCGTTTTTGTGAGCGCCTTTTCTTAACTTAGCCACAAATAGAACACTATGGAAAGTATCAGCGTCTTTGACATGCTCAAGATCGGAGTAGGACCTTCCAGCTCCCACACCCTTGGTCCCTGGAGGGCTTCAGAAAGGTGGATCGAAGAACTGAAGACCTCCTCCCGGTTTGATCTGGTTGATCAAATCCAGATTCATTTATACGGATCTCTCTCTCTGACAGGGGTGGGACATGCGACGGATTTGGCAGCTGTTTTGGGCCTGTTGGGGTATGATCCGGTCACCATACCGGTTGAAAACATTGACCCTGAAATCAACAATCTAAAAACCTTTGGAAGGCTTAACCTCAACGGGGAACGCAGCATTGACTTTGACTTTGACAAGGATATTATATTTCACAAGACCTTTCTACCTTACCATCCCAATGGGATGACCTTCACCGCTGAGCTATCCAATGGAGAAAAAACATCCTCCACTTTCTATTCCATTGGTGGAGGATTTGTAGTCAAGGAAGAGCGAAAGAAGGCAAAGGAACAAATCAAGCGGTTCAACAATTTCCCTTTTCCAATTGCCAAAGCCGCCCAGCTACAGGTGTACTGCGACCAGGAAAACAAGAAGATATCGGAAATCGTCCTTGAAAACGAAAAATCCCTCCGCAGCGAACAGGAGATTGACAACGGCCTGAAAGCGGTATGGGATGTGATGCTGGAGTCAATGTATATCGGTTGCCACACCGAGGGCAACCTCCCCGGAGGTTTGAATGTCAGGCGCCGCGCCTTCGATTCTCACCAGCGTCTCATCGGGGATCTGCAATATGACACGAAAGAAGACTGGCTCTGGGCCATTCGCAAGACGAAGGTGGAGTTCCGATCCATATTGAAATGGGTCTCCTGTTTTGCCCTGGCGGTTAATGAAGTAAATGCCGCACTGGGTCGGGTAGTCACTGCCCCTACCAATGGCAGCGCAGGGGTCATCCCCGCTGTCCTGATGTACTATCTCACAATTGATAACCACAAGGCTGATTTCAGCCACATCAAACAATTCCTTCTGGTAGCCGGTGAGATTGGAAGCCTGTTCAAAAAAGGGGCAACAATTTCCGCAGCCATGGGTGGATGCCAGGCTGAAATCGGGGTTTCCTCTGCAATGGCAGCAGGGGGTCTTACCGAGGTGATGGGGGGTACGCCGGAACAGGTAATGATCGCCAGTGAAATTGCTATGGAACACCACCTGGGACTAACTTGTGATCCCATAAAAGGTTTGGTTCAAATTCCCTGTATCGAACGCAACTCGATGGGGGCCATTAAAGCCATTAATGCTGCAGAACTTGCACTGGATCGAAAACCGGGTCATGCCAAAGTCACCCTTGATGAAGTTATAGAAACCATGTGGGCAACAGCCCGGGATATGAATTCCAAATATAAAGAAACCTCAGAGGGCGGTCTGGCTGTACAGGTCAATCTGAGTGATTGTTAACCGCCTGGTTTCGGCTTCAATCCTGCTTTCTTTGAAGGTAACTGACTAATTCACTACTTTTACGGGAACAAAAAATTTCATCATGTCAGTTGCGAAAAAAGAATATAAACGCATCACTACCAAGTCATTAGTAGAGATGAAGTCCAATGGAGAAAAGATCTCTATGCTCACCGCCTACGATTACTCCATGGCCAAAATCGTGGACGGGGCCGGAATTGATGCCATTTTAGTGGGAGATTCTGCCAGTAATGTCATGGCAGGTCATGAAACCACCCTTCCTATTACTCTGGACCAGATGATTTATCATGCCGCCAGCGTGGTGAGGGCCGTGGAACGCTCCCTGGTGGTGGTAGATTTACCCTTCGGCAGCTACCAGAGCGATCCTAAGGAAGCCTTGCGCTCGGCGATTCGCATTATGAAGGAAAGCGGTGCTCATGCCGTCAAACTCGAAGGCGGAAAAGAGATCAAAGATTCCATTAAACGCATTCTGCATGCGGGAATACCGGTCATGGGGCATTTAGGCCTCACGCCACAGTCGATTTACAAATTTGGAACCTACACCGTTCGGGCCAAGGAAGAGGAAGAAGCTGAAAAGCTCAAATCAGATGCGCTGATGCTGCAAAAGATAGGATGTTTTGCGGTGGTCCTTGAGAAAGTACCTGCTAAACTCGCTAAAGAGGTGGCCCAGAGCCTGAGCATTCCCGTGATTGGTATTGGGGCCGGTAATGGCGTAGACGGACAGGTATTGGTAGTGCATGACATGCTGGGGATGACGCATGAATTCCATCCCCGTTTCTTAAGAAGGTATCTGGATTTGTATTCGGAAATGACCAGGGCCTTCGAGAATTATCACCAGGATGTAAAAACCGGTGATTTCCCCTCTGAAAAAGAACAATACTAATATAGTATCCTTATCAGCAAGCCGGAGAGCCCCACATCTCCGGCTTGCTTTGTTTTCAAAGTCTCAGCTTTTATTTTCCTGGAGCTTCCCATCACTTCATAGAATCAGAAATCCAATCCTGCAATGGCCAAAACAATCTCCACTCCCGAGAATCTTCAGGTGCTTTACCAGGACAACCATATTATCGCCATCAATAAACGTCCGGGAGATCTGGTACAGGGAGATCAGACCGGGGACACCCCCCTGAGCGAAGTAGTCAAACAGTATCTAAAGGTACAACACAATAAACCCGGCAATGTTTACCTGGGAGTCGTTCACAGACTGGACCGTCCAACCAGTGGTATTGTGGTGTTTGCCAAGACCTCTAAGGTCCTGCCAAGGCTCAACAAATTATTTCAGGAAAAAAACGTCCAAAAAGTCTACTGGGCAATGGTTAAGAACCGTCCGCCGAAGGATCGTGACACCCTCACCCATTATCTGAAAAGAAATCCCAAACAAAACAAATCCTACGCCCACCCCAAGGAAGTCCCGGGAAGTAAAAAAGCAATAATGGATTATCAGCTGGTTCAGCAGCTGGATGCTTATTTCCTGCTAGAGGTTCATTTGCACACCGGGCGTCATCACCAGATTCGCTCCCAGCTTTCGGCCATTGGATGCCCTATTAAAGGAGACCTGAAGTACGGCTTTGACCGCAGTAACAAGGATGCTAGTATCCATCTTCATTCTCGAAAACTTCAGTTTATCCATCCGGTGAAAAAGAAGGAAATCACTCTTGTGGCACCTGCTCCGGATGAAAGTCTGTGGAATGCTGTTTCTCTTTAAATGAAATGCGCAGTACCTTGCTGACAGGAACCTTTTTAAGTGTTTCTATTATTTACCCTTGCCCTTTAGCTTCACGCAATAGAGGTCTGTGCGTCGGTCTTTAAGGTTTTGAACGCTTCCAAAGGCGTGCAGCTCCTTAAGCAGATCCAGGTCCACATCAGCAATAAGGGTGGCCTCCGTGTTAGGAGTAGCTTCCGCCTTGATGCCGTTAACCGGGAAAGCAAAATCAGAAGGAGTAAACACAGCCGCCTGGGCGTACTGAATGTCCATGTTATTTACCTTCGGCAGATTGCCCACAGAACCTGCAATGGCCACATAACATTCGTTTTCAATGGCCCTTGCCATCGCGCACAAACGCACCCTGGTATACCCGTTCTGCGTATCAGTCATAAAAGGAACAAAAAGTATATTCATCCCTTCCAGGGCCATAATGCGGGACAGCTCGGGAAACTCTACATCATAACAAATCAGCACCCCAATCTTTCCACAATCCGTATCCATTGTCTGTACCTTGTTACCGCCCATCATTCCCCATGCCGATTGTTCCGCAGGAGTGATATGCAGTTTTTCGTAACGTTCATAGCTTCCGTCTCTTCGGCACAAATAGCCCACATTATAGGTATGTCCATCAATAATTTCAGGCATGCTTCCGGTGATAATATTGATGTTATAAGAGATGGCAAAATCGGAGAAGACATCTCTCAGCCGGGTGCTATAAGTTGCCAGCGCACGCATGGCTTCCGCTTCATTGAGATGGCTGTATTGAGCCATAAGGGGCGCGCTGAAAAGTTCCGGAAACAGTACAAAGTCGCTCTGATAGTCGCTCACGGCATCCACAAAAAATTCGATTTGATCCACCAGCTCATCAAAATCCTTCAACAGGCGCATCTGCCATTGCACCAGGCCGAGCCGAACGACCGTCTTTTGCGGAGCAAAAAGCTCTTCGGGCTTGGTGTAGTAGATATTGTTCCACTCCATGAGTACGGCAAACTCCTTGCTTTCATGGTCTCCCTCCAGGTAGCCTTTAATGACTTTCTTGACGTGGAAGTCATTGGAAAGCTGAAAAGACAGTACCGGATCGTGTATCTCCCTAAGCTTTACCTTTTCAATATACTTCTTGGGTGTTATGGCATGTGCGTACTGGCCATAGTTGGGAATTCGTCCCCCGAATATAATGGCCTTCAGGTTCAATTGTTCACACAATTCTTTGCGGGCTTCATAAAGCCGACGACCCAGACGCATTCCGCGATAATCGGGATGAATAAATACATCGATCCCATAAAGTACATCTCCTTTTCGCGTATGGGTTGAAAAATTTTCCCCACCTATAATCTTTTCATAGGTATGATTGTCATCGAACTTACTGTAATCCACTATAATTGATAAAGCACAGCCGGCTATTTTCTCATCGATGACAATACAAAACTGTCCCTCCGGAAATTTTTTAATGAGTGTTCGGATTTCCTGTTCACTCCAATAACCATCAGGCATCTTTTCATAGCTCTCAATCATGGAGATCCTCAGCTCCTTGTAATCCTTCACACTGAGGTGTCGCAGTTCTATTTTTGCATTGTCTATCACGTGGCAGAAATTTTATTGGCAAAGATATCTATTTTCGTGCCTAGGCACTTGTAAACAACTACTAAAACACGTGCTCCCGCTCAACTACCCTGAAAAATTAGCTTTACCACTCTTCCCAGCGAACCAGGACGGATAAGCCCACAATCCGCAAACCATTTCGCCTCACTCAAAAGTCGATGATAAAAATCATTTTTAAATAAATCTTAAATTTACCAGCCAAGGTGCTAATAAATGATAATTATTTCTTAAATTCATGCAGGTTACGGAAATCCTTTATTATTAGCCTAAAAGGCAACCTATCTTGCCACCATAATATTTAATTCATTAAGCCAATGACACAACTATGGATGGCAACCGGATCTTCAGTACTTCGACTCGGGATGGCCTGGATCGTTTTCCGACATGGTGGATACAGGTGCCGGAAGGAAGATCGGTATTATATCAAAGGAGCCGAAGTGACGCTGGATAAGCTCCCGCTTCATTTTGGTTTAAGGTACCGAAGAAACAAAGTCTGCGGCAGAATTGCATCTGCCACAGCGCATGGGGTGATTCAGAATTTACGACAGAAAATCAAGGATTGGGATAAAAGTGATGCCAGCCCCACCTATTAGATCAGGTCACCCGCTCCAGGTGTTCCAACTGCCAATGAACCTTGTCCCCTACTGTTTTCTGCGCCATCTGATCCATCCCGCGCTCTGCTAGCTGTAATACGCGGGGATAACCTCCTGTGGTTTGACAATCCCTCATGAGCACGATTAACCGCCCTGACGGTGTCAGTTGGACCGTTCCGGGCAGTACAGGTCCTGTAATAATGGGCATTAAAGAATTTTTCACTTTCCCTTCAAGCTGCATCCCCATCCGATCTTGGGCAGCACCAACTCTATAAATCCCCTCCAACAGGGCCACCCGCTCCCTGTTGGAAAGCAGCTGGAATTCGGGACCGGCAAAGACTCCTACGGGACGAGTCGAATCTATCTCCTGCTCCGCCACCATTGCATGGCGTTTTACTTTTGCGTGAAGAAATGAAGAAGGCCTTGCAGGGATATAGGCTAAATTCATTCCTTTCTCCAGTTTGCAGGCCGGAGTGATACCCGGAGTCCAGCCCCTGGCGCCTAATACATCAGTCGTTTGAAAACCATGTTTTATCCCAAGATAAGCGCGTACCCCACTTTGGGCAGAACCAAAGCTTAACTGATCCTGGGGACTTACCTGGATAACCACCGAATTAGAAACAGGTTCCTCATTGAGTTTTGGGGAAAGATCTGCACCCGTAATTACAATTTGTGTCTCGTTATGGAATCGGAGTTTGGGCCCTATTAGCGTTATTTCAAGGGTAGCTGCGTTCTCCTGGTTCTGCAGATACAGGTTGGCCAGTTTATGAGCATACCGGTCCATGGCGCCACCTATTGGCACGCCGTAGGAAAGGTACCCGGTTCTACCCAAATCCTGAATACTACTGTATAGGCCGGGCTCCACTATTTCTATGTGGCCTGTTGGACTCAATCTACTAATTCTTTTTTTCAGGATTTTGGTAACATTGGTTTCCGATTCTTTTTGGACATTTTGCTACTCGAATAAAATCTGCTCCTGAGGGTGCTTTTGGATGTGGTCAAACTCAGGGAGACTTATTTCCCGGAACTTAATAATGTCACCGGGCGCAATGGGACATGGAGGATCTGCCAAAGGATCGAATAGCGGGATCGGGCACCGTCCGATAATTTGCCAGCCCCCGGGACTTTCCCGTGGATAAATTCCTGTTTGCAATCCGGCTATACCAACAGAGCCGGCTGCTACCTTTTTTCTCGGCTCCTCTTTCCTTGGAATTTCAAGCCGCTTATCAAGTCCGCCCAGGTAAGGAAACCCTGGTAAAAACCCGATCATAAAAACGCGATATGTTGCTTCGCAATGAATGGAAATCACCTCCGACCTACTAAGTTTCTTTTCTTTTGAAACTAACTCCAAATCAGGAGCTACCAAGGGGTCATAGCACACCGGGAGTAGAAGCCGTCTTGGCTTGCTTCTTTTTTGTACTTTAGCCCCCTCTACCACTGAAAACAACCACTTCTTTTCACTATAGAAGTCTTCTATAGCAGAGGGGTAAATTACTAGTAACGAGTGGTATGAGGTGATTACCTGAAGTTTTACTTCAACCTTTTGAAGGAGAATCATTTCCTTGATGCACAGCAGCATATCCAACAAATCTTCCGCTATGATGGAATCGAACTGAACCAAAACAGCGGTCTCTCCTAAGCTTGTAATAGCAGGAATTTGTTGCTTCACGTGTGCTGAATTTTGATGTTTTCGGTGGCTAGTCTTTGTTGGATATACTGAAGAATTTCCAAAGCGTTGGGGGTATCACTATGCACACAAAAGGTGTCAGCCCGGTAGGGAATTTTCGCTCCCGATTCCATCACAATTTCCTGATCTAAATAGAGGCGGATTAACTGATCATAAACTTGCTGCTTCTCGATTAAAAGCGCATTTGGCCGGCTTCGGGGAATCAATTCAGACTGGGATATAAACCGCCTGTCGGCAAAGGCCTCATAGGCCAGGTCAAGATGGCCCTCAGCCATTTGAGCTATGCTTGAAAAGCGCGGGACATATAACCGAATGGGATCTTCAAATTCTAAAAGCGATTCTATGAGCACGCCAGCTGTTTTTTCTTGTATAACCGCATCGTGATAAAGAGCTCCATGTGGTTTTACATGCCGAAGCACCCCGCCCTCAGCTTCAATAAGCTGCTTTAGACTGAGGATCTGTGCAACTATGGATCTGCGCAGCTCCCCTTCGGAGATGGAGAGCGATCTCCTTCCGAACCCCTCCCGATGCGGGTAAGAGGGATGAGCTCCTATCTCTACCCCATGCTCCATGGCCAGATGAATGGTCGCTCTCATGGAGCTGATATTTCCCGCGTGACCACCGCAAGCGATATTGCAGGCCGAAATCAGCGGCATCAGATGCCTGTCATTTCCTGCTCCTTCCCCCAGGTCACAATTTAGGTGGATGTATTTCATAGATTCCCGAATTAACTGATCAGTGGCTTGTTAACTTTTGCAATAACTTCAGCCCTCTTCATTACTTTCATGGAGGTTCTCATCAGTAAATGACAATATATCAATTTCCACGGAAAGAAGCGATTGCCGAGGCTTCGGATCTATTACATTGGCTCATCTTCGGCTTTAGCGGAAATGGTCCTTGATGGCTCTTTCCGCGGCATAGAATCCGCACATGCCGTGAACACCTCCTCCGGGAGGAGTGGATGATGAACAAATGTATACTTTGGGATCCGGGGTGGAATAAGGCGATAGGCTTGCAATGGGCCTAGTGAAAAGCTGGCCAAGATCCTGTTTCCCTCCATTTATGTCTCCCCCCACCAGATTGGGGTTCCATTGTTCCAGCTGTTGGGTGTTTTTCACCGATCGGGCCAATATGGTGTCTTTAAAACCCGGTGCTGCGCGTTCCATCTGATCTTCAATCTCAGCTGTAAAGTCCGTTATACTGCCATGCGGAACATGACAATAAGCCCAGGCCGTATGTTGCCCCTCAGGGGCACGAGTGGCGTCAAAGGGACTGTGTTGTGCCACCAGAACGTACGGACGTGGGTTTACCTGGTGCCGGTTCACCCGGCACTCAGAGCGCTCTATTTCTTCCGGAGAGAAGCCCAGATGAATCGTTCCGGCCTGCCGGCATTTGGGGTTGGTAAAGGGGATGGGCTCGGAGAGAGCCCAGTCCATTTTGAAAACCCCTGCACCGTAGCGGTAATTCTGCATGCGTTTGCGGTAAAGCCAGGGAAAATCCAACCCCTTAATTTCCAGAAGCTGTTTGGGTGTCAGATCGTAAAGATAAGCGTAGGTATTGGGAAGGTCCCGGATTTCCGTCACCGGAGAATTCAAAAATATTTCCCCTCCTAAAGACCGGTAATAAGAAATAAGGGATTTGGTAAACATTCCGGCCCCGCCCCGGGGAAAAGGCCAGTGGTATTTATGAGCCGACAACATGAGCACCAATCCGAAGGAGGCAGAAGCCATGGTCTCCAGAGGCAGCGTGGCGTGAGCAGCAGCCCCGTAGAACAGCATTCTTGTTTTGTCTTCCTTGAACCGGTTGCGAACAAAATTGCGGGCCGAAGGAAGGGCCTTCAGACCGAACTTCATCAGCTCCAGGGGATAATCCGGAAACCTCAACGGTCCCAGAATACTAGGGGCAATTTTATCCCAATTTTCCAGTAGAGGCTTCATCACATCCAGATAAGCCTGTCGATCCTCACCCAGTTGGGCAGCGGTTGCTTCTATATCCTGGTAACAGGCGTGTGCTTCACCATCTAAAAAAGGATGCGCAAAGGGAATCTGCGGATACACCCATTGCAATCCATGATCTGCCAGCGGAAGGTCCCGAAAAAAGGGAGAGGCCAATCCCAGGGGATGTATGGAGGAACCGACATCGTGGCGGAACCCCGGCAAGGTCAGTGCCTCAGTGCGGGTGGCTCCTCCCGGGCTGGCGGCTTGTTCAAATATGGCTGTTTTGAGCCCCTCTTGTTGCAGGCGGATTCCTGCTGCTAATCCATTGGTTCCACTTCCTATTATGACTGCGTCAAACTTTCCAGGCATTACGGCAATTTATTTATATCCAGGGATTGTAAATAATCCCGAAAGGTGATTTTGCCGGTCTTCTCCCCGATCATATCGTGGGAGGTGATGTGCTTAAAGTAATCGAGTTTATCCGCCATGTTCGAACTTATGATTTCCGGCAGAATCATCCCCCAATCCGCTAATTTTTCCGGAACACTCACGATTTTTCCACCGATGACTTCCTGAAGCATCTCAGCCATTTCCTTGCGGGTATGGATTTTGGGACCACCCACTTCTATCAAATTGGGGCCATCATCCAGCAAACTGACTACTTTTTCAGCCAGATCCTTCTGGTGGATGCTGTTGGTCCGAGCATGGCCATCCCCTACCATCGGAATAATGCCTCTTTTGGCCATGATAGCCAAGTCGTTAAGACCGGAAAAAAAACCTACGGGTCGGACAATGGTATAATCCAGTCCGGAAGTCCGCAAATTATCCTCGAACATTTTATGAACCTTGGCTATTTCATATTCCGTGGCAGTATCGGCGCCCTTGATGGATATATATATAAAACGCTGTACCTCATTCCCAAGAGCATCTTCCAGGATGTATTGGTTTCCTTTAAAATCGATATCTTCAAAAGAGCTTCCTTTTGTGGTAAAAAGGCTGACACTTTTGCCCAGAGCAGAAATAATATGGGTAATACCCCTGGTAATTCCTCCAATGGCTTCCTCCCCTTTACTGGCATCTGCCCGCCACACGTCGGTGGTATACGGGGCTACCTTAGAGGCTCCGTCCTCACTGAACACCAAAGCTCTTACAGGAAGCTCCTGTTCCTTTAAGAGTTGCAGAATCTCCAACCCTAAGGCTCCGGATGCTCCGGCAACCAATACACGCTTTTCCATAAATCCGGGTTTTTCTATTGAAATTATGGAAAAACCAGGGAACCTCAGTGCCTAGCCCTCAAGATTAACACAAGTTTTGCTGCACCCCAATGAATTAAGCAGTTGAAATGGGGATTTCGCTCCATGACTGTCAGTTCATGAAGGCTTCGAACTTCGTTTTCTTGTAAGAAGTAAACTTAACGGCTTTGGAGTAGTTCAACAAAAAGTGAATGGTTTCTGTTCGGGGCCGCTTTTCGAAGGTTTTCGGTTTCTTTGGGTAGAGATCTGCCATAACATTGCCGTTTTATAGAAGTACATAACGCAGCAACATGTAGATTATTACTTCCCTCTGGAAAAATTTTATTTTTTCCCAAAGAAAGTCCTTAAACCTGAATCATATAGGAAAAACGAGCCGCCTGATTCCTTGCTGACTAATCCGTCAGGACTACTTCTTGCTGCTGTATCAGTTTTCGCAGGTTGATCAGCGCATATCGCATCCTTCCCAGGGAAGTATTAATACTGACACCCGTTTTTTCAGCGATTTCCTTGAAGCTCATGTCCTGATACATCCGCATCATGAGCACTTCCAGCTGGTCTTTTGGAAGTTGCTGAATCAGTTGCTGAAGATCCGACTCAGTCTGCTGACGAATCAGTTGTTTCTCCGCATTGAGCTCAGAATCACTCAGCACCGTGAAGATGTTAAAATCTCCATTGTGTTCAAACTTGGGCAGCCGCTTATTCCGGCGAAAATGATCTATTACCAGATTGTGGGCAATGCGCATCACCCAGGGCAGGAACTTTCCTTCTTCATTGTATGCGCCTTTTTTAAAAGTCCTGATGACTTTAATGAAGGTATCTTGAAATATGTCTTCTGCAATATCTTTGCTGTAAACCTTGGAGTAAATAAAACTGTAAATTCTTTGTTGATGACGATCAATAAGCAATGAGAGTGCTTCCTCACTACCACCTATATATTTTTTGATCAGGACAGCATCTGTGACCTTGGTATTTGTCATATGAGTTACTTTTTCACAGAAACCATTATGGGTCTGTGGGGATTAGTTGTTAGTCTGATTAATAAAGTAACTCTGTTTAATAGGCAACTGTCGATTTTCGGGTTGATGATGAAACAAATATAACATCAAATCCGGCTCTTCCAGCAAGCACCTTAACATTTTTAACAGTTTAGGAAATAGGCTTTTAAGCCGTCAAAGGCGGTGTGGTCGTGTGATGAAGAATGAGTATCTTTGTACCCCTAAAAAATCACCCCATGACAGATATCGCAAAGGCCGATTCCAGGAAAAATATCATTATCCAAGGCGCCCGCTTGCATAACCTGAAAAACATTGATCTGGTAATTCCGCGGAATAAATTAGTGGTTTTCACTGGCTTATCTGGTTCCGGCAAGTCCTCTCTGGCCTTTGACACCCTTTATGCCGAAGGTCAGCGAAGGTATGTGGAGAGCCTCTCTTCTTACGCCAGACAGTTCATGGGGAGACTGGAAAAGCCTCAGGTAGATTCCATTAAAGGAATCGCTCCTGCCATTGCAATCGAGCAGAAAGTGAATTCCACCAATCCCCGTTCCACCGTCGGGACCAGCACGGAGATTTATGATTACCTTAAGCTTTTATTCGCTCGGATTGGGAAAACTTTTTCACCCATATCAGGGGAGGAAGTTAAAAAAGATACCATAACTGATGTTGTGGATTACGTCAGGGGCTTCCCGGAAGGTCAGCGGCTGCTTTTGCTTGCACCTGTTTTTGTGGAAGAGGGCAGAACACCGCAGGAAAAACTTCAGGTACTCCAGCAGCAGGGATACAGCAGGATTAAGTATAAGGAAGAGGTTCTGAGAATCGAAGAGGCTAGCCTGCCGGATAAAGTTGAACCTGGGGCGCTTTCTCTGGTCGTGGATCGTATCGTGACCAAGGATGATGAAGATTTTCGGAGTCGGTTGGCCGATGCTGTTCAAACCGCCTTTTTTGAAGGCAAAGGGACCGTGCTGATAGAAGAACTTGCCGGGAACACCATACGGTCTTTCAGCAACCGTTTCGAACTGGACGGGATGACTTTTCTGGAGCCCAACGAGCACCTGTTCAGCTTTAATAACCCATATGGCGCCTGTCCCAAATGTGAAGGCTACGGCGATATCATTGGAATTGATCCGGATCTGGTCATTCCGGATACCAGTCTCTCGGTATATGAAAACGCCATCTTTCCCTGGCGTGGCGAGAGTATGAGCTGGTATAGGGATCAACTGGTAAACAATGCGCACAAATTTGACTTCCCCATTCACCGGCCCTTTTACAAGCTCACGGAAGATGAAAAAAACCTTATTTGGGAGGGAAATAGTTACTTTGAGGGACTCAATGACTTCTTTTCTTTTCTGGAATCCAAATCCTATAAAATTCAGAACCGCGTCATGCTGTCGCGGTATCGGGGTAAAACCCGTTGTTCGCTGTGCAAAGGCACCCGGCTGCGCAAGGAGGCCCAATATGTAAAAATAGCCGGCAAGACCATTACCGAGCTCGTGGAGTTACCCTTAAAAAAGGTCAGAAGCTTTTTCAACGAACTGGAGCTTTCTGAGTTTGATCAGAAAGTGGGACGGCGGTTGCTTACGGAAATTCGAAACCGGCTCAACTTTCTTTCAGAGGTAGGGCTCGATTACCTCACGCTCAACCGAAAATCCAACACACTCTCCGGGGGAGAGTCCCAGCGCATCAATTTGGCAACCTCTTTAGGGAGTAGTCTGGTGGGCTCGATGTATATTCTGGATGAGCCTTCCATCGGCCTGCACCCAAAGGACACCCAAAGGCTTATTGGAGTACTGCGGGCCCTTCGGGATTTGGGCAATACGGTTATTGTGGTCGAACACGATGAGGATATCATCCGAGCGGCAGATACCCTGGTGGACATAGGTCCGGAAGCAGGATATTTTGGAGGAGAAGTTGTGGGCACTGGAACGCTAGAGGAACTTTTATCCACAGATTCTCTGACCGCCCAGTATATGAACGGGCAAATGGAAATTGAGGTGCCCCAATCCCGCAGAAGCAGCGATTATTATGTGGAAGTAATTGGAGCCCGGGAAAATAACCTCAAAAACATTGACGTGCGTTTTCCTTTGGGAGTATTTACTGCCGTCACCGGAGTTTCTGGTAGTGGGAAAAGTACGCTGGTTAAGAAAATCCTGTATCCTGCCTTTCTAAAAGAGGTAGGAGGATACGGAGAGAAGGCCGGTCAGTTTAGTAAAATCCAGGGAGAATACGGGAATATCACCAGTATTGAGTTTGTGGATCAAAACCCGATAGGGCGCTCTTCCCGTTCCAATCCGGTAACCTATATCAAAGCCTATGACGATATCAGAAACCTTTTTGCAGATCAAAAACTCTCGAAGTTAAGAGGATTTAAACCCAAACATTTCTCCTTTAACGTTGATGCCGGTCGTTGTGAGACCTGTAAAGGAGAAGGAGAGGTTACCATTGAAATGCAGTTCATGGCAGATGTGCATCTATTATGTGAAACTTGTAACGGAAAACGCTTTCAAAAACCGATTCTTGAAGTCAAAGTCGGAGATAAGAATATCGATGACATCCTGAAAATGACCATTGATCAGGCGATCAGCTTCTTTACCGAATTGGGGGAACAAAAAATTACCCAAAAACTCCAGCCTTTGCAGGACGTTGGTTTAGGCTATGTGCAGCTCGGGCAGAGTTCTTCAACTTTATCCGGAGGAGAAGCCCAGCGGATTAAATTAGCTTCCTTTCTTGTAAAAGGAATCACCGAGAACAAAACGCTCTTCATATTCGATGAGCCCACCACCGGTCTGCACTTTCATGATATAAAAAAGCTACTGGCGTCATTTAATGCGCTTATTGATAAAGGCCATTCGGTGATCGTAATCGAGCACAATATGGACCTGGTCAAATGCGCGGATTATGTCATTGATTTAGGACCTGAAGGGGGAGAAAATGGTGGACACCTACTGGCCACAGGGACTCCCGAGGAGGTAGCGGTCCATCCCCAGTCCGTTACTGGACCCTTTTTGAAAGAAAAAATTTGATCAAAACATTCTGGATCTTCGAAGGAAAGTTTTTTCTCAAATTACCGAAACTTACTTCCATCACAAATAACCTTGGCACGCTCTTTGTTTCTTTATAAGCGAGGATGCAAGATTGAATTTGTAGAGTTTCATATTGCAGAATTAATAATTTTTTGGTTGGTTAGTTGGAACCCCCGGGCGCCTTTCTTTAGGTAACCGGGGTTTCTTTTTCCTCATAGTTTGGATTTTCAGTCCTTCTGGTCATAGTTTTTCCCCACATCGTTCTGTTGGGGTTTTCTTTGAACAATAGCAAATGTTTTCAGACCTATGCGTAATAAAATTATATGTCAAACTAACAAAATCGTTTTCGGTTAATCCCAGTGCCGGCGGGGCTTCAGAGACGAAAACCTCCTTTATATCCTCATTCCTAAAGCCCTATAGACCCAGTGGCATCGGGCTTTTTGAAGCTTTGGCACTAAGTTTGAACTAAAAGATGCAGAACCAACCACCTCGTCCTTTTGTTTAACCCTTAATACAGCAAATTATGAATAAGATTACTGTATACTTGATGCTCCTGATGATGGGAATTTCCTCTTCTTCACTTTTTGGAGCTAGCACGGCAGCCTATGCGCGATATAGCGATGCTGTTATTTTTGTGGAAGGTGGAGTGGAGTTTGCGGTGTATCCTGACGGCCAGTTCGACTTCTTTTTTAACCCGCGGGGTAATGGATTTAACGTGAATGTGGTCTCCCCTAACGTGAATATCAGTTTTAACTCCGGATACAATTACGATCCTTACATCCAATACGATGATTATGGGGCAGTCGTTCAAATTGAGAGGGTTCCAATTTATTATGACTACTATGGCCGAATCATCCGCGCCGGAAATGTAATTCTGGATTATAATCACAGAGGCCTGCTAAGCAGGGTCGGTGGTTTGCACCTGTACTACAATAACTACGGAGCGCTTGCCCATACTTCAGGAAGAATCAATGCGCTGAACATTCGGTATGTAGCGCGGCCGTGGCACCGGTATTACGTAAAACCCAGACCATCTGTGGCCATTGTTTACCACCTGCCTTATAGGGCGCATTATCACCCTCATAGGCTGAGTTACAATCGGTACAAGAAGTATTACAAGAAGCATTACCATGCATACCCGTCTTATAAGAAGAACTTCTATCGTCCTGGCAATGCTGTAACGGAATATCGCAGAGGTTCCTCCCGAAGTCAGGATAAAAAAGTCATTCCGACTGAAACGCGTACGCCGGTAAGGTCGAATCAAAACACCAGTCGGAGCGTGGCGGATTTCCGAAGTAGGAGTCCTGAGCCATCTGCTGTGAGAAGCACTTCCCGCAGTCGTGACAATGCAGCCACGCCAGCTACAAGTGTTCGAAACCGAAGCACTACTCCCGCCAGAGCGGAGCGGCCGGTAGCACAGAGCCAAAATGTAGGTAGGGAAAAAGCCAGCAGTAGCAGTCGCATCAATTCTTCTGCCAGCCGGTCCCGAGCTGCGGCAACTTCTCCCGGACAGAGAAGTACTACCAGGATGAGCAACTCCAAAGCCACCGTCTCTCAAAAGAGCGCTGACACCAGATCCAGAAGCAGCTCTACAAGAGCAAGGACTTCCACCACCCGGGATTCCGGATCCAATGTTCGGGCCCGTGGCATGTAAAAGTAAAACACCTGAATAATAATTAAGAACCCAAAGAATTTCTAAACCCAGGATTCTTTGGGTTTCTTTTTTTCCAGCCTATCGCAATGTTTATTACCGTAACGGCCATTGCGATAATTGCATTCTATTAAAGAACCCGGTCTTCCCTTTATTTTCTACGGTCAGGCAGCGCCATCCTTTCCTCTCACCTTCTCCCAGGTTTGGGTAATTAAACGGTTCATATCGGGCGACAAATTCAGAAGACGAATCAGAGGCAGGTAGAGCATCACAATGAGTAAGGACTTTATAAGTATATTGAGAATTGGATGTACCGGAAAATCCCAGAACGAAAAGCCAGCAGAAAAAACTGTGATACTGATAAGGCCCAGAAGGGTTTTGGTGCTAAAGGGATGGATTCCGAACTTCTGATACACAATATAGAGTTTAACGCTGTTGTACAAAAAGAAGGCTAAAAAGGTGGCGAAAGCTGCTCCAATCAGGCCGAAAGCTGGAATGAAAATAATATTAAATAAAAAGGCAGCTCCTGCCAACATAATCCCTGTCCATAATACCAATCGGTAATAATCGGAATTGAATAAAATGCTGTTGTTATTCCCCAATAGATTGTCATATAATTTTACTGCAGCAACCATAACAACTATTGTAAAAGGCAACTCGTACTGCTTTGGTATCAGACTGTAGATGCCACTGAGATTGGAAATCACCAAAATGAAAATCAAGCCACTGATCACCAGAAGGCTAATGGAGCTTTTCCTGTAAAGATTGCTAAGTCCCGGCCAGTCTTTTTCATTAATCAGGATGGCCGTGAGCGGATAGGTGATCTGGTGCATAGCCTTGGAAGGCACCCCAATAACCGAGGCAATGTAGATCGCAATGGAGTAAATAGCCACATTCTCGATAGGGAGATAGTATTCAATCATGACCTTATCCAGATCCAACAGAATCATAGCTACGGAACCCGCAATTAGAATAAGGCTGGAATACTTCAGAACCTGAACCCAGTTCATGGGGAACAATCTGCTCAAGCGAGGTAGTCGAAGGGAGAAAGCATATAGTTTCATGATAAAGGCCCTAAGCAGGTAAACACCCGAGAGCCAGTATACAAACGCCTCTACTGTAAGCCATTCAAAATAAACAGCCAAAAGCAGCACGGAGACGGCCAGGCGTTGAAAAACTTCTTTCATGAAATTTCCAAAAACACTTTTGTAGTGTACCTTGGCCCATGAGAAAAAAACCTCGAAATACGCAGATCCCAGGGCCATCACATAAATCAGCCACACATAATCCTGTACGAGTTCATTGCCGCCTTCAAAATAATCCAGGATTTGCTGATAAAAAACCAGTCCCAGGCTGCCCACGATAAGGGCCACTACCAGGGGCATGACCAGAGCCATCGTCAGGAGGCCATCCTGCTGTCGGGAGTCGGAATAAGAGGAATAAAATTTCACCAGGGAATTGGAAACTCCGAAGGCCATCAATGGCCAAAGTATTCCGGCAGCCGATAAAAGAAAACTCACCAGCCCGTAGTATTCCGGTTCCAGAAAATTA
>JAJUIC010000166.1 GCA_029265595.1 Flavobacteriaceae bacterium
GGAGAAGATAAGAGCAAATACAATGACATTTATAAAAAGCTTCTTGATATCGGGGATTTCATCGGTATTGAAGGGGAGCTTTTCAAGACTCAGGTCGGTGAGAAAACCGTGATGGTAAAGGATTTCAAGCTTCTGAGTAAAGCCCTTCGTCCCTTGCCCCTGCCAAAAGTAGATAAGGATGGCAAACTGCACGATGCCTTCAATGACCCGGAGCAGCGCTATCGCCAGCGATATGCTGATCTGGTGGTCAACCCTCATGTAAAAGAAACCTTCATCAAGCGTACCCGACTCTTCAGAGCCATGCGCGACTTCTTTAATGAAAAGGGCTATTTTGAGGTGGAGACCCCTGTTTTGCAATCCATTCCCGGGGGAGCAGCAGCCCGGCCTTTTATTACCCACCACAATGCCCTGGATATCCCCCTTTACCTTCGAATTGCCAATGAGCTTTATTTAAAGCGGCTGATCGTGGGTGGATTTGACGGGGTGTACGAGTTCTCCAAGAACTTTAGAAATGAAGGCATGGACCGGACCCATAATCCAGAATTCACCGTCATGGAAATCTATGTTGCTTATAAGGATTACAACTGGATGATGGAGTTCACCGAACAACTGATCCAGCATTGTGCCGTGACTGTAAACGGCACCACTAAGGCCACCTACAACGGTCATGAAATAGACTTCAAGGCCCCTTTTGAGCGCATCACCATGACTGATGCCATCAAAAAATTTACGGGCTTTGATATTACGGGAAAATCCGAGAAAGAACTTTTCAAGGCCGCCCAGGAAATGGGAATTGAGGTGGATGACACCATGGGTAAAGGAAAACTGATCGATGAAATTTTCGGAGAAAAGTGTGAAGGAAACTTCATCCAGCCCACCTTCATCACCGATTATCCAAAAGAGATGAGCCCGCTCACCAAGCAGCACAGGGACAATCCGGACCTGACCGAGCGATTCGAACTGATGGTTTGTGGAAAGGAGATCGCAAATGCTTATTCGGAGCTGAACGATCCCATTGATCAGCGCGAGCGCTTTGAAGAGCAACTGCGCCTGTCGGAGAAAGGAGATGACGAGGCCATGTTTATCGATCACGACTTTTTACGGGCCCTGGAGTACGGAATGCCTCCCACCTCAGGATTGGGAATCGGCATGGACCGCCTCCTGATGTTCCTTACCAATAAACACTCTATTCAGGAAGTATTATTCTTCCCTCAAATGAAACCCGAGAAAAAAGCCGCTACTCCCCAACCGGAAGATTTCCTCAAAATTGGGGTTCCACAGGAGTGGCTGGATGTGGTCATGCATGAATACGGAAATGTACAGAAGCTTCTGGAACTAAAACCTACTCAGGTTCACCAACAACTCAATGGGCTGCGAAAAAAGAACAAACTGCCTGTTGCAGCCCTGCAACTTGACCAGGTAAAAGAGTGGTTCGAATAGTCGCTAGCCCGAACTATTTTGGTGCTGGATGACCACATTTGGCGGACTTGAACGAGAATAATTAACATTTTGTTCAGATTCCGTTAAACCTTCTTGTCATTTACTTGTCCAAGAACAAACAAACCGGAACTATTGAAAAAAGGTTCCTCTTGATCTTCAAGAGGAATCTCTTTTTAATGGAACCTAATAACTAAAACTAATTTTAATGAACATTAAACACTTCACTCGGCTCGGGGTGATGGCCCTGGCCACTACCACGATGACGAGCTGTGCGATTTTCCAGCCGGATCAAAAAGAAACGGCCAGTGTCGAAGAAAAAGATTCGAACGGAAAAATCAAGCCTTACAACAAGGTCATTACTTCCAAAGCCAAGTCCGATGAGGGACTTTTTACAGTACATTATCTCGACGATAAGTATTACTACGAAATTCCGGACTCCCTCTTTAACCGCGAGATGCTCATGGTCACGCGGATTGCCCAGACTGCCTCAGGCATTGGTTTTGGCGGGGGAAAGCAAGACGAACAGGTCCTGAGATGGCAAAGAAAGAACGACAAGGTTCTGCTGCGAGTGGTATCCCACGAGGTACATGCCGCCGACAGTCTTCCCATTCATGAAGCGGTGGTCAACTCTAATTTTGAACCGGTTCTGTTCACCTTTGACGTAGAAGCTGAGAAAAAAGATTCCCTATCTACTGCCACGGTCATCGATGTGACCAAACTCTATACGGAGGATGTGCCGATGTTCGGTCTTCCCCAGCGTAGAAGAGAGACTTATAAAATCAGCCGTCTGGAAGATTCCCGGTCTTATATCGATACGATCCGAAGCTATCCGGAAAACATCGAAGTGCGGCATGTAAAAACCTACAGAGCGGGTAATCCCCCCTCCAACACCGGTACCGGAGCCATTTCGGTTAAGATGAGCAATTCCATGATCCTGCTTCCCAAGGTACCCATGAAACGTCGCTACTTTGACGAAAGAGTAGGTTGGTTCGCCAGAGGACAGATAGACTATGGTCTACCTGCACAGGAGAGCCGAACGCTTCGGTATCTGGATCGCTGGAGACTCGAGATCAAGGATGAAGACATTGAAAAGTTCAAACGCGGAGAGCTGGTAGAACCCAAGGAGCCCATTGTGTATTACGTCGATCGGGCGACGCCGAAGAAATGGATTCCTTATATCAAACAGGGGATTGAAGACTGGCAGGTGGCTTTTGAGGCCGCTGGTTTTAAAAATGCCATTATCGCCAAAGATCCGCCTTCAGTAGAGGAAGATCCTGACTGGAGTCCGGAAGATGTCCGGTACTCGGTGGTTCGATATCTGGCTTCTCCTATTCCCAATGCGAACGGGCCACACGTTAGCGACCCGCGCTCAGGAGAAATATTAGAGTCTGATATCAACTGGTATCACAATGTAATGACGCTGCTTCGCAACTGGTTCTTTGTACAGACCGCAGCAATTAATGAAGATGCTCGAGGGGTAGAGTTTAAAGACGAGGTGATGGGCCGCCTGATCCGTTTTGTATCCTCTCACGAAGTAGGACATACCCTCGGTTTGCCGCACAACATGGGAAGTAGCTCCGCTTACCCGGTGGACTCCCTTAGAAGTCCGGAGTTTACCCAGAAGTACGGAACAGCACCTTCCATAATGGATTATGCACGATTCAACTACATCGCGCAACCTGAAGACGGGGATGTGGCTCTAATGCCTCAGATCGGACCTTATGATAAGTATTCCATCATGTGGGGATACCGACCTATTTTAAATACGACTGCAAAAGAAGAAAAGGAAACGCTTGATCAGTGGATTCTGGAACATGCCGATGATCCGGTCTACCGGTTCGGAGCTCAGCAAAGTGGCGGAGTGATTGATCCCAGTTCCCAAACTGAAGATTTAGGCGACGATGCCGTATTGGCCAGTTTATACGGAATTGCCAA
>JAJUIC010000008.1 GCA_029265595.1 Flavobacteriaceae bacterium
AGACTGTCGACAACCTTTGGGTCGCTGGGTATTTGCGCGATATAGGTCTGTGGATCAAAAAGTGGATTTTCCCTGGAAATCAGTTCATCCGGTTGGGTTTGCTCCGCCTGGGAATCCATCTGGGAAAGACTTGCGGCGGTTGTCCGCCAGTTATCGGAAAGGGGACGGTTGCCCCAGATCCGAATAAACTCCTGCATTCCGCGGGCCACCGAATTGGGGTTATAGAAATAAAAAGCAGACCCACCCGGAGAGACCATCGGCTCCTGCGGGAGGTCTGAGGTCCCAGAACCTCCGCCGGTTGTAGTAGCCTCTGCCTCAGCGGCCAATTTTTCCAGTTCCTGGGTGTAGGCATTGAAAAAAGCAAATTGCTCCTGCTCACTAAGCTGGGTCAGGTGAAGGATACTATCGGTAACAGCAAGGGAATTCTCGTAAAAAATCACATCCTCCAAATGCCGTCTCTTTCGCTGAATCTCCCAGTGATCCCTGGAATTTTCAGCCAGGTAGCCGAGCGTACTATCATAATAAGTGGCTGCCAGCTGGTAGTATTTCTCCTGGGAGTAAATCTGCGCCATATTCTGGTAGATAAGCGAGCGCTGAACCGGATCCCCGGGCAGCTCATATAAACTGCGTTTATAATAGCGCAGAGCAGCACCCCATTGACCCCATTCATGGTAAACAGAGGCCATTTCAAAGTAGATTCTGCTGGTAAAATTCCTGTTTTCCCAGTCTTTTGCCAAATCCTCCAGTCTCGCTATGATACCTTCATCCCCAGGCTTATTGAGGGCCTGGTTCCTGATCAGAAACATCTGAGCATTTATCCAATAATGCTGGGGTATTTTTCTTTTCATGGCTATAACCCGAGAAAACATCTCATTGGCCAGCCCATGTTCTTCAAGCTTGTTGTGTAACTGACCTGATATGATAAGATACCTGGCTTCTTCTTCGATCTCCCTGGTAAGATCCGCAGCCTCATTTATTGCCACCAATGCACTGTCGGGATGGCCCATATTCATGTAAGCCTGTGCCAGAGTAGCTGCCGCATCGGCCTGGTCCTGGCGCTTCAGATCCCCTCCAGCCAGTATCTCTTTAAGCTGGTCTACAGCCAGCTCCTCCTGAAAGAGACGAAGACGGGTTTTTTCTCTCCAGATTCTGGCAGTATTGATACTATTGCTCAATGGGTAGCGCTGCAGAATAAAATTAAAAGCTTCCAGGGCACCCACAAAGCGCTGGTCGTAATAGCGTGCCTTACCCAGCAGCATATAAGCCTCATCGATCTGCGGGTTCCGCTCCCAGCCATCAATCATCATGGCGTGTTTCTGAATGGCTTTAACGGCTTTCGCCTCTGCTGTGGAGAAGTATCCTTCTTCCTGATTGTTCACGCCAGCGAACTCCTGTTGTTCCATGGGTTCCACCGGAAACACTTCCCAGAAGTTTTCCAGATAATTTTCGCTCAGAGCCTTTTTGCCCTGCTCCAGGGCTAAAGTTCCGTTGTATAGGGTATTGTACTGGGCTGTAGTGGCATGCCAGCTTCGGTTGAGAAATGTGTTGTTCTTTCGGGAGCAGGACATGATCGCCCCCGTCAGTACTAATAGTAATATGATCCTAAAACGCTTCATCAAACAAATGTACGGCAGCCCGTTTTATGGGCACAAACTACGGCATTTCTAAACTCCGATCCTTAAAAGTAAGTACTTTTTTAGGGAGTTTCTCCTTCTGCGCGGGTTGAAATTAGAAAATCAAAATAAATTTGCAGCTCCTTCAGAGAATCTGCATCAACCTCCAAATCCATCTGAACCTTCCCCTTCTCCAGAAGAACCACCCGGTCACAGACCTGGGTGATATGTCCCAAATCATGGGAGGAAATCACCAGGGTCCTGTTTTGATCCCATAGGTCATTTTTTAATAAGTTCATCAAATTGAGTTGTGACCGCGGATCCAAATTGGCAAACGGTTCATCCAGAAGCACCACTTCTGGAGCCCCCAAAAAGCATCCGGCTATACCCACTTTTTTACGGTTTCCTTTGGAAAAATCCCTGTGGTATTTCCGGTTTCCAAGAATCTCACCCCCGAAAAAAGCCTCAAAGGGTTCCAGTTCCTCCATTACCTGAGCTTTACTTAAACCGCGCAACTCTCCCAGGAAATGTAAATATTCCTCCGGCGTGAGATAATCCACTAAAAAAGTCTCGTCCAGATAAGAGGTGGTAAAGCGTTTCCAGTCTGGATTCTCATGCACGTTAATCCCTTTGTTGAACATCGTTCCTGTAGTTGGCTCCAACAGGTCCAGTAACATGGCAAGTAAACTTGTTTTCCCTGCTCCATTATTCCCTACCAAACCCAGTCGTTGTCCCTGCGGGATTACCAGCTGGGGAATATCAAGAACGGTGTTCTTCCCAAAACTTTTGGTCAAATGGTCTATGGAAATCATGCAATGCCTTTGAACGGTTCCTTTTTTCACAGTGCCCCGTGGGAACACTGGGTGGCAAGAGGGCCTGCTCGCCGTGGTACAGCGGGAAAATTACCACTTTGTTTGAATTAATGCGGCACATACTTTGTATTTTTGCCCGAAAGTACAGTTAGAATGAGCACCTTTTTACCTTTGAAAATAAAGGAAGTCATTAGGGAGACCTCTCAGGCAGTCAGTTTGTCCTTTGAAATCCCCGACAATCTTAAAAGCGATTTTACCTTCAAAGCCGGTCAATACATAACCATTAAAACAAAAGTGGACGGTCAGGAAATCAGAAGAGCTTACTCTCTGTGTTCCGCACCCCATGAGGATCACTTCAAGGTCACGGTTAAAGAAGTTCCGGGTGGAAAGTTTTCCGTTTTGGCCAATAATAAGCTTCAGGCGGGTGATGTGCTTGAAGTGCACCCTCCAGAGGGACGGTTTGTTTTTGACCCTCCATCCCAGCAAGCCGCACAAACCTATGTGGCCTTTGCTGCCGGTAGTGGAATCACTCCGGTGATTTCCATTTTAAAATCCGTTCTTCATCACGAGCCCACCAGCAGGTTTGTGCTGGTATACGGAAACAAGGCTCCTGGAGAGACCATCTTTTTCAAAGAACTTCTTGAATTGCAGTTAAAGCATCCGGATCGGTTGTTTATTGAATTCGTCTATAGCCGCAGTAAGGAGCTGGATTCCCACTATGGAAGAATAGATCGAAGTACCGTAAACTTCGTAGTTAAAAATAAATTCAAAGAGGAGCGTTTCAAGACTTTCTATTTGTGTGGCCCTGAAGAAATGATTGAGCATGTCACCGGGGTTTTACAGGAAAATGGAGTTTCTTCCAAGCAAATTCTCTTTGAATTATTCACCCTGGATGATGAGGATGAAACTATTGTAGCGGCCAGTACAGGAGGAGCAGAACTTACGGTGATCCTCGATGATGAGGAGACCGTCATTCAGATGGAAGAAGGGCAAACCATATTGGATGCCGCACTGGACCACGGACTGGATGCTCCGTATTCTTGTCAGGGAGGAATTTGTAGCAGCTGCGTGGGTAGAATTACCTCCGGAACCGGAGAGATGAAGAAAAATGCCATCCTGGTGGACAGCGAAATAGAAGAAGGCTTGACCCTGACCTGTCAGACCGTGCCTACTTCTTCGAAGATCACCTTGGATTACGACGACATATAGCCCGTGCTCCTATCATCTGTGGGAAAGGTCCTGGTTGTAGCCTGAATGCTAATCCCTCAGGCCAAGGGCTTGTTTTACCTTGTTAACAACGGCCCTGGGGGAAATGGTTTTCATCGCATTTTCGTAACCCGATGGTACGACATTCCCGTAAACAGAAGTGGGTATCAGAGGGTATTGTTGCCGGTCTGTCAGCAGTTGGAGCTCTGGAGGCTGTCGGAAAGGAGCAAAGCCGGCATAAGGATGGGTAAGGCCCCATAGGGTTATAACAGGCACTCCGTAATTGGCGGCCAGATGACCGTTTCCGCTGTCCATCGATACCATCACATCCAGATTGGAAATCAGTGCCAGTTCATCGGAAAACTGGATCTTTCCTGCCATATTTTTAACCCCAGAAAACATGGATTCCCATTCTTCCAGGACGGAAGCCTCGTCAGGACCACCGAAGAGAAAGATCTGCAGCCCGGTCAGTTCATTGAGCTGGGACAGCACCTGTTCCATTAGTTTGGGAGGGTAAATTTTTGAGGGGTGCTGGGCAAAGGGTGCCACTCCAATCCATTTTACAGGCTGGTTTCCCACTTCCCTGGAGAGGTCGGGCGAAAGCTTGATTTTCTCCAGAGGTTCAAACTCGGCCAGATCCAGCTGAAACCCCAGGGCTTCAAATACCTCGGCGTACCGGCGATGGGTGCTTTTCAAGGGATGAAATTGTTTGTTTTGAGCGCGGGTCAGGGCTTTCTTCTGGGCTCTGCCTTTATTAATTTGTCGAACCCGAATGCCGTGAAGTTTAAAAAACCGCTTAAGGATATTGGACCGCAAAACATCATGCAGGTCCGCTACCGCATCAATCTTCTTTGCCCGCAGTTCATCCGATAGCCGTTTTAAACCCATTAGGCCTTTGTGTTTACCCTTCACATCCGCCTCATAAACCTCCACCCCCGGTAACTGATTAAAGATTGGTGCAAAGAATCTGCGGGTAAGCAGGGTGATACGAACCTCGGGATATGCCTTTTGCATGCAAGCCAGTACAGGGACTGTCATAGCTACATCGCCCATAGCAGACAACCTGATGACTAATATGTGCTTTGGAATCTGCATCCCAAAAAGCTTAGCTTCTGGTGGCTCGCAGCACCGGATTCAATTCATCGTCATTGTACATTTTCATCTGCCGATACACCTTCATGTACTTTCTACCGGCTTCAATGTCCGCCAGTAACTGGTCGATGGCTGTAGACAAATCCACTCGCTGTTCCAAAAGAACGTCCAGTTTGGCCTGACACTTCATCCGGTGTTCCGCAGAGGCATCCTCCCGATTGGCCTCCTGCGCCATATGATAAATCTTCAGGGCCAGAATGGAGAGACGGTCAATGGCCCAGGCCGGGCTTTCCGAATTGATCGTCGCATTTTTGGCAGGTTCTACCTCCTTGTATTTGTCCAGGAAATAACTGTCAATATACTCCACCATATCGGTGCGATCTTGATTGGAGGCGTCGATTTTGCGCTTTAATTCAAGAGCTGCTACCGGATCAATTTTGGGGTCCCTTATCAGATCCTCGTAATGCCACTGTACCGTATCAATCCAGCACTTCCTATAGAGCAAGTGCTCCAGGAGTTCCTCTTTGTCATTGTATTTGTTGTGAAAATCCTGGTCCACGCGATCCGCTATGTGGTATTGCTCGATGGCCTGCTGGAATATCTTATTGGCTTTTTCTGAAAACATATTATCGTGCTTTAAATATCTTATACAACTCCTGCGTGCTGCAGATCTCAGTAAACCTGCAAAAAGCAAAGGTATCAAAATAGATCAGTACATCGTGCTAAGACCCGAGCTTATGTTCCTAAAGAAACACCAGCAGACCTATCGGAGTCAGCACTGCCAGTAACAGAATCATTTCCCGGAACCATTTATCGGCGAGTGTCTGGACGTAATTGGTCAGTACAATGGCCATGGGGGGTATCAGAAAAAGAAGTTCTCCCCCATCTTTGGTTTCACCCATGATGGCCACCCCAAAAGCAACGAATAACCAAATCAGCACCAATTGGAAAGAAGATTTATTGTGGCCGCTGGCTCTACGTATTAAGCTCAGGTAAGAAATCAGGGGCCAAATAGTCAGGGCGATAATAATACTCACAGGAATGAAGACTGAGGGATCGGAATAAGCTGAAAAATCCATCTGGCTGGGTTCAACCCATTGCTGTATCGTATAAAATGTATCGGTCAGCAACAAATCTACCTGGGTCACCAACAGACCTACTGTGAAGAATGCCAGTACAGGAATCAGATACAGGTTCCCGTAACGTCGCAAATGAATAAAGATTCCGCAATAGACCAGAAATAAAACAAGAATGCTCCAGAAGTAAAACAGGGAAGCTATACAGATCAAAAAGCTGGCGTCGAATATCTTCTTTATACTGTCCTGCTGGGACCTCAGACTGATTATCCTGCGCATGGCCAGAAGACAAAAAAAGTTGGCCAGGATGAGATCAGAATTCTCAAGAGCTGGTAACAACATACAGGAAAAGGTGGCCAGAAACAGGGTTTTATACCCATTGTGCTGCGTAAGGAGGTTTTTCCGGGCGATGAAATTAAAGGCGAGCAGACTGGCCAATACGACCAACACCACCAGAATTTCTCTGAAAAACACACTCCAGCTAAAAGGGGTATAAAACTGCCATCTGACAAGCAGTAGAATGACAAGCAGGTAACCCATGGAAAAAAGCAGGTTGCTAAGTTTCGAGGTACTGAAATAGCTTGTTAACATGGGAGTTTTTTATACTTTTGTACTATAAAAATACTACTATGAGAGATTTTTTTGAAGGCATTCAGTGGTTTTTCGAGGACGTCGCCTTTGCTCCTTTTGACAAACTAAGAGAAATCCAAATGGATAGCTGGTTTTTCGCTAACATCCTCAACTGGATCTTTATCCTAATCGCAATTGCCGCTTTGGTTTACTGGCTTAAAGAACTGAAGCGTTACCGTGAATTGGATGACGAGAATAAAGAACCCACTGCCCATTCTTTCTTAGAATAGGTCAAACCCTATATCTTTTCTGTAATAAATCTTATCGAAATGCACCTGTGAGGCATTTTGATAAGATTTATTTATGGCCTCCTGATAATCCTCTCCAAAGGCAGTTACCGCCAATACTCTTCCACCGTTGGTAAGCACCTGATTGTTCTCCATTCGGGTTCCTGCGTGAAATACCAGAGCATCCTTTACTTTATCCAGACCTGTAATGGGTTTTCCTTTTTCATAGGCTTCAGGATAGCCTCCCGAGACTAAAACAACGGTTGCCGCAGTACGCGGGTCGACCCTGAGATCCACCTCATCCAGTCTTCCTTCCCAGGTCCTCTGCAGAGTTTCTACCAGATCGGCTTCTATCCGCGGCAGCACGACCTCTGTCTCCGGATCGCCCATCCGGACATTATATTCAATGACATAGGGGTCCTCCCCCACCATCATTAGTCCAAGAAACAAAAAGCCCTTATAATTAATATCGTCCTTATGCAGTCCCTCAACTGTAGGGATGATGATTCGATTGGTAATTTTTTCCATTAAGGCCGAATCTGCAAATGGTACGGGGGAAACGGCACCCATACCTCCTGTATTAAGACCCTGATCCCCCTCTCCAATTCTTTTATAATCCTTGGCGGTGGGTAGCACCGCATAATTTTTACCATCGGTAAGCACAAATACGCTCAGCTCAATACCATCCAGAAACTCTTCAATTACTACAGTGGAACCGGCCGATCCGAATTTGTCATTTTTGAGCATATTCTCCAGCTCCTGTTGTGCTTCCTCAAGGTCCTGAAGAATCAATACGCCTTTTCCTGCTGCCAGTCCATCCGCCTTTAGAACATAGGGAGGTTTTAATTCCTGTAAAAAAGCTTTCCCTGCCTCTAAATTATCTGCCGTGAAACTTTTATAAGCCGCGGTTGGTATACCGTGCCTGAGCATGAATTCCTTGGCAACCTCCTTGCTCCCTTCCAGTTGTGCTCCTTTTTGAGAAGGGCCAATGACCATCACCTCTCTCAGGTGAGGATCCCGGGCAAAGAAATCGGAGATGCCCCCGACTAAAGGATCTTCGGGGCCGACCACCACCATTTCTATCTTTTCCTCCAGTACCAGTTCCTTTACTGCATCAAAATCATTCACGTTCAAAGAAACATTGGTGGCAATTGTGGCAGTGCCCGCATTTCCTGGGGCCACAAAAATCCGGCTGCATTTTTCACTTCGCGCCAATTGATGAGCAAAAGCATGTTCGCGTCCGCCAGAACCAAGTACCAGAATATTCATAGAAGAAGGTTTTAATTTAGAGAGCCAAAAATAACTGATTGAAACCTGAAGCTCCAATAATTTCGGGCAAATTACCGAAAATTGTAGATATGGAGCAGTGCCTGTGACTGGAATCAACTTTGATTGCATCATCCAATAAAAAGAACCTGCCATCCACCGGGTCCCAGGGTGAACAGTCTGACTCTCGCCAGACGCTGACCGGTCACTATTTCTTTGGAGTGCGGTAGCGCGGCGTCATCCAGAAATAATCGAGAACAAAAAGCAGACAGTGCCAGCTGCTCCTGACAAGATTAAATCCAAGGGTTTTCCTGTAGACCAAGTAGACGTGAGGTAATAGTTCGCTTAAAGTTTCCGGCTTTATGTTTTGGCGCTGGCGGTAAATGGCCAGGGGTTGTGTAAGTCCTTCTGCCTTCCCCGCACGCTTGACCGCATCCAACCATAGCGACCAGGCTTGAAGCCGGCGAATGGGGGCACCATAAATCTTTCCAATACTACTGGCATGGTACATTCCTGTCAGATTTGCAATATAGAATCCCCGAAGTAACCGATAAAAACTCAGCTGTTGCCGGGCCTGAATGTGGTAATCCTCTTCCCGGCCATTTTCATCCATCACCCGATAACTGGTATAACTGACCGGCAGGCGATTCTCCTGCATGAACTGCAGCTGCATCTGCAGCTTCTGAGGCAACCACAAATCATCGGCATCTAAAAAAGCGATATAAGCCCCTACAGCGGACTTTATTCCGATGTTGCGGGAAATCCCCACCCCCTGGCTCACGGGGAGCGGAATCAACCGGATTCGGGGGTCTATGGCCTGAAACTCCCGAATGATTTCAATGGTCCCGTCAGTCGAACCGTCATCTACCACCAGCAATTCCCAATCCTCATGGGTTTGCTGTCGAACCGACTCAATGCTCTGCCCGATATAAGCAGCAGCATTACGAGCAGGCATAATTATCGATACGTGGGAAGACTGATTCATCAGGATTATCGTTCAGGGTCGAGCTGCACATGAAGGGCACCGGCTTTTTGCAATATTAAAAATTGCCAGCCGGAAATCCTCAGCTTCCCTTCAGAAGATTCTGATACATTGGTGGAAAAAGAATCAGCTTACCCCAAAACCATCTTCGCAGGGAGAGATTCCGCTGATAGTAACAGACACCCTCAACCCGAAATGCGAAGGGTTTAGGACCTGATGTGTTGTGAGAAATCTTTATGCTCACTCCGGTTGAGTTCCTCGACACTCAAATTTCTGAAGTAGTCATAGGTCTTCTGCATTCCTTCCGCTCTGGAGACTTTTGGCTCCCAGTCCAGAATCGCTTTAGCCCGGCTAATATCAGGACGTCGCTGCAATGGATCATCCTTTGGCAGTGGTTTATAAACAATTTTCTGAGCCGTTCCGGTGAGCTTAATAATTTCCTCTGCAAACTCCTTTATGGTTATTTCATGTGGATTCCCAATGTTTACCGGATAGGGATAATCGCTCAGCAGCAGCCTGTAAATACCTTCAATCTGATCATCCACATAGCAGAAAGAACGCGTCTGAGACCCGTCTCCAAATACTGTTAGATCTTCACCCCTTAAGGCCTGACCAATAAAGGCAGGTATTACCCGGCCATCGTTGAGTCTCATTCGCGGGCCATAGGTATTGAATATCCGGACGATCCGGGTTTCCAATCCATGGTATCGGTGGTAGGCCATGGTGATGGATTCCTGGAAACGCTTGGCTTCGTCGTATACCCCTCTGGGCCCGATGGTATTGACGTTACCATAGTAATCTTCTGTCTGTGGGTGTACCAGAGGATCCCCATAAACCTCGGAAGTGGAGGCAATGAGAATCCGGGCTTTTTTCTCCTTGGCCAATCCCAGTAAATTATGGGTTCCTAGGGATCCCACTTTCAGGGTTTGAATGGGAATTTTCAAATAATCGATCGGACTTGCTGGTGAGGCAAAATGCAGGATATAATCCAGCTTACCAGGCACGTGTACGAAGGAAGAGACATCGTGATGGTAAAATTCGAAATTCTTTAGTTTCCAAAGATGTTCAATATTCCGAATATCTCCGGTTATGAGGTTGTCCATTCCGATAACCTCGTAATCCTGTTCAATAAATTTGTCACACAGATGCGATCCCAGAAAACCTGCAGCACCAGTAATAAGAATTCTTTTTCCCATTAGTTTTACCATTTAAAGGGGAAATTACCGAAAATTAATGGCTCCGAACAAGAAGAAGCTGGTTGAGAGCTACTCTTTAACTAAAATTTGACAGACACTCCCAACAGAATTCAAAAATTATCTGTTCCCCGATAAAGGATTCCAATCAAACAAAGACAATACACGCAAATGACGCCAGCAGCTCCATCTATCTCCTGACAATCAGCTGTTTTAGGTATAATTTAGGTTTTAAAAAAAATATTTCCGTTGGTAAATCAGTACTTTTAAAACAAAAGAAAAATCATGGCTTATACTTCATTAAATCCCAATGTAAGTAACACGGAAAGAGTCATTTCCGGACTCTCCGGAGGGCTCATGCTATACAACGGACTTCTGAGAAAGAAAAAGCATATTCCGCAGGCCCTGCTGGGAGGTTACCTGGTCTTTAGAGGAATCAGTGGTTTTTGTGCCATTTACAATGCAATGGGGAAAACCAAACCGGATAACCGAAGTCGGAATGTCAACATTCAGATCAGCATGAAGGTGGACCGCAATCCGATGGAGGTCTATGCCGTCTGGCGAAACTTCGAGAACCTGCCCCTCTTTATGAAGCACCTCAAGATCGTCAATACCATAGATGAAGATATTTCACTTTGGGAGGCTGAAACACCCGTGGGTAGTACCATGAGGTGGCGGAGTGAAATTGTAAAGGAAGTTCCCGGGCAGCTCCTGTCCTGGCAATCGCTTCCAGGTTCCAGTATTGAAAATGCGGGAAAGGTGGAGTTTGAACCTCTGCCAGGGGAAGGCACCTTATTACATGTGGCTATTTCGTATCACGCTCCCTGGGGCATCCCTGGAGAGGGAATAGCTAGAATGTTCAATCCTTATTTCGAACGCCTGATTCGGGAGGACATTCTCAATTTCAAAAACTTTTTGGAAGAACGGCAAAAGCAGGAATCGGATACCCCTACTTCTGATGGTGAGTTTCTGATATAGGGTGCCTAGATTCTCCTGCCCTTAATTAGATTGGCCAGACTGTCTTCCCAGGGGAGGATTTCAAACTTGAATTCCTGCAGCAGTTTTGATTTATCCAATACACTGTAAGCGGGCCGCTGCGCTTTTGTCTTAAAACCGGCCGTTTTTTCCAGGGTGGTGGTTTTGGTAAGTTTGCTCAGACGCACAATGGCTTCCGCGAAATCATACCAGGTAGCTTCACCTGTATTACTAAAGTGATATAACCCATAGGCTTGGCTCTGCTGGTGAATGATATGCCATACAAAACGGGCCAGGTCATAGGCGTTGGTTGGCGTCCCCCGCTGATCGGTGGTCACCTTTAAAGCAGTCCCCGAAGATGCCTTTTGGTGAATGGTTTTATAGAAATTGGTCCCCTGATCTGAATACAACCAGGAAGTTCGAATGATAAAATACCGCCGCATTACCTGCATTATTTCGCGCTCTCCCGCCAGTTTGGAGGCTCCGTATTCATTCAAAGGATTGGGTAGATCCTCTTCCCGGTAAGGTTGATCTTGTGCTCCATCAAATACATAATCGGTCGAAAAATGAATCAGGGTGGTGTCAAACTCTTCACATACAAGGGCCAGGTTCCGGACACCTTCTGCATTAATTTCAAAAGCCAGGTTTTTCTGCTCCTGGGCCAGTTCAACCTTGGTATAGGCTGCACAATTAAGGCAGTAGTCAAACTGGTGCCGGCTAAATAGCGCTTCTATGGCCTGCTTGTTCCTGATATCCAGGTCCGCACTGGACCGGTAAACCACCTCCACATCCTGTACCTCCTGAGCTACATATGCCAGAGTGCGCCCAAGTTGTCCGCCCGCTCCCGTTATCAATATCTTTTTCATAGGGAAAGGTCTTTTAGGTAGGGTAAGGCCTGATCCTTGTCTGACAGCAGCAACTGGGATGGCTCCATTTCCCAATCAATATTCAGCTCGGGATCATTGTAGCGAATCCCCGCCTCAGATTCCCGATGGTAATACTGGTCGCATTTATAAGCAAAAATAGATTGATCAGAGACCGTGACAAAGCCGTGCGCAAATCCGGCTGGAACAAAGAGTTGCAGATGATTGGCATCGCTTAAGCGGACCTTAAAACTTTGTTTAAACGTAGGAGAATCCGGCCTTAAATCCACCACTACATCCAAAATTTCTCCCAAAGGACACCGGACAAGTTTGGCCTGGGCATGCTCCCCTCTTTGGAAATGAAAGCCCCTGAGTACCCCTCTGGAAGAAACGGATTGGTTGTCCTGCACGAACTCCACATCAAGGCCTGTTGTTTCCTGGAATCTTTTGCGGCTGTAACTCTCCATAAAAATGCCCCTGGAATCTTTAAAGACTGTTGGCTTTAGTAGAAAACAATCCTTAAGTGGGGTTTCGATTTTCTCCATCATCACTTGAGTTGCATTAAATATTCGCCATAACCACTCTTCAGTAGGGGCTTGGCCAGTTGCATCAGTTGTTCCCTGTCGATATAACCCATTTCGTAGGCGCTCTCTTCGATACATCCCACTTTAAGTCCCTGACGTTCTTCCAGTACCTGCACAAATTGAGAAGCCTGCATCAGCGAGTGAAAGGTTCCCGTGTCGAGCCAGGCCGTTCCTTTGTCCAGTACCCCCACATCCAGCTTTCCTTTTTCCAGATAAACGTTGTTGATATCGGTTATTTCCAATTCTCCCCGGGCAGAAGGTTTGATACTACGGGCAATATCGAGCACCTCATTATCGTAAAAATAAATACCGGGTACCGCGTAATTGGATTTGGGAACCTCTGGTTTCTCTTCGATGGAAATGGCTTTTCCGTGCGCGTCAAAGTCCACCACTCCATAGCGCTGGGGATCCTGTACGTGATAAGCAAATATAACCCCGCCATCAGGGTCATTGTGGCTTTGCAGGAGCGCGTTCATTCCAGAACCGTAGAAAATGTTGTCACCCAGAATAAGCGCTACCTTTTCATTTGCGATAAAGTCAGCTCCTATCAAAAAAGCATCCGCCAGACCACGAGGCTCCTGCTGCTGAGCATATTGAAAATGACAGCCGAGTTTCCGGCCATCCCCCAGTAATTCCTGAAACCTGGGCAAATCTCTCGGGGTGCTGATAATCAAAATATCTCTTATTCCTGCTAGCATCAGTGTGCTGAGGGGATAGTAAACCATGGGTTTATCGTACACCGGCATCAATTGCTTGCTCATGGCGAGCGTTAGTGGGTACAGTCGTGTACCTGATCCGCCGGCCAGAATGATTCCTTTCATAGTTTATTATATTTTTGAAGATACCAGCGGACGGTCTTTTCAATGCCGCTTTCAAAATCCTCAACCGCTTTCCAGCCCAATTCCCCCTCAATTTTACTGGCATCAATGGCATAGCGCCGGTCATGACCAAAGCGATCCGGAACAAAACGGATTTGACTGCTGTATGGATTTCCATCACTTCGAGGTTCCAGCTGGTCCAGAATCTGGCAAATCCGCCGGGCGATATAAATGTTCTGCCTTTCGTTCCTTCCCCCGATATTATAGGTCTGCCCTACCCGACCCCGTTCCAATACCAGTTTTATTCCCTGGCAATGATCTGCAACATACAACCAGTCCCGGACATTGGTGCCATCGCCGTAAATGGGAATGGGCTCCCGCTCCAAGGCTTTCCGGATTATAGTTGGAATGAGTTTTTCATCATGCTGATTCGGCCCGTAATTATTCGAACAATTGGTCGTAACCACCGGAAGTCCATAAGTGTGAAAATAACTTCTGACCAGCATGTCAGAAGCGGCCTTAGAAGCGGAATACGGACTATTGGGAGCATAAGCTGTTTTTTCTGTAAACAAACCTGTAGGGCCTAAGCTTCCGTATACCTCATCGGTAGACACATGAAGAAACCGTGCCTGCTGGTATTCCCTTTTAAGTTTATGAGGCTGTTCCAACCACAGTCTGCGGGCCACTTCCAGTAAATTAAAGGTTCCTCGAATATTGGTATCAATGAAAATCTCCGGGCCGCTGATGGAATTATCCACGTGTGACTCCGCAGCAAAGTGCAGGACCTTGGTAAAGGCATAGGTCTCAAACAGTTCCTTTAACAGAGGACCATCGCAAATATCACCCTCGACAAAGGTGTAAGGAGCCTCCTGAGGAATGTGGATATTGGAGAGGGAGCCTGCATAAGTCAACTTGTCCAAATTGACATAATGAACCTCACCTGCCCCTGCGAACTGATTGAGGTAATTGGATCCAATAAATCCAGCTCCCCCCGTAATTAAAATGTACTCCACCTGTGATTCCATTTGATGTCCTGTTATCCAATCCCTCGCTCTAATCCCACCAAGTTAGGAAGAAAAAATTTGTTCCAAAATTTTCTCGGTGATCAGGTAGGTGGGTTTTACTCCTGCTGTACCTAAACCACCTGAGGCTAAAGTGCTCCCGGTCTCCAATGGATTATCAGAAGCATAATAGGCATACCGCACTTTCACATCGGGCCGAATATTTCCTCTCAGCCGCGAAGCTGCCTGTATGGCTTTCTGGTAATGCGCTCCCTCCATCTCAAGACCAATGACATTCCAGGTCGAATCGTGGAAAAAGCGAAGGATATCCTTATTTTGAAGGGAAGTTCCCAGAACGGTTACCATGGTACCACTACAGACATAAATGCCATGGCCTTCAAGATCTTTCTGAGACAATTCATTGTGAAAAGGATAATTATCAGCGGTCCCTTCAAAGAGGTGAGCAGTCGGAATCATAATATCCCCTTTTCCTCCGCTGAGGATTCCTGCTTTCCCCATAATTGAGATGGACGCCACGTTCATGTGTATGGTCTGGTCCTGGGTCTTAAAAGGCTTCAACATTTCATCCATGGTCTCATAAGCCTGCTCCCCGAAAGCATAATCCATTACCATAAGGACCGGTTTTTCCTCATCCCTGAGGTCCTCCCTTGGCTGAAATTCCGACCGAAGGTTTTCGAATTTGGCCGTATCAAAAATCTGAACGTTGATGTTGGTTCCGCTGTGATCCTCAATATAAGTCATACCTCCCTCCAGCGCCGCTTTCATCACCCTGTTTCGCAATTTCCCATTCGCATTATTACTCAGGTCTTCATACACCTGCTGAGGTGATTTCTCCTCCAGTTCTGCTTTAAGGGCTACTGGAGAAAACAGCGTATTCATCACACTGTGCATATTGGCACTGATAATATGCAGGGGCCGGTGCAGTAAGTTTTTTTCCAGGAGCGTCTCCTTGATATTATTGGCCCAAATTTCACCGTGAATATGATGCCCAAGTCTTTCGCGCAGAACCGGGCTGAAGGTCACAATACGCTTGTTGTTCTCTATAACCTCGTCTATTGCCAATTTCCCCAGCCAGTAGATGATATGAAGAAAGCGTTCGGGATTTTCAGGGGTACTGAACAGTGGATAGATAGAAGACACATCTCTGAAGGTCCGGCCGATCATATTGGCTGTATGGGTGAGTGCCACTTCGCGCTCTGCCTGGGTGAGCTCTTCCTCCTTCAGTACGGCATTTTCCAGTTTTTTCCAGTCCCGGGTTACCTCTCCGTCCTCATTCACCAGCACCCGGCGCATTATTTTGTGAGACTCAATAAAAAGGAAGGTGAGGTGGGTGAGAATATCGTAAATTTCGGAGCGGCCTCTGGTCACCTCAATATTCATTTGCTCCTCATCGATCCTGTAGCAATTTCTTCTTCGCTTTAGAGGAACAATTGGCTTAAAATGAGAATTAGCATATCCTTCATCACTGGTAAGATTGATATAACGACATTCTTCAATTCCAATGGGAAGCCGGTCCATCACGTACAACAATCCATTGAGTTCCATCTTTTCCTCTGCAATGGAACCATAGATTTCCGGTCGCAGAATCAAAAGTGATTCCCGCAGGGTGTCCCCTGACACTCCCATTGGCTTGTAAAAACCACGATTGAACAAATGGCGCATGGTGATATACATGCGTTCAATGGCGTTGGAGCTTTCCTGTGCCCGTGTACGACCTTGCAGTTCAAATTTCCTCATATTGATTTAATGATTTTTTCTAATTGATCCGCGATATTTCTGTCATTGGACAGGCGCGGTAATTTGTTCTGCCCACCTAACTTCCCAATCGACTTCATATAAGCCTGGAACCCCTGTGTGGGCATTTTCGTTATTTTCAGGGGTTGCAAAATTTTTCCCTGAATCAGGTCTTCATAATACGAATTTTGATTTTGCAATGCCTGATCCAGATCCGAAATAAACCTTTTCATATCCTGGGGTTCCTGTTCAAATTCTATGAACCACTCGTGATAGGGCAGTTCCTCTGAAGCAGGAGTAATCTGGGGGGCTACTGTAAATTCTTTGACCTTCACAGAGGTTTTTTCCACTGCCTGCTGAAGGGCTTGTTCCACCTCTTTGGCGATCACATGCTCCCCAAAGGCAGATATAAAATGTTTTATTCTTCCCGATACTATAACCCGGTAGGGCTCCAGGGAAGTAAACTGAATGGTATCACCAAGATTATAGGCCCACAGGCCGGCACTGGTGGATATGATCATGACATAGTTCGTGTGGAGTTCCACCTCTCCAATGGTATACCTTCTGGGGTTTTCCTCAAAAAATTCCTCCGATTTCACGAACTCATAGAATATACCATCATTCAGCAGCAGCAGCATTCCTTTTTCGTTTTGCTTATCCTGATAAGCAAAAAACCCTTCCGAAGCAGGAAATAATTCAATACTATCTACTTTGCGGCCAATCAGATTCTCAAAGTTCGCACGGTAAGGTTCGTAATTCACCCCTCCGTAAATAAACAGGTTGAAATTGGGGAAGATGTCACCTACTTTTTTTCCGGTTCGCTCGACCAGTCGCTCAAAATACATCTGAACCCAGGAGGGAATACCGCTGATGACGGTCATATCTTCTTTAAGGGTCTCATCAATAACTGCCTCCACCTTGGTTTCCCAATCCTCAATACAGTTGGTCTGCCAGGAAGGCATCCGATTGCGCTGCAGATACCCCGGAACAAAATGTGCTGAGATACCAGAGAGCCGACCGAGTTTGATTCCATTCTTTTCCTGTAACTCCGGACTACCCTGCAAAAAGATCATTTTCCCATCCACAAAATCAGCTTTTCCCGTCTGGGCAATATAGTGCAGGATGGCATTTCTGGCAGCCCGAATATGTGTAGGGGTAGATTCTTTTGTCAAAGGGATGTACTTGGCTCCGCTGGTTGTTCCTGAAGTCTTGGCAAAATAGGTGGGCTTCCCTGGCCAAAGTACATCAGGTTTTCCTTCCACCACCTGGTCTATATACGGTCTGAGACCCTCATAATCTCGAATGGGAACCCTGGCGGCAAATTCCCGGTAAGAACTAATATTAGCCAGGTGATGGTCCTTCCCAAACTGCGTATTCCTGGCTTTCTCCAGTAACCATTTAAATACTTTTTCCTGGGTTTCCACAGGTCTGGAAGCCCAGTGGTCGGTTTGGCGTTTTATATAGGAGGCAAATAGCTTTGCTCCAGCTGATTTTACTGACATAGTTCCTTTTATTTTAGTCGAACTCAATGAAGTCGGTAGGATCCACGGATTGTCCGTCCACCCACAATTCGAAATGCAGGTGTGGTCCGGTAGAAAACTCTCCCGTAGATCCTGCAGTAGCAATGACTTCTCCTTTGCGCACCCGTTCCCCCTGAGATTTAATCAGGGAGGAATTGTGCTTGTATACCGATATCATGCCATAGCTGTGTTCGATTATGATTACGTTTCCGGTTTCCACGGTCCATTCTCCGAATATGACCGTACCGTCCGATACACTTTTAACCGGGGTGTTTTCGGCCACCACAATATCGACACCATAATGACGATCATTTACATTATAACCCTCTGATACAGGCCCGCTAACCGGGGCAAAGAAGGCGTAATTGGCCTTGGAAGTCGCCGTTTCCAGAATGTTGTATTTATCCTCACGGACGACTTCCTCCCTAAGAAGAGAATCCTCCCTGGAGGGATAAAGATTCACTTCCTGCAGGGGTGTTCTTTCAGAGGAATAAATGGAATCTCGATTCAACTCCAAGGAACCCAGGTCTCCGACCAGGACACTCCGGATGGAATTGAGGTAGCGGTCATTCATTTCAATAACACTGCGCAGGGAATCCGCCTGATAGGCCAGTACAGTGGCTTTTTGTCGAAACTCTGTGGATGGGTATCCCGGAATATATTCCCGAAGGCCGGTTAAAGCAATAAGAAGAAAGGTCAACACCACCAGTAAAATCGCGGAAAGAGAAGCAGCAATAAAAACATTCAAGCGCGTAAGCCTCATAGAAACCCGCTCTTCGAAAGTTTCTTCGTTGACAATAATCAGGCGGTATTTATTTAATAATTTCCGCTTTATCCTTTCTCTACGTTCTCTTTTTTGTTTCATGTAATTATAGCATGCTACAAAGATAAAACAAACTTGGCGTACTTATATTTTAATGACCGGAAACCCTTGATTTAAAGATTTATTCATTAACTTTGCCATATTAAATATACTGTTATGGACGCATTAATTATATCGCTTGCTATTGGGGCACCACAGATTATTTTAATCGCAGTGGTAATCTTACTGCTTTTTGGTGGAAGAAAGATCCCAGAACTGATGAGAGGCCTGGGTAGTGGTATTAAAGAATTTAAGGATGCCACTAAAGAAGATGATGCTCCTGCAAAAGCCACTGAAGAAGAGCAGAAAAAATTGTAAATACAGTTTGAAGATACTAAAAAGGCCGTTCCAAAAGAGCGGCCTTTATTTTTTTGATTAAGCAGGCGAGATTTACTTGATGTCTGCCGACTTAATAATGGCTTCCAATTCGAACATATAATCCCGCTTAGAGGCCGAAGGACGGAACATAAAGCCCTCTAAGATCAGGTAGCGGTCATTGGCCTCATCTCTTACGGCATAGTGTACAAAGGGTCCTCCCATAAAGTCATTGTTGACTTCCCACATTCCTCTAGACTCATAGGCGAATTTTCCGTCTATTTCTGAATCATATAAGTAGGGTGCATAAGCAGTTTCAGTAATCATATAGCTTCCATCCAATCTTCCTGGAATATAGAGTTCTCCTATAGAATCCCGAAGTTTGATAATGGTAGCAATGGTATTGGTATCTTTCTCAAAGGTGTTCAAAGGCACCTCATATACTACCAGTTCCATACTTCCGCTTTTGAGGTCTCTGCGAATCCAGAAAAATCCATCTCCTTCCTTAGCATAACGATAGGCAGAAGGTATATCCATGGAAACTCCCAATTTTTCTTCAAGTCTGTCATCGTCAAAAAGGGACTTGCGGATGCGTCTTTGGCGTTCCGCCAATTCCGTTTCCCGGAACAGCTCGATAATCTGCTGGCCCTTTTCCTCCACCTGTTGAATAATTTCTTCATCCGTCTGGCCATAAACAAAAACACCGGCCTGTGGGGAAGCAAAAGGATCCTCTGCAGTTCGTACGGCCGCTGATCGGCCTTTTTCAACATACAGAAAAGTGCGATTCTGACGGGCAAAACCCTGAAAGGATTCCGGGGGCATCTGGCTGATTGAGAACAGAGGTTCGTCCTGAGGCAGTCCGTGTACCGGTGCCGCCAGTTGCGCTCTTACAGCATCACCCACAGCTCCATTCCACAGGTCCCTTTCCATTACCACTGAAATGGTATTGATGTTACCCGAAGAATTTGGTTTGTACACTTTATCCTTGCCTTCATTTTCCTGACACGAAATCAGCAAAAGGAAACTTAAAACAACTGGAATAATATTTTTCATGAGACATTGTATTTAACCTTTAGAAATCTTGAGTTCCATTCCCGGTTTAAGGCTGTTATCTGATAAATTATTGTATTCTTTTAATTGCTTAATAGTTACCCCTCTCAATTTCCGTGCTATACTCCACAAGGTATCACCTTGTTTTACAACGTAGGTTTTTGAGGCCGTCGCTGCAGGCCTCTCAGTGGCAGGAGTGCTCCTGGGATGGATGGTAAGACGCTGTCCCACTCTGAGGTTATCACTTCTCAGGTTGTTCCAGCGCTTAATACTGCTGACGCTCACGCCGTATTGAGCGGCAATTTTCCCAAGGAAATCTCCACTTTTAACCCGATATCTGATGGTGCTCTCCACTTCAACGTACTGCGGCAGGTCCTCTTTCCTGCTGGCCAGGTCCTGCGCGGCATACTGGTATATTTCCTCTTCGTTTGAAACGAAAAGACCCGCCTTGTCACGCGGCAGTCGCAGGGCGTAATTTTTCCCGTCGATCTTAGGTATAATGTCCAGTTTATAACTGGGGTTCAAGAATTGCAGCATTTCCTTATCCACTCCAGTGATGTCAGCAACCTGATCAAAGGTCAGCATGCGTTTGGTTCTGATGGTATCGGTCTCGAAGTAGGTAATCTGCGGTCTGGGAATCTGAAAACCATGTTCCTGCGCATATTCGAAAACATACATGGTTGCTAAAAATGCGGGCACATATCCGGCAGTTTCTCTGGGCAGATACGGCCGAAGCGCCCAGTAATCCGTGGCGCCCCCGCTTCTTCGGATGGCTTTGGAGACATTTCCGGGTCCGGAATTATACGAAGCCAAAACCAAATCCCAGTCTCCAAACATCCTGTAAAGAGTCGAAAGATATTCCGCAGCTGCGTTGGTCGCCTTTACCGGATCCATTCGCTCATCGACGTAAGAACTTACATCCAGTCCATGCATTTTGGCGGTAGGAAACATAAATTGCCACAGGCCGGTCGCCCCCACTCTGGAGCGGGCCCTGGGATTCAGACTGGACTCTACGATTGCCAGGTATTTGATTTCCAGTGGAATATTGTGTTTATCCAGACCCTGCTCAAACATGGGAAAATAATACGTACTGAGGGCCATCATATTTTCCATGGACTTTTTATGCCGCTTGAGATAAGAATGAATCACCTTCTCCAACACAGGATTGTACTCCACCCGGAATGGGGTCTTTGCATCCAATTTCCTCAGACGCGCCTTTAAAGTATCGGTTGGAAGATCCAGGGAAACTCGTTCATTATAATCAATGTCCAAAAATTCCTGGTTTAAATCCGAATAAAGACTGGATTTAAACAGTTCCGTCTGCCACAACGAATCGATGAGATCTGCCTCCGAATGATTCAGCAGGTTGAGGACGATGGAATCCTTTAATAAAACTTTAGAAGACAGATTGTTAGCCAGATTAACATCCCTTACTCCTTTTGGGGTGCCAGGGGAATCAACTGCGGATTTCTCTAAAAGCACATCCTGAGCATATACTCCAGATAAAACAAAGAGCATGCCCACTACAAGGATTCGTCTCATGGGGTTACCGTAATTTAAGTCAATATTAAGAATGGGTACAATTATCGTACCTCTTTATGATTTGATGGCTTCAATTCCAGGCAAGCTCTTGCCTTCCAGCATTTCCAGCATGGCGCCACCACCTGTAGAAACATAACTCACTTTATCCTGCAAATTATACTTTTTGACGGCCGCCACAGAATCGCCGCCTCCCACCAGGGAAAAAGCTCCTTTTGAAGTAGCTGCGGCTATATGTTCCCCAACGGCTATTGTTCCCTGAGCGAAGGTTTCCATTTCGAATACTCCCATGGGTCCATTCCATAAAATGGTTTTCGATTGCCGGATAATGGCGCCGAAGTTATCGCGGGATTCGGGGCCAATATCCAGTCCCATCCATCCCTGGTCTATCTCAGCCACAGGCACCACTTTGGTTTGAGCGGTTTCGGAAAACTGATCTGCTGCCACTGCATCAACAGGTAAGTGAACCTGAACGCCTTTGGCCCTGGCAGATTCGAGAATCTTTAAAGCCAATTCCTGCTTATCGTCCTCTACCAGTGAGTCTCCAATTTGGCCTCCCTGAGCTTTGACAAACGTGTAGGTCATTCCTCCTCCCAGGATCAAATGATCCACTTTGTCCAGAATATTTTCAATTACAGTGATTTTGGTAGACACTTTTGCCCCTCCTAAAATGGCCGTAACCGGTTTCTTAGAACTTCCCAACACCTTTTCGAGACTCTCAATTTCCTTGGCCAACAGCAATCCGTAAGACTTCTCCTCAAAAAACTGAGCAACTACCGTAGTGGAGGCATGTGCGCGATGGGCCGTTCCAAAAGCATCGTTTATATAAACATCCCCAAGACGCGCTAATTTTTGCGCAAAATCTTTGTCCCCTTCTTTTTCTTCGGGATGATAACGAAGGTTCTCCAGCAAAAGCACTTGTCCCGGACGAAGGTTTGCCGCGGCCTCTTCTACTTCCGGCCCTACACAATCATGAACAAATTTTACTTCAACTCCCAGAATTTCAGAAACTTCACCTACTATATTCTCAAGAGAAAATTCTTTTTCCCTCGCCTTTGGCCGGCCCAGGTGGGACATCAAAATGGCACTGCCTCCATTGTCCAAAATCTTTTTAACCGTAGGAGCGGCAGCTGCGATCCTACTGGTATCGGTTACCTGTAGATCGTCATTCAAAGGCACATTAAAATCCACCCGGACAAGGGCTTTTCTGTTTTCTAAATTAAGGTCGTTGATTGTCTTCATATTATAAGGTCTTAATTGCAAATATAACTTTTAGCGAAGATATTGAAGTGCGGAAATTATATCTTTGCTTCATGCTATTTTCTGAGGTATTAGGTTTATCCCATATTAAAAATCATTTGATAACCACGGCAGACCGTGGAAGAATTCCGCATGCCCAGTTATTCGTTGGACCCTCCGGAAGCGGAACGCTTCCCATGGCCCTGGCTTATGCCCAATACATCCTCTGCCAAAATACCAATGGTGAGAACAACACCGGCAATGCAGCCTGTAATTTGCAAATGAATCAGCTCGGGCACCCCGATTTGCACTTCGCCTATCCGGTCGCTACCAATTCTAAAGTTAAGAAACATCCGCATTCTAAACTATTTTTAGATGAATGGAGAGCATTCGTAAAGGAAAATCCCTATGGAAGCCTGTACGATTGGTACCAGATTCTTGAAATTGAAAACAAACAGGGGCAGATAGGGGTCGAAGAATCTCAGGAAATCGTAAAATCCCTTTCTTTAAAAGCCTATGGGGGTGGCTATAAAGTCATGATTATCTGGATGGCCGATAAAATGAATACCGCCAGTGCCAATAAGCTATTAAAACTCATAGAAGAGCCACCGCACAAGACGCTCTTCCTTCTCATTACAGAGGACGAGGCCAATGTCCTTCAGACCATCAGGTCCAGGTGTCAGAGTCTTCACTTTCCTCCCTTGAGTGAAGAGGATATTGCCCAGGGACTGATTCAAAGAGAAGGATGTGAGCCCAGTGAGGCATTAAAAATCGCCCACCGATCCAGTGGCAATTATCTTACGGCCCTGAGTGTGCTGAAAGACAATGAAGGAGAAGATCAGTTCGCGCAGTGGTTCGTAACCTGGGTGAGAACTGCTTTCCGGGCAAAGGGCAATAAAGGGGCCATTCTTAGTTTAATCGAGTGGAGTGAAACGATTGCTTCAACGGGCAGAGAAACACAAAAAAAGTTCTTGCTATATTGCATGGACATTTTCCGCCAGGCCCTTTTAAAGACTTATAAATCCGATTCCCTCGTGTTTATGGAACCAGGTGTCGAAGGTTTTAAACTAGAGAATTTTGCACCTTTCATCCACGGTGGCAACATAATAGGAATATCAGAAGAACTAGAAAAGGCCATTTACCATATCGAGCGAAATGGGAATGCGAAAATCATTCTGACGGATCTATCAATAAAACTAACCCGCCTTCTTCACAAAAAGGCAGCTTAACTCCAATGGGATATGGAACTACTCAGAACACAACTAACCGAAATTTTCATCCTGGTTTTTCTTGCTATAACTTTTATACAGTCGGGTTTGGACAAAATCATGGACTGGAAAGGAAACCTGGGTTGGCTCCGGGGACATTTTAAAAATACCTTTTTAGGAAGCCAGGTTCCCCTACTGCTCGGAGTGATTACCGCTTTGGAAGTACTCACCGGGTTTTTAAGTGCCCTGAGTGTGGTATTCATACTTACCGGCTTTCCCTCAATTATACCCCTGCTGAGTGTTTCTTTAGGTGCCGTCACCCTTCTGATGTTATTCTTCGGACAGCGAATCGCAAAAGAGTATGCAGGAGCTTTTACACTAACGGGGTATTTCATTATAACACTAATGGGAGTCTATCTGTTGTCTCACTAATCTGAGGCACGAAATGAAGCTATATAAGATTTCTCAATTATTAAATAAATTATAATAATTTCCACTTATCACAAAGACGCTATTTTAAGCTTCTTCTCCCGGGTTATTGCAAATTGAGATAGGTTAGACCCCATTAAACAACTAAAAGTCTCTTAAAAGCCATTATTTCGCTTATTTCAACTCTTTCCTGAAGAAATATGTGAGCGAAGAATACTCTCCAGTCCTTCTGGCTCGAAGGTTGGAAAGTAGTCCGTTAATCACGGCAGGAAATAGGCGGGACTTTCCATTTTTATATTTCTCGGATAACAGACTCACATAAAAAGAATCAAAAACCAGCGGACGCTCTTTTTGAAATACCAGTTCCTGACTGGTTACTTCTTTTATAATTCCCGCTCGGGAAAAATGCCATAGATGGCGAGGGACGTCATAACCCGCCCAATATTTACCGTATTTTACGGCGTCGTAACTCAGAAAATTCGGAACAGCTATTACTAAAATTCCGCCAGGTTTCAGGAGCTTCTTTAACTGGCTGATTTCACTTTTAAAGTCAGGTACATGCTCCAGGACATGCCAAAGGGTTATCACATCAAATTGTCGGGCCTCCTCAAAGTCAAGTTTAGGGTATAAGGTAATACCTTTTATTGAGGCGCGCTCTCGGGCTTTTATTGAAGGCTCTACCCCATATACCTCCCAACCTTCTTTTTTTGCTTCCCACAAAAAATCTCCGGTTCCCGCACCCACATCCAGAATACTACCCTTATTCTGAAATTCCTTTATCCACTTCAATTTTCGTTTCAGCATCCCCTTTTTCACCCAATGGTACAATCGGTCATGAAAACTTTGTTTTGAATCTGTATGAGAAATGTAGTCCTCGCTCTCATAAAACTTGGGCAGTTCCTCTTGGGAAGGTTGTGGGTGAGTTTTTAAGACGGAACCATCTTCCACAGGAACAAGTGAAAACTCCTTTCCAGATACTCTATAATCGATACAACGTAAATTCTCCGATATTTTATAATTCCCCATACGTATTACATTGAAAGACACAGGCGTTCCACGTGGAACGCCTGTGTCTTAGAAACATTATTTTTCTACCGGCCCAGATAAACCAGTAAAACAGAAATGTCATTGGGACTCACTCCACTGACCCTTGAGGCCTGGGAAACGGTCCGGGGTTGCACCTGCTTTAATTTTTCCCGAGCTTCAAAAGACATGGATTTAATTCCTGAATAATCGAACTTTTCTGGAATCCTGACTTCTTCTAAACGGTTTAATTTATCCGCGTTGTTCTTTTCTTTTTCTATATAACCTGAATATTTGACCTGAATTTCGGCTTGTTCCAAAATCTCCTGATCCATATTTCCCGCTACGATAAAGTCGGAAACACCAGAAAAGGAGCGGACGTCTTCCATGGTAATGTTTGGTCGAGAAAAAACTTTAAATATTTTGTCACTCTGTTTCATCAAAGAAGAATTCCTTTTCTCGAGAATTGGGTTGGCTTCCTCAGGTACCACACTGGTCTCTTTAAAAAAGGCAACAAGGGATTTGGCTTTTTCCCGTTTTTCTTCCATCCGCCGCATCCTTTTTTCTGAAGCCAAACCAATGCGGTATGATTTTTCTGTAAGTCTGAAATCAGCATTATCCTGACGTAGTAAAGTCCTGTATTCGGCCCTTGAAGTAAACATCCTATACGGCTCTTCAGTACCTTTTGTGATCAGGTCATCTATTAATACTCCGATATAAGCTTCGTCCCTTCGCAAAATAAATTCCTCCTGCTCCTGAATCTTAAGCGCAGCATTTATCCCGGCAATAATACCCTGAGAAGCGGCTTCTTCATATCCGGTAGTACCATTAATCTGACCAGCAAAATACAGTCCATCCACGAGTTTGGTCTCAAGGGTATGTTTCAATTGAGTAGGTGGAAAATAATCGTATTCAATCGCATACCCAGGTCGGAAAAACTTCACATTCTCAAAACCAACCACTGACTTAAGTGCCCTAAACTGGACGTCTTCAGGAAGAGAGGTTGAAAACCCATTAACATACATTTCCACCGTCTTCCAACCTTCCGGTTCAATAAACAATTGATGGCGATCTTTATCAGCGAAGCGATTAATCTTATCCTCGATAGAAGGACAATACCTCGGCCCGATACTTTTAATTCTGCCGTTAAACATAGGAGACCGATCAAAACCATCCCGTAGCAGATCATGCACTTCCGGTGACGTATAAGTCATATAACAGGACCGCTGATTTTCCAGAGGTCTGGAATCCTCCAGAAAAGAAAACTTCCCGGGATCATCATCCCCTGGCTGTTCAATCATCTTTGAAAAATCCAGAGAACGACCATCCACACGCGGAGGTGTTCCTGTCTTCATCCTCCCCGACTCAAAGCCAATTTGAACCAGATCTTCCGTTATTCCGGTAGCAGCCCGTTCTCCAGCACGTCCTCCCCCAAATTGTTTTTCACCTATATGAATCAAACCATTCAGAAATGTCCCGTTGGTTAAAATCACAGTTTTAGCCCGAATCTCCAGACCCATTCCTGTTCTAACTCCTTCTACCTTTCCGTTCTTTACCACAAGGCCATTTACCATCTCTTGATAAAAATCAAGATTTGGAGTCGCCTCCAGACGAAGCCTCCAGTGCTCCGCAAACATCATGCGGTCACTCTGAACTCTTGGACTCCACATCGCAGGACCCTTGCTCTTATTAAGCATCTTGAACTGAATGGCACTGGAATCACTCACCAAACCACTATAACCACCGAGCGCATCAATCTCACGCACAATTTGACCTTTAGCGATTCCTCCCATAGCTGGATTACAACTCATCTGCGCAATGTTTTGCAGATTCATTGTGATGAGCAATGTTTTGGACCCCATATTGGCGGCAGCCGCAGCAGCTTCACTTCCTGCATGTCCACCCCCAACAACTATAACATCATATCTACTATCAAACATAAACTAATACCTATTGTTCCACGTGGAACATCTTCATTTTTTCTTCTTCTTTTCCTCTCATTTCCTGAGCCTCCTCCTCACTACCATCCTGATATCCACAGAAGTGAAGCACACCATGAGCCATCACTCTCCGTAATTCAAGAGCAAAGGGAACAGAAAACAACTCAGCATTTTCCTGCACTCTTTCGGTGCTGATAAAGATATCACCTGAAAGAATATTCCCAACACTGTCGTCAAAACTAAGAATATCCGTGAGCGTATCGTGATTGAGGAACTTTTGATTCAATTCCAATAAATATTCATCATCACAGAATATGTAGCTCAGTTCACCCACTGCCCTACCTTCGGATAAAACAACCTGGTTAATCCATTCAGCATAGGTTTCTTGCTTCTCCAGCTGAAACTTATTTTCAGAATAAAAATTAATAATTCCATCCATGCTATAAAAGGCGACAGTATTAAATTCTAAAACAGTATGCAAAGGTAACTTTTGTCGGTGAAATAGATCATTCCTTCCCAAGTTTTAATCAGTTCATCCTGAGGTCAATTTCCCAGCCTCAACCATTATGACCGACTCCGCAATTTTCATTCCTCAACCTCTACTTTATAAACATTTCACTCCTTGATCCTAAACCCTTCAAAGCTCCCTCAAATCCAAATTCACTACCAAATTGCTTCGTATATTTGCATCAAAACCAAAATTTATGTCTGCAAAAGTCCGTGTACGTTTCGCTCCCAGTCCTACCGGACCACTCCATATTGGAGGAGTCCGCACCGCTTTATTCAATTACCTTTTCGCTAAAAAACACGATGGTGATTTTATTTTGCGTATCGAAGATACTGACCAGAATCGGTATGTAGAAGGTGCTGAGGAATATATTATCGAAGCATTGAATTGGTGTAACATCCCTTACGACGAAGGACCCGGGAAAGAAAAATCTTACGGACCGTATCGTCAAAGTCAGCGGAAAGATCTTTATCAAAAGTACGCGCAACAACTCATCGATTCCGGACATGCTTATTACGCCTTTGACACCCCTGACCAGCTCGCTGCCTTACGCACTGAGTACGAAGAAAAGGGTGAAACCTTCATTTATAACTGGCACAACAGGGATCATTTAAATAACTCCCTTGCATTAAGCAAGGAAGATACCCAGAAGAAACTGAATTCAGGGGAGGCATTTGTCATCCGGTTTAAAGTTCCACAAAACCAGGAAATCAACCTAAGGGACGAAATAAGAGGGGAAATGAAAGTCAATACCCAGGTATTGGATGATAAGGTCCTCTTCAAAAGTGACGGAATGCCTACATATCACTTGGCAAATATTGTCGATGACCACCTGATGGATATAACGCACGTCATCCGGGGGGAAGAATGGTTGCCCTCCCTCCCGCTCCATCAATTACTTTATCAGGCCTTCGGATGGGATGTCCCTAAGTTCGCTCATTTGCCCCTCATTCTAAAACCAAAGGGCCAAGGAAAACTCAGTAAACGAGACGGAGATAAATTAGGTTTTCCCGTCTTTCCCCTGGCCTGGACAGATCCCAAAACCGGGGAAGTATCTACCGGATATCGGGAAGAAGGATACTTTCCTGAGGCCGTCATAAATATGCTCGCCTTCCTGGGATGGAATGAAGGAGAAGGTAGTGAAAAACAATTCTATTCCCTATCAGAACTAATCCAGGCCTTTAGTCTTCAGCATGTATCAAAGGGTGGATCCAAATTCGATCCTGATAAAACCAAGTGGTTTCAACACCACTACATGCAACAGGCAACAGTTGAAAAACTCGTGGAAGATCTACAGAAAATACTCGACGAAAAAAACATAAACTCCTCCAAATCCCACCTTCACAAGGTGGTAGAATTACTTCAGGAGAGAGCTACATTTGTAGAAGACTTCTGGAACCAGGGATCCTATTTTTTCCAGCCACCCACCTCCTTTGATGAGAAGGCAATGAAAAAGGCCTGGAAATCGGACACTCCAGCCCTGATGAAAGATCTCCTAAACCAACTGGAAGAGGTAGAGGACTTCAGCCAGGAGAACCTTCAAGCAGAGATAAAAACCTGGATAACCTCAAAGGAAATAGGATTTGGAAAAATAATGCAACCTTTTAGACTAAGCCTGGTGGGATCCATGCAGGGACCGGATGTTTTTGCCATTGCCGCTTTAATTGGAAAGGAAGAAACCATTGCCCGCATCGAGAAAGCCATCGACTTCACAAACGACCAATAAGAAACCAGGACCCGGAAAAACCAATTCACAATTTCCCGGGTCTTACTGTTTAATACTTTAAGGCCTAACAAAAGATTATACTCAAAAAAGCGATCTGAATAGACTTAATGCCGATAATTCACAAAAAATGAATACCTTCCCAAACAAAACAACCTAAAAACAAAAAGTATGGGATCATTAATTATAGGTATTATTATATTCTTCGGCTTATTGATTTTGTTGTCGGGAATTTACGTGGTCAAACAACAAACGGCAGCCGTCATTGAAAGGTTCGGACGTTTCCATAAGATCAGTAAAAGCGGATTACACGTCAAAATCCCCATCATCGATCGAATCGCTGGAAGACTCAACCTTAAAGTCCTGCAGCTGGATGTATTGGTGGAGACCAAAACCAAGGACAGCGTATTTGTCAAATTGAAAGTTTCCGTACAGTTCAGAGTGATGACCGGCCGCGAATACGACGCATTTTATATGTTGGAAAATTCGCAGGATCAGATTACGTCTTATGTTTTCGATGTCGTTCGAGCGGAGGTCCCAAAAATGAAACTAGATGATGTTTTTGAACGAAAGGATGACATCGCCATAGCAGTCGAACGCGAATTAAACGAGGCTATGCAGGCGTATGGCTACGACATCATTAAGACGCTTGTAACGGACATTGACCCCGATGTACAGGTAAAGGCTGCCATGAACAGAATAAACGCCTCAGAACGGGAGAAAGTGGCTGCAGAGTATGAAGCAGAAGCGGATCGAATCAAAATTGTGGCAAAAGCCCGGGCAGAAGCTGAGAGCAAACGCCTTCAGGGACAGGGAATCGCCGACCAGCGAAGGGAAATAGCACGCGGACTGGAGGAAAGTGTTGATGTACTGAACAACGTGGGGATCAATTCTCAAGAAGCCTCTGCCCTTATTGTGGTTACACAGCATTACGATACATTACAATC
>JAJUIC010000051.1 GCA_029265595.1 Flavobacteriaceae bacterium
GACCTGGGGCCGGTGATGGTTACGGAAGCATTAGCTCATTACCACAACCACCTGAAGCTGCATTTTGTTTCTAATGTGGATGGGGATCATGTACATGAAACCCTCAAAAAACTCAATCCTGAAACTACCCTCTTTGTGGTGGTTTCAAAATCCTTTACTACCCAAGAAACCCTTTCCAATGCCATAACCATCCGCAACTGGTTTTTGGGTAAGGCTCCCCAGGATGCCGTGGCCCAGCATTTTGTCGCCGTCTCGAGTAATGTGGCAGCGGTTGAAGAGTTTGGGATGGATCGGGAAAATATCTTTCCCATGTGGGACTGGGTCGGAGGCCGCTTTTCTCTATGGAGTGCGGTAGGTCTGTCCATAAATCTGGCCATTGGATCCCGCAACTTCGATGCACTGCTGGAGGGAGCCCATGCCATGGACCGTCATTTCCGGGAAACTTCCTTTGAACAAAACCTTCCTGTTCAACTGGCCCTGTTGACCATTTGGTATAACAACTTCTTCGGAGCTCAAAGCGAGGCCGTAATTCCTTATACTCAGTATTTGCACCGCCTACCGGCCTACCTTCAGCAAGCCATAATGGAAAGTAACGGCAAAGGAGTGGACCGCAATGGGGAAAAAGTTGACTATCAGACAGGAACCATCATCTGGGGAGAACCCGGGACCAATTCCCAGCATGCCTTTTTTCAGTTGATCCACCAGGGCACCAAATTGATTCCTGCTGACTTCATTGGATTTAAACAGTCTCTGCACGGGGATCAGGATCACCATAATAAGTTGATGGCAAATTATTTTGCACAGACCGAAGCCCTCATGCTGGGCAAATCTAAGGCAGCCGTACTGGAGGAATTGTCAGGGAACAACCTTTCCCGAGAGGAACTGAATCAAATTGTTCCTTTTAAAGTGTTTGAGGGAAATAAGCCGACCACTTCTATTCTAATAGAGAAGTTGACACCAGAGAGTTTAGGGAAGCTGATTGCCCTGTACGAACACCGGATTTTTGTTCAGGGAATCGTATGGAATATCTATAGTTATGACCAGTGGGGAGTAGAACTTGGGAAGCAACTTGCTTCAAAAATTTTAGATGAAATGCAGCATACGGAGGTTTCTTCTCATGATTCCTCAACGCGTGAAATGTTAAAATATTTTCTGTCGTAAAATATAAACCGTTTTCGATTTCATTTTGATAGAGCTCTAATCGACTTCCTATGAGTCAGTTGGAGCTCTTTTGCTTTAAAAATCTTCCCTGGAAAAAAGCCCTTGTAAATTCTTAATGCTGGGGTAATGTTATTCGTTTTTTTATTCCGATTTTTGCAGAGAATTTTAAACACAAACATTTAACACAAACTAACAAAACACGTAATGAGGAAATTACTAGCATTGGCGTTGTTCTTTACAACGGCTACAATTTTTGCTCAAGGAACCATTACAGGTACCGTGATTGATTCCGAGATGAATGCGCCTCTGCCAGGTGCAAACGTCATTGTTTCGGGAACTGCCACAGGAACCGTAACTGATTTTGACGGAAATTTCACCTTACAGGTAAGCCAAAACGCAGGGACAGTTGAAATTACCTATGTCGGGTTTCAAACAAAATCCGTTCCATTTAATTTAGGGAACAGCAGCTCTCAAAACCTTGGAAGAATTGAACTGGCAGCAGATGCCGACGCACTTTCTGAGGTTGTGGTGATTGGTCGTGGGATTGTGGACGTTGCTATTGGACGGGAAACTCCTGTAGCGGTCAGTACTGTACGAGCTGAAGAAATTCAGAAATCAGCCGGTAATATGGAATTCCCCACGCTTTTGAGATCAGTACCTTCTGTATATGCCAACACTGCAGGTGGTGGATATGGGGACTCAGAACTTAGGGTAAGAGGTTTTGATCAGTCAAACACGGCTTTCTTGTTGAACGGGCAGCCGATCAACGGTATGGAAGACGGAAATATGTACTGGAGTAACTGGCAAGGAGTTACCGATATCGCCAATGCCGTACAGGTACAAAGAGGACTTGGGGCTTCTAAACTGGCTATTTCTTCTGTTGGAGGTACTGTTAACATTGTGACCCAGTCTTACAACAATGCAGAAAGAGGTTTTGTAGCACTTGAGGCTGCAAATAATAACTACTGGAAAAAGACCGGGTATTATACTACCGGATCTAACGAAAAAGGATGGTCTTCTACTTATATGCTTTCTCACTGGGAAGGAGATGGTAACTTCTTTGAGGGTACCGAGGGAGAAGGAATTACCTATTTCTTTTCTGTAGGTTACAAGCCTTCTGATAAACATGCCTTTAACTTCTTGGTCACTGGTGCGCCACAGATGCACGGGCAAGGCTATCAGGCTAGTTTAGCGGACGGTCTTACTTATGGTAGAAAATACAACGAAAACTGGGGTTACAAAAATGGAAAGCGTTATAACGAGCGGACCAACTTCTATCACAAACCAGTAGCGAACCTGAACTGGGACTGGACCATCAACGACCGATCAAATTTGTCGACTGTTGCCTATGCTTCCACTGGAAGTGGAGGAGGAACCGGACCTATGGGTTACTATGCTAATAAGTTTGATGAGAACCGTCAGATCGATTTTGATGCTATTATCGCTCATAACAGAAGTCTTGATCCGACTGAAGTTGCAGGCAACAATTACCAGATTGGTCGCAATGAACGCGGATCAGAAGTAGGTTACATTACCAGAGCTTCTATGAACAACCACTTCTGGGTTGGGGCAGTTTCGAACTTCAACCATGAGCTAAACGAGAACTGGTCGTTCAATGTTGGAGTTGATTACAGATATTATCATGGGGATCACTACCGTCAGGTAACGGATTTCTTAGGATTGGATGGATGGTACGTGGACAACAACAACCATATTCCCGCCGGTCAGTACGTATTCAACAGCTATGATATCAGCTTGTTCGGACCTACTTTTAACAAAGCGCGTCACGACCAGCAGATCGATTACAGTAACTCGGAAGACATCGCCTATATCGGCGGATTTGGTCAGATTGAGTATTCTGATGACCAGTGGTCAGCGTTCCTACAGGGAGCACTTTCCAGCCAATCACATATCCGGTATGACTACTTTGTGTACCTACCTGGTCAGGAAGAGTCTGAGAAAGTAGTCAATGAAGGATACAATATCAAAGGAGGTGCAAACTACAACATTGATGAGAATCACAACGTGTTTGCGAACGCTGGTTTCTACTCGCGCCAGCCTTTCCACGACAACTTGTTTATGAACTACACCAATGCGCTGAATCCTCTTACTGAAAACGAAGAGATTACCGGACTGGAAGTAGGATATGGGTATACAAGCAGTCTAATTGATGTTAACCTGAATGGGTACTACACCAAGTGGGGGAACCGTGCACAAACCAACACAACACGGCTTGATCTTGTAGGAAATGACGGAATTGATGAGGAGTACTTCGCTCTGTTCAACCAAATTGAGCAGACCCACTACGGAGTGGAACTTGATTTCCTTATGAAGCCCACCATGGATCTGACCATTAATGGATTTGCTTCTATCGGGAACTGGGAGTATTCTGATAACCCCATTCAGTCTCTGTACCGATCCGATGACTTGAGCGTGGTTGAAGGATATTCTAATGTGACTTCCTATGTGGAAGGAGAGAAAATTGGACATGCACCTCAAACTTCATTTGGTCTTGGTGTGGATTACCAAATTATGGAAAATCTTTCTGTAGATGCGGATTGGTTCTATTATGCCGATTTATATGCCGGAATTGATCCGGTGAACTTTACGGATGCTACTGCAGAAGCGGAAATTGTGAAGCTTCCAAACTATGATCTAGTGAGTGTTGGAGTTTCATATGAACTGCCACTTACTCAGACTTCTGCACTTCAGTTCAGAGGAAATGTTGATAACCTATTCAATGAAGTGTACCTGAGCAGCCTCGAGAGCAACAATGCTGTGACTCCTGGTGCAGATACTTTTAAAGGTGTCAACACCACCAACAGAGGGTACTGGGGATTGGACAGACAGTGGAGCCTTTCGGTTCGTTACTCTTTCTAATTCCAGAAGATATTTTTGCAGTTGAACAATCGCCCGGTTTATCCGGGCGATTGCTTTTATAGGGTGGCCAGGCTTTTAGAAGGGAGCGGTCTTTATGGGCATCGTCAGGCCGGCGGGAGCTGTAATGAAACGAGATTTTTTGCTACCTTTACCAGTAAAACTCATACCTATGTATTCAACCGTTTATTACCTTCATTCCTGGTGGGCTTATTTAGTTGTCCTGGTGTTACTGGTGACCACTATCAATTCCCTTGTAGGTTTCTTTTCAAAAAAAGAATACGGTGCCATTGACTTTCGTCTGGCTCTTTTTTCACTGATTACCATGCATATACAATTGTTGCTGGGTATAGTGCTTTATTTTGTGGCGCCCTATTTCACGGCCCTCACTGAGAATGGTATGGCTGCTGTGATGGGAGACTCCACTCTTAGGCTGTACATCATGGAGCATCCACTAATGATGCTTATCTCTGTTATTCTAATTACGGTGGGATATTCCAAGCATAAGAAGAAATTGACCTCCAGGCCTAAATTTAAGATTCTGAGTATTTTTTATACGATTGGTCTTATATTCTTATTATCGCGGATACCGTGGAACGCCTGGTTCTAAATATTAAAAACATTACAACAGCCGGCTGCAGAAAGGTGCTGAACTTTCTGTGGCTGGTTTTTTTATTAGTTTCTTTTTCCGGATGTTATTCCACATCCAGTAGCTCTTCGGATCAAAACGAGAGGGTAGAATATCAGATTCCAGCCCATCTTGCTGCATATTATGCCGATTTAGAATTGCCAAGCGGGGGTACTGATCTTTATGAGGCTGTGGCAGTTCATACCATCGGAAAGCACACCAACTTTCTGAGTTATGGGGAGCGCCACAACTTCTTATATGACGCTGATGCGAATCCAGAGGATTCGGGTCAGGTGATTCTGATGTATTCCGGAGAATCCAGGGATCGCAGGGAATGGACTTCACCCAGTAATCCTCATCCGATACAAAGCTTTAATACCGAACATGTGTATCCTCAATCCATGCTTGAAGGAGGAGCAGTAAACGATCTGCACATCCTAAGAGTAGTGGATGCAAGAGTCAATTCTCAAAGATCGAACCGGCCTTTCGGCTCAGGTAGCGGAGGTTATCAACTATTGGATGATTTCAGGTTTTTTCCCGGAGAGGAATGGAGGGGAGATGTTGCTCGTATGATAATGTATATGAATATCCGTTATGATGAACCATTCGAAGATGTGGGGACTCTACAGTTGTTTCTGGAATGGAATGCAGTGGACCCTGTATCTGAATTAGAGGAGAAGCGAAATTCAGTTATCATGGGAGCTCAGGGGAATCGTAACCCATTCATAGATAATCCCCACCTGGCCACCAGAATTTGGGGTGGTCCCGAGGCGGAAAATAGATGGAAATCCCAATAGAACTACTGGATTGGTATTTCCTGACTAATAACTGAAACTCATGAAATTGTTTGGCTTTCGGTATATAATGGCACTCACCCTTAAATCCAGATCTGTAATTTCTTCTTCAGTAGCCTCTATGATTTGATCGCCATAGAATCTGTTTGAGGGTTCGTTAACGGGTGCCAGGAAAATTCGGATGTTTGAATCCGCCAGTTTGCCACCATTCCAGTCCACGGCACCACCATAATCCCAACCAAAGCCATAGAACTGAATAGGTCCTCCATTCAAGCTAAGTAGTTCCTCATATGTGGTTCCGATTTGAATTCCTTCCTGAGTTTTCCACTGGCCCTTCTTTCCTACCCTCACGTGATGTAGCCGCGTACGGTCTCTGTCTTTCCAGGTCAGGAGTACTTCGTTTTCGGTTCCGGGATACAGGACGTTGTAGGAACGCTCTACCGTGCCTTCGTCAAAAAGACCCGTTCCGGCTTCCATCCGGGCATCTGGATAGATTTCATTAATTTTCTCTACTGATGCAATCTCCGCTAAATCTTCAATTATAAATCGGTCGGCTGTGGGTTGCATCTTACTCTTACAAGCACCCAAAACCAAAACCATTCCGATTAAAAATGAAATTCTGCGCATCACCAACTTTTTCTTTAAAAGTATAGACAATAAAGATAACGGCCCCCGCCTTTTACAAGAATTTAACTGCAAATCGCCCGTAGTTGCTTAACTTTACAACCTTTTTAATAATCATTAGAATTTGATGGAATCACCAAAGCGATATACTGTTACAGCGGCATTACCCTATACTAACGGACCCATTCATATAGGCCATCTGGCCGGTGTCTATGTACCTTCAGATATTTATGTACGTTTTCTGCGAGGACAAGGTCGGGATGTTGTGTTTGTAGGGGGCAGCGATGAACATGGAGTGCCTATTACCTTAAAGGCCAAAAAGGAAGGTGTACAGCCTCAGGATGTTGTGGACAAGTATCACAACATGATCAAGAAATCTTTCAAGGAGTTCGGTATTTCCTTTGACAACTATTCCCGTACTACAAAAAAGCTGCACCATAAGACGGCTCAGGATTTCTTTAAGAGCTTGTATGACAATGGGAAATTTGTGGAGGAGGTTACCCAGCAATTTTATGATGAAGAGGCCCAGCAGTTCCTGGCAGACCGATTCGTGGTGGGAACCTGTCCGAAATGCGGGTTCGAGGAAAGTTACGGAGACCAATGCGAAAAATGTGGAACCAGCCATAATGCAACTGACCTGATCAATCCCAGATCGGCTATCACAGGAGCCAAACCCTCTCTTAAAGAGACTAGGCACTGGTTTCTGCCTTTGGACCAGTACCAGGGATGGTTGCAGGAGTGGATTCTTGAAGGCCATAAGAAGGATTGGAAACCCAATGTATATGGTCAGGTAAAATCCTGGGTTGATGAGGGGCTGAGACCTCGTGCCGTGACAAGAGATCTGGATTGGGGTGTTCCGGTGCCTGTGGAAGGAGCGGATGGTAAGGTGTTGTATGTTTGGTTTGATGCTCCTATAGGATATATTTCCTCGACAAAGGAATGGGCAGAGCGCGTTGGGAAAGACTGGGAACTATATTGGAAGGATAAAGAAACCAAATTGGTGCATTTCATTGGGAAGGACAACATTGTTTTCCACTGTATTATATTTCCTGCCATGTTGAAAGCGGAAGGAAGTTATATTCTTCCCGATAACGTACCGGCTAATGAGTTTTTAAATCTGGAGGGGAATAAACTATCGACTTCTAAGAATTGGGCGGTATGGCTTCATGAATATCTGGAAGCCTTTCCTGATAAACAGGATGTGCTGAGGTACGTGCTGACGGCCAATGCCCCTGAAACTAAAGACAATGATTTCACCTGGAAGGATTATCAGGCCAGGAACAACAATGAGCTGGTTGCGATATTCGGGAACTTCATCAATCGGGTCGTAGTTCTGACCAATAAGTACTATGAGGGGGTGGTGCCCAAACCAGAAGCCTACTTTGAGGTAGACCAGAAAATTCTTGCGGAGCTCAGAGCCTATCCGGCAGTCATCGCAAATTCAATTGAACGGTACCGGTTTCGGGAGGCACAATCAGAAATGATGAATGTGGCCCGTATGGGAAATAAATATCTGGCTGATGAGGAACCCTGGAAACTCATTAAAACCGATGAGGAAAGAGTGAAAACGATCATGTTCGTGGCGCTCCAAATCGCTTCGGCATTATCTGTTCTTTGTGAACCTTTCCTGCCATTTACTGCCCGGAAGTTGAGAACAATGCTGGATGTCGAGGATCCGGAGGCTGGAGGAACCATCAGTTCTTCTGGTCTGGCCTGGGGAACATCGGAAGAATCCGCGTGGGAGCGTCTCACAGCAGATAAACCGATGCTGGCACCGGGACATGTCATAGGAAAAGCTACATTATTATTTTCTAAAGTCGAAGACCAACAAATTCAGGAACAATTGGATAAACTAGAAGCTACCAAGGCAGCTAATCAGGCAGAAAACAAAGCAGTATCACCTCAAAAGGAAACAATTAACTTTGAGGACTTTACCAAACTCGATATGAGGATTGGTACTATTGTGGAGGCCGAAAAAATGCCTAAGGCCAATAAACTTTTAGTGCTTAAGGTAGATACAGGTATTGATGTTAGAACCATCGTTTCAGGAATAGCTCAGCATTTTCAGCCTAAGGATATTATCGGAAAAAAAGTAACGGTACTTGTTAACTTGGCGCCCCGAAAACTGCGTGGTGTTCAGAGCGAAGGGATGATTTTGATGACAGAAAATGCCTCTGGAAAGATTGTCTTTTTGAATCCTGATGAAGATGGCGTGAAACCGGGAGCTACGGTTTCCTGATTTTATGCTCAGGATTGCGAATCATCCGCTCTATACGCATCCCCTTCCTAAGGGACATCGGTTTCCTATGGAAAAATATGATTTGCTACCCAGGCAGCTTCTGTATGAAGGGACCTGCGGGGAAGAAAATTTCTTTGTGCCTGAATTTGCCTCTGATGAGGCCATTTTAAGAGTGCATCAAAAGGAATACTACCTTGCGCTGCGTCAGTTGTCCCTTAGCAGGAAAGAGATCATGGCCATTGGTTTTCCGCTTTCCAAAGATTTGGTTGATCGGGAAAGGGCGCTGACAGGCGGAACTATAATGGGAGCCGAAATGGCTATAGAAAATGGTGTGGCCATGAATATAGCAGGAGGCACCCACCACGCCTATACAAATAGAGGAGAAGGATTTTGTCTTTTGCACGATCAGGCCGTTGCTGCACGGTATCTTCAGGATCATCATGGAGTGGAAAAAATTCTTTTTATTGATCTGGATGTTCATCAGGGAAATGGAACAGCGCAAATTTTTAAGGAAGATCCCAGTGTGTTTACCTTTTCTATGCACGGGGAACATAATTATCCTTTTGAAAAAGAGGCCTCCGATTGGGATGTGGCGCTGAAAGATGGAACAGGTGATCAGGAGTATTTGGACATCCTTTCCGGACTACTTCCTGGTCTTATTGAAGATCAGGAGCCGGATTTTATTTTCTTTCAAAGCGGGGTGGATATATTAAAAGAAGACAAACTCGGGAGACTAAACTGTAGCCTTTACGGATGCCGGGAGCGGGATAGACTGGTTCTTCAGACTTGTAAAGATTATGGTATTCCTGTGCAGTGCAGCATGGGCGGAGGATACGCATCACAAATTCGTACCATTGTAAATGCTCATGCTAACACCTATCGTCTGGCGCAGGAAATCTTTTTTTGATAGCCTTGGGACCAAAAATCCCATGACTGTCACCTTCTTCCAGCCTTCCCGCCTTGTAGCTCCGGCAAACCCACTAGCAACCTAGCTGGCTTTGGATTCCTTTGGATCTTTGTTTTCATCCTCAGTTACCGCTTCGGACTGCTCCACGATTTTAAATTCATCGCAACGGATGTCCGTAAAGTACTTTTTGACACCTTCTGCCGTGGTAAAGGTGTTGGTTTTGATGGTCCCGACAACTTCTAATTTGATGCCTTTACTGACCGTAGCCATCACCCAGTCCGCCATTTTACCCCAGGCCACAATCCTGTGCCAGGTGGTATGGTCCACCCATTCATCACGGGTGTTTTTAAACAATTCGTTCGTGGCCAGGGAAAATTTTGCCAATTTGGTTCCGCTCTCCAACTGAAGGAGTTCGGGATCCCTGCCTACATGTCCAACCAATTCTACTCGATTTTTGGTTTCCATAATAAAAAAGATTTAATGAAGTTGGAAATCATTCGTTCATCCCAACACCCCAAAAGTAGATGCATGGAATAGAGCCAGTCGGCTTGTAATTGGTTGATTTCGTTTGAATTCGTTCCTAAATGATTACAAACGTTTATAATCGGTTTTAGTTGATAGCGCCACTCGCTCTTTAAAATTTTAAGCAGGGATAATTTCACAACTGGGAATAGGGAAAACAGTATTAATAATGTGCAGGACCCAGGATTGGGATTTGAAAGAGTTCGTTGTCGTAAAGAATATGGCTCAGGCCTTCTCAGAGTTTTTAAAAAGTGCACCTTATGACCTAAATAGGGTCGGATGCCTCGAAAGGATAAATTTTGATTTTCGGAATTATGGATCAAGAGGGAAAGAATTGCTGCTTCATCTCCTCCTTGGTATAAGCCTGTTTCTCTTGCGTAGTTAATACGGCACCAGGCGGGATTCCCAGTGAAAGATCCCCGTATTCATCCGACATTTCATACCTTCCCCCAAAACTTTTCCACAATGAAACCTGCGAGTATTGCCCAATTAAAAGAAGAACTTCGCTATAGGACAAAGGAAGAACTTCTAGAGTATTGTCTGCGCATGGCCAGATTTAAAAAGGAAAATAAGGAACTGTTTACCTATTTGCTTTTCTACAAAGGTGATGAGCAGGAGTATATAGAAAAGGTGAAGGCCGAGATTCAGAGAGGTTTTTCTGAAATCAATACAACACGTTATTATTTTATTAAGAAGACCGTCAGGAGGATTCTGAAGGAGACCAAGAAATTCATTCGCTATTCAGGCCAAAAAGAAACTGAGGTGGAACTACTGATATATTTTTGCCAGGAGCTTCAAAAAATGAAACCATCCTTTAAAAAGGATAAGGTGCTGAAAAACACTTTCAGTCGGCAGCTGATACAGATTCAAAAGAGGATGGAAGGGCTGCATGAAGATCTTCAATACGATTACAGGAGAGAACTTGAAGACCTTAGAAAAGATGTAAGGTAACCAACTGCGACCTCATATTCTTAATTAATTTATAAAATAATGGAAGAACGCTTCTGTTTATATTATATTTAGTTTTGGATTATGAGTCATGACTAAAAATTGCCTGGAATGTGGAGAAACCCTTATTGGCAGAATCGACAAGAAGTTTTGCGACGATTACTGCAGGAATTCCTATAACAATAAATTAAACCGGGCAACCAATAAATTGGTGAGGAATGTCAATAACCAGTTAAGGAGAAACTACCGGATTCTGACGGATTTAAATCCAAATAATAAAGCAAAGACCTCCCGAACCAAACTCCTGGAGAGAGGTTTTGATTTTGAATATTTTACCAGTATATATACCACTAAAGCAGGAACGGTCTATTATTTTGTATATGACCAGGGTTATTTGCCTCTTGATGGAGATTACTTCGCCCTGGTCAAAAGAACCTAAACACGCCAATTATCTGCACGCATCTCCAAAGCTGCACATAGAATGTCCTTACGACTGATTTGGCCGACCAGTTTTCCATTTTCCAAAACCGGGAACCTACGGCATCCATGTTTGTAAAATAAACTGGCGCAATCAAAGATGTTGATGTCGGTGGTGATGGTGGAAACCTCCCTGCTCATATAATCCCGGACTTTTATATCGCCCACGGGCATGTTGAAATACCGCCCTTCCGAAATCTGCTTCATACAATCGGCATCAGAAATAATGCCCTGCAGTTCCCCATATTCATTCACTACCGGACCTCCTGAGATTTTATTGTCCACCAGGGTCTGCATAACCTCCACCACCGATTGGTCCTCTCTAAAGGTAATCAGGTCGGTGGTCATATAGTCCGATACCATAATGGGAGCGCTCTGAATCTTCACAGGTGCTGCCCTTCTTCCTTGAAAACTTTTAATTCCCATAGCTAAACATTTTAAGGTGAACAACTAAAAATAGAGAATGTTTTTGTGATTTCCTAATCACTCGTGGTAAGTCGATAAGTTTTCGGTCGAAAACATAAACATATTCTTA
>JAJUIC010000060.1 GCA_029265595.1 Flavobacteriaceae bacterium
ATGTATGGCAGATGGGCTTGTCATAATCCCTACTTATAATGAAAATGAGAATATTGCGCGCCTTATAAGAAATGTTTTTTCACTCCAGCGTGATTTTCACATATTGGTGGTGGACGACAACTCCCCGGATGGAACGGCAACAAAGGTGAAGCGGTTGCAGCAGGATTATGAAAGTCGGCTGTTTCTACTGGAGAGAAAAGAGAAATCCGGATTGGGAACGGCCTATCTGGACGCCTTTGATTGGGCTCTTAAGCGAGATTATGAACTGATTTTTCAGATGGATGCTGATTTTTCTCATAACCCCAATGATCTTATCCGGCTCTATAATGCCTGTATGAAAAAGGATTACGATCTTGCCATTGGGTCGCGATATGTTCAGGGAGTGAATGTAGTGAACTGGCCAATGAGTAGGGTATTGTTATCATGGTTGGCTTCCAAATATGTCAGGGTGATTACTGGAATGCCTCTTCACGATACCACTGCGGGGTTTGTGTGTTACAGGCGAGGAGTGCTGGAGCGGATTAATCTGGACAAGATTCAGTTTGTTGGATATGCCTTCCAGATTGAGATGAAGTTTAAGGCATACCTTTTAAAGTTTAGAATTATTGAAGTCCCGGTGATTTTCACGGACCGCACCAGGGGGACTTCTAAAATGAGTGGTTCGATTATCTGGGAAGCGGTCTTTGGGGTTATTTCTATGAAAGTGAAAAGTTTGTTCAAAAAAAGAGGTCTATGACGAAGAAGGTTTTGATCAAAAATGCCCGGATTGTGAATGAAGGGGAAATAATGGAAGGGGATGTGTTTATTGAAGACGGCACCATTGTGGAGGTGGATTCCAGTATCAGTGCAAAATCTCCTGATCTGAACGTTTTTGATGCGGAAGGTAATTACTTGCTACCAGGAGTTATTGATGACCAGGTCCATTTCAGAGAACCTGGCCTGACTCATAAGGAGACTATAGCTACCGGATCCATGGCGGCTGTTGCGGGAGGCATCACCTCGTTTATTGAAATGCCCAATACACAACCTCAGACTACTACCATCGAGAAACTCGAGGAAAAATTCGCCAGGGCTGCGGAAACCTCCTATGCCAATTATTCTTTTATGTTTGGGGGGACCAACGACAACCTGGAGGAGATCAAGAAGCTGAACCCCAAAACCACTGCGGCTCTGAAACTCTTTTTGGGATCTTCAACAGGGAATATGCTGGTGGATGATGAAAAGGTTTTGGAGGCCATATTCAAAGAATCACCCCTTCTTATCGCAGTGCATTGTGAGGATGAATCCACCATTCAGGAAAATCTTGCACGCTATAAAGCCCAGTATGGAGATGACATTCCCATTGAATTACATCCGAAAATCCGGAGTGAGGAAGCCTGTTACCTCTCTTCTTCAAAAGCCGTAGCCCTGGCCAAAAAGACAGGGGCCCGTCTTCATGTATTTCACGTTTCCACTAAAAAGGAACTGGAACTTTTCAAGTCTGGCAAGTCGCTGAAGGATAAAAAGATCACAGCCGAGGTTTGTATACATCACCTTTGGTTCAATGACTCTGATTACGCAAAAAAGGGGACCCTTATTAAATGGAATCCTGCGGTGAAAACAGCTAAAGATCAGGAGGCGCTGCTACAGGGACTCCTGGATGATAAACTGGATGTAATTGCGACAGACCATGCCCCGCATACGCGGCAGGAGAAAGATGCGGTATATACTGAGGCTCCCAGTGGAGGACCTTTGGTGCAACACGCTCTTCCCGCCATGCTGCAATTTTATCATCAGGGAAAGATCCCTCTGGAGAAGATTGTGGAAAAGATGTGTCATAATCCGGCTACCATCTTCAATATAGAAAAGCGTGGTTTTATACGGCCTGGTTATAAGGCGGATCTGGTGCTGGTCGATCTGAATGCTCCGTGGACCGTGAACTCAGGAAATACTTTTTATAAATGTGGCTGGTCTCCTTTTGACGGCGTCACTTTTAAATCCCGAATCACCCATACATTTGTCAATGGAAGATTGGTCTACAAAAACTTTAAATTCAACGATTTTCGACCTGCTGAACGACTGACGTTTGATAGATAGTTCTTTTGCTTCTTTGCAACGGTTCTCGGCATGGGAATTGTAAAAGTACTGCCAATTAGTTAATATTAGATATAGTGAGAAGTGCGGTAGCAATAATTTCCTTTTTAATCCTGATGGTTTCGTGCCAGAGCGTGGATCGGATGAAAAAGCCGAAAGATCTGATCCCTCAGGATAAGATGGTAGATGTTTTAGTGGAAGTTTCCCTGCTTCAGGCAGCACGCAATTACAACAAGGTAATGCTGGAAGAAAAAGGAATTGACCCGGAGCGTTATATTTGGGAGAAGTATGACATTGACAGCCTTCAATTTGCTACCAGCAGTCAGTATTACGCGGAGAATTATCGTCAGTATGAGCGGATTTACGACCTGGCTAAGGAGCAATTAGAAGTTTACAGGGTGCATTATGATTCCCTTGAGCAGTTGGCACGGCAGGAGCGGGATTCCCTTCGGGCTATCGGAGAAGAGGAACCTCTTGAGTTTAAAAAGGTGGAGGCACCTGCTCGTGAGGAGAACACCCTCCAGGCCTTGTAAGGAGATTCAATCTTATTTAGCCTGCCCATCCTGATGCTCTTTTAGATACATTTCTGCGGTACGAGCAATGACTTCCTCTAGAGGCTCGAATTCGAAATTCAGTTCCTGCTGAAGTTTTTCGCTACTATACATGCTGGTGGCAAAGAGGGTTTGATGGGATTTTCTACTGAGTCGCTGTTCTTTAGCTGTCCACCTTCCGATACTACTTTGATACAGCCATCCAAGATAAACCATCCAGGGTTTTAGTTCCCGTGAAGGAGCTGGTTTTCCCAGGGATGCTGCTACTAGATTCAGCACATCCTTAAAGGAGCGATTTTCTGCCACCACCACAAACTTTTCATTCTGAAGGTCGGAATCCATCAGTTGGGTCATCACCTTTACCACATCGTCCACCCCCACAAAACCGGTTTTTTTCGGGAAGCTATACTTTAGGCCGTCGAAAATCTGTGGAAACATCACGCCACTTCCGGTATCCCAAATTCCCGGGCCTATGATCACACCTGGATTTACCATGACCACAGGCACCCCTTCCTGACTACCTCTCCAGACTTCCATTTCTGCGCCATATTTTGAAATTGCATACTGATTGTGCGGCAGCTCGGGTTTCCACAAAGAGGTCTCTTTTATATATTCCTCTCCCAAATTAGCATCCAGAGTAGCCACCGAACTGGTGTAGCAGAGTTTTTCTATTTGGTGGGAGATACACAGATTGACAATGTTAGCAGTTCCTTCTATATTGGCCTTTCTCAGGTCATGGTAACTGCGGGGGTCAAAAGATACTTTTGCAGCACAATGATATACGCGCCGGACGTCTTTAAAGGCTTCTTCCAAAGAGGGTATATCATTCATGGGAGCCTCAATCCATTGAATGCTGGAAAAACGTCTGGTTGCCTCAGCAGCGGATAAATAATAGCCAAAGATCTGCTTGACCCGCTCCAGGTCACTTCCTTTTCGATGTATGGCCCGAATTTGGTTATTGTGATGGGTCAGGTGCAACAATAAATGTGCACCTACCAGACCGGTGCCTCCCGTAACTAATATCATAGGGTAAATATAAGGAAATCCATCAGGAAAAATTTCCCATTGTGTATCTTTGACGCTTGTTATTGAAGAAAAACCTAGAACGAAAATGCAACAGAATTTTGTAGAAGAACTCACTTGGAGAGGAATGATTCACGATATGATGCCAGGGGTGGAAGAACACCTGATGGAAGGAAGTCGAACTGCCTATGTGGGTATAGATCCTACAGCTGACTCCTTGCATATAGGGCACCTGGTGGGTGTCATGATGCTGCGGCATTTTCAACGGGCAGGTCATCGGCCCATTGCACTGCTTGGAGGAGCAACCGGAATGATCGGCGATCCCTCTGGGAAGTCCCAGGAGCGAAATCTGCTGGATGAAAAAACCCTTCAGCACAACCAGGAAGCCATTAAGAAGCAGCTAAAGAAATTCCTGGATTTTGATCAGGCCAGCTCCAATGCTGCACTACTGGTTAACAACTACGACTGGATGAAAGACTTCAGCTTTCTTGACTTTATCCGCGATGTGGGAAAACACATCACCGTCAATTATATGATGGCGAAAGATTCTGTTAAGAAGCGGTTTTCACCGGAGGCCTCTGAAGGAATGTCCTTCACGGAATTCACCTACCAACTGGTACAGGGCTATGATTTTCTTCATTTATATAGGGAGTTCGAGTGTACACTCCAGATGGGAGGGAGCGACCAATGGGGAAATATTACCACGGGTACTGAAATGGTGCGGCGAATAGGAGATGGAAAAGGTTATGCTCTGACCTGTCCGTTAATAACCAAAGCAGACGGAACCAAATTCGGTAAAACGGAATCCGGAAATATTTGGCTGGATCCCAAACTAACCTCTCCTTATAAATTTTACCAGTACTGGTTGAATACCAGTGATGAGGATGCAGAACGTTTTATAAAAATCTTTACCTTCTTGTCAAGAGACCAGATTGAAGATCTGATCAGACTTCACAGCGAAGCCCCTCATAAAAGAGAACTCCAAAGAACCCTCGCTGAGGAGCTGACGGTAATGGTGCATTCCAGGGAAGATTATGAAAAAGCCCTGAAGGCATCTGAAGTTTTATTCGGTCGAAGCACTGCCCAGGATCTGAAATTATTGGATGAGCAGACCTTTCTGGATGTATTTGAGGGGGTGCCCCAGGCAGTGGTGGAGCGGAACGAGGTGGAGTCAGGATTGGATATGATTGGCGCTTTAGCAGCAAAAACGGGTTTTCTGGGCTCCAATGCCGAAGCAAGGCGCTCGCTTAAAGCCAATGCTGTATCTGTAAATAAAGAAAAAGTGGGAGAAGATTATGTCATTACTCCAAAGGATTTAATCAATAACAAATACGTGATCCTAAATAAGGGGAAGAAGAACACCTATATTCTGGTCATTCAGTAGAAGGGCTGAAAACTGGTTGGTATGGGTTCCTGTCCAGAATAGTATTTGGAACCTGTGAAAAATAAGATCCCCGGGATTTTGGCCCCGGGGATCTCAAACTAACCAACCAATTATGAAAACATAATCTAACCGTTTTGTAAGTCGAAATAAAACCTAATCCTTACAGCCCGAGACAAAAAAGTTTGTTTTTTTTGGCCTCTAATGCTAAAGTGGGGGTTTACGCAGCCTCAACGCGCTATAAGGATTCATGTCCCTGGCTTTTCGCACCCTTCTTCCATCGTCTTTAGAGAACCATAAGATTACAACCCCGAATATCGGCGTGATCAAATCGACCTAAAATTTCAAAGATTCCATTCCCGAGGTGTTTTCCCAGATCCTGGGTAGCCAGAAAGGAGCAAGAGTATACATTGGCCAGATCAATGACGTTGATTCCGCCGGTCTTTCCGTGTTTCAGATAGTTCGTGGGTTCTTCCGGATCCCGGACCATAATGTTCATCCAGGGTGGACACCTGAAGTGGCCGTCGCCATCGGAGTAAGCCTGAGAGAGCAATTCTGTCATCCCGTATTCACTGTGGATTGCGGAGGTTCCAAAACCTTTTTTCAAGTGCTCGTGTAGTTCTTGACGAATCATTTCCTTTCGCCTGCCTTTCATTCCCCCGGTCTCCATAATAATGGCATGGTTCAGCTTTAGGGGGTGCTGCTGTGCAACATCTAAGAGTGCATAGGAAACTCCGATGACCAGTACAGGTTGTCCGGACGCATCTAAATGCTTCAGCTTTTGACTAAATTCCTCATAATTGTGTAGGTAAAAGCCACTTTGTGGATTTGCGCTTGCACGAATCAGGTCATTGACCATATATATTAAGGAAGATCCTTCTCGTTCCAGATAAGAGGGCAGAAGGGCAAGCACCGCGTAGTTTTGAATATCTCCATAAAACCTTCGGAAACCCTTTAGAAAACTTTTTTCATAGATTTCTAAATCATATACCAGATGTCTGCTGGGGGTGCTCCCGGTTGTGCCACTACTGGTAAAAATCACTTCCGGCTCCCCGTCACGAGTTGTAACCAAATGGGTTTTAAAGAATTCGATCGGAAGGAAAGGAATATGTTCCAGCTCCTGGACCTGGTCAGGAGTGCGATTTAAAAGGTCACAAAATTGTCCATATACCGGGTTGTTTCGATATTGATACCGAAACACCTCCAGGGCTTTGCCCCTGAATTCCTCAGAAGTGGTAATGGAGAATATATCCTCGGTCTTGATCTTCTTCTCAATCATGGAAACAAAGATACATCAAGCCGACTTATCGCACCACTAACTTTCTGGTGGCACTGCGATTGCCTTCTTGGATCTTGAGGAAATAGATTCCTTTTTCCAATGTTGAAATATTAAGCTCCTCCCCTGTAAGACGTGCAGTAAGGACGGCTTTGCCTAAAATGTTATATACCTCTACCTGTTTCACCGCATTCTTCTGAGTGCGGATGTTTACTTTATTTCCCATGACGGGATTTGGATAGATGGTAAGCCCCTCAATGCTCATTTCATTTTCCTCAACTGTAGGGATTTCCTCATTTTCCTGCGCATAGGTTGGGGCAAAAGGCAGCAGGAAGAAGGAAATAAGTAAGGAAACCAGGTAGAATTGCTTCATCTTCAGTATTTTATGCACCTAAAATTACTACATTAATTCAAAAACCGCACCATCTTGCAAAACTTTATCATAATTTTAGTGCGAATCATCTTCTACTTGCACTCCAGGAGCCTACCAGGCACTGGAATAGAAGGCCAATCTCGTCCAGTTTTCATGGATTTTCTACACCCCAATCGGAAGGAGAAATTGATAAAATGGCATTCGTTGATACTAATAGGTAAAGTGCAGATTTTCAATATGGTTTATTAGATTCTTAACATTGCATTTACCTTTTACTGACGATTCCTTAATTCCCGGCTAACACGCACTTTACACTGCCCCCGTTATTTTGTGGCAGAAATAAAACGTATGAAAAGTGTTTTGACAGTGTTGAGTTTTTTGTTTGCTATTAGCAGCCTGCAAGCTCGATACACTCCGGATGGAAGCATTGAGGGACAGCTGATTGATGAAGAGCTGACGGAGCCCATTCCCTTCGCAAATGTAATAATAAAAGGAACCACTATAGGTACTACCACTGATCTGGATGGAAAGTATTCCATAGAAGGTCTGGAACCTGGTACCTATACGATCGTATTTAGTTATTTGGGGTATCAGACTAAAGAGATATCGGGAGTTGAAGTCAGTGAAGGTCAATCCACCCAGGTGATCGCCACGCTGGCTTCCGGTGCAGCGGATCTGGATGAAGTGGTGATCACCACTGTGGCCCGTCAGGACACGGAAGTTGCCATGTTGCTGAATCAGAAAAAAGCCATTTCCATTAAAGAAGGTATAGGGGCTCAGGAAATGGCCCGGTTGGGCGTGTCAAATGCGGCAGGAGCCACTACCCGAATTTCCGGAGTGACCAGTAGTGAAGGTAGTGGGGATATCTTTGTCAGGGGGCTGGGCGACCGGTACTTGTCTACCACTATGAATGGACTACCTATTCCCTCTGATGATATCGAAAGGAAGAACATTGACTTAAGCCTTTTTGACAGTGATGTTCTAAAGGATGTAAGTATTAATAAAACTACCTCTGCCCAGGTTTCTGCCGACCAGGCCTCTGGAGCCATTGATCTTGCTTCCCGCCAGTTAACCGGCTCCTCCGAGCTGGGTCTGAGTGTATCGGCCGGAGTGAATTCCAATGTGACCTCCTCAGGAGTCTTTGATAATTTTAAGGTCAGCCCTAATAAAGAGGACGTCAGTTTAGGTTTTTACTCCAAACCCATGTCTAATTTAGAAGCCCTCACCCAGCAGACCTGGAATCCACAGTTGCACGGCACTCCTATAGATCACAGTTTCTCCCTTACAGCCGGTAGGCGCTTTGGTAATAAGTTGGAGGTACTCTTTACCGGATCACATGAGGTGGACTTTGAATATCAGGAAGGATTGTATCAGCGGTTCAGAGGAAATTACCTGAGAGAGACTTTCACAGATGCTCAGACTTTTTCAAATGTCTTGACGAATTCTGCTTTAGGGGCGCTTTCTTATGAATTCAATGATGATCACGAGCTGCGTGTGAATTCATTATTCATCAATAAACTCAGTGATGAAGTTTATGAAGCCGGACGAAATGGGGAAGGCTACGTTTATGAGGAAACCGAGCCTGTAGAAGGTTTGGGACAATTTATCCGTGATCAGAACACCAAACAAACCCGCCTTTGGGTAAACCAGCTTCTGGGAGATCACCGCTTTGGTGAGCGCAATATTCTGAATTGGGGTCTGGGGGCGAACCTGGTGGATGCCGATGAGCCCAACCGGATGCGAAACGAAATCAACTTTAATGAGGATTTGGTGCAATTAGGTCGTCGTGGAGGATTTCAGCAGCGCAAAACTAGTCAGCAGATTGAAGACATTGAATATAATGGTTTCCTAAATGATCGACACCGGCTGTTGTCTTCCGGAGACCAGCAACTGTATGTGAATGTAGGGGCTAGTTTCCGTCAGAAAGAGAGAGATTTTGAATCCTTATTTCTGGGATTGGTGGAAAGAAATTTGAATAGCCTGAACCCTTCTTCAATAGACAACCTGAGCGAAGTCTTCTCTCAGCAAAATCTTGACAATGATTTGTTGAAATTGAATATGCTGCGAGGTGATGATAACCGAAATCCCCTGCCAGATACTTATCAGGCCGAACTTCAGAATGCTGCAGGTTATGTTAGTGTGGACTTTGGGTTCGGAGACTTCCATTTGAACCTGGGGGCCCGGTTCCAGTACGATCGCCTGGGAGTGGATTATGACATTACCAATATCCCGGGCAGGGTAGGGAGCAATGAAATGACCTATGAGAACTTTTATCCGAGTCTGAATTTCAGATATAGCCTAAATGAGCGTCAGAACTTGCGACTGGCTGCCAGCAAGACCATTACTCTACCGGAGTTTAAAGAGATTGCACCTTTTGAATATGTTTCTGCTACAGGAGAAATCACCCGGGGTAACCCAGATCTGATGGCTTCTGAAGTTTATAATCTGGATCTTAAATGGGAGTTTTTCCCGACCTCCAGGCAGTTGGTATCCCTTTCCGGATTCTATAAGCAAATTGATGATCCGATCAATAAAGTAAGAGATCGCGGATCGGCAGGTGTGTACTCCTATTTTAATGCAGGAGATCAGGCCCAGGTGTACGGGCTGGAGCTCGAGGCCCGCTTGCAGCTGGCACAAGCGGTTGATGAGGGAGATTTTGATCTGGACCTGCAATTCAATGCGGCTCGTATGTGGCATTCTCAAGAGCTGAAGGAGGTTTACAATGAAGAGGGCACCTTTATAAAAACCTATCAATACAAGGGTCTGACAGAAGTAGGATTGCAAGGAGCATCGGATTGGATCATGAACAGCAGCCTTAGTTTTAATACCGCCAATGAAAATCCCTGGAGTGCGAGCATTAGTGCCAATTATGCCTCCGATAAAATATATGCACTTGGAGCACCATCCATTCAAACCATGAGTGAAACGGAATATGATGATGCGGTGATAGAAGAAGGATTCGTGACTTTAAATGCCTTGCTCGGGAAGGACCTTGGCGGGGGATGGAGTCTGAAGGTAACAGGAAAGAACCTGTTCAATCCGGAAATAAAAAGAACCCAGAAGGTGAGGCCTAATGTCACAGGAATTGAAACCAACGAAACCGTCCGATCTTATTTCAAAGGAGCAGAACTTAGCCTGGGAATTAGTTACAAATTTTAATGTGAACCTGTTACGGTCGGAAATGGCCGATGAAAATTTTATCAACCATAATTAACAAACAACTTAATTCTTAATGATGAAAAAAACAATTAAAAAATCGCTTTTTTTCTTTTCCATCGCTGCTGGTTTGAGCCTTGCTGCCTGTAGTGATGACGACAACAATGGAGTTGATCCAGTGGAACCTCCTATTGAAGAAGAGGACAGTAAATTATCAGGTGAGATTGATGAGGATCGCACCTTAGATGCAGATGTTGAATACACCCTGACAGGGACTTTAACCGTTCTGGAAGGTAACACCCTGACCATCCCAGCCGGTACCAGAATCGTTACAGAGACCGGAACTGATGTTTACATTGCTGTTCAAATGGGTGCCAAAATTGACATCCAGGGAACCGAGCAGGCGCCTGTAGTAATGGCTTCCAAGGATGGAAATGCCGGAGACTGGGGCGGACTGATTCTATTAGGTAGAGCTACTACAACCGAAGGCGTTGACGCTGTTGCAGAGGTTGGAGGTCTTATCTATGGAGGGACTCAGGACGATGATAATTCTGGTTCTATCAATTATCTGATTTTGGAAGGAACCGGGGCACAAATCAACCCAGAATCCCAGTTTAATGGACTGACTCTTTATGCGGTTGGATCTGGAACCACCATCCAGAATGTAGCGATCCTTAATGGTACCGATGACGGAGTAGAATTCTTCGGAGGAACCGTAAGTGCTTCTAACTTCTATCTTGAAAATCTGGAAGACGACGCTGTTGACTGGACTGAGGGCTGGAACGGAACGCTTACCAATACCTATGTCTTGCACACCAGAGATTTTTCTACTGCAATTGAAGCAGATAACGTGAATAACAATCCAAAGATTGTCAATTTCACAGCTGTATCTGAAGTGGGTGGAACAGCGCTGCAATTCAAGAAAGAATCTGGAGCTACCATCGAAGGTCTTTCATTGACTGGTTATGATACCACTATTGACATGAGAGATAACGGACCGCTTGCAAATGTTATTATTGAAGGAGAGCAGGCTGATCCCGAGAAGACCTATTCTGCACTTCCAACTGTAGATGTGTCGATTTTTGACTGGGTTCAGGACCGTGGAAGTGTAACTTCCAGCATTCTTCAGGGAACAGTTAACGAG
>JAJUIC010000006.1 GCA_029265595.1 Flavobacteriaceae bacterium
ATTTATGGAATATTATAATAATAGACGCCATAGAGGCATCCAACGGAACAGACCATCACAGCTATATTTCAATGCTGCTTGATACTTTCAAAAACACCTTAAATAATGAACTGGTGGTCTAGTAAATGGGTAGTACTACAGGGAAGTAAATTCTTAGGGTTGTTAATTTAGTCATTTTACCTTCTTTTACTTTTTATTTCAGATAATGGAAGTCCCTTTTCTCTTGTATAGATTGAATGTTTAGGACTTCCTATGATTTGTGAAGAATAAACTCCGGAATGGCCTGAAAATAAATACGAAGTACTACAGGCTATTGCGATAAAAACTCCGGCTTCGATTCCAAATAGTTCTATTCCCATTATGGTACAAGCAATAGGAGTATTGGTGGCACCAGCAAAAACAGCTACAAAACCCATTCCCGCTAACATACTCATGGGCAATGGAATAAACCACACCAACACATTTCCTAATGTTGCCCCTATAAAAAATAGCGGTGTAACTTCTCCTCCTTTAAATCCAGCGCCCAGGGTGAAAGATGTAAACAAAATTTTAGCTAAAAAATCATAGGAATTCAACTCAATCTGAAAAGCATTCACTATAGTTGGTAATCCAAGTCCAATATATTTAGTCGTTCCAATGGCGAATATTGCAATAGCTAAAATTATACCACCAATAACAGGACGTAATGGGGGATATTTAATGTTTTTATTAAATAATGAGCTCCAGAAATGTGCAGATTTTGAAAATAACATAGCGGCTAAACCAAATATTATACCCGCAAGTAGCGCCCAAAGTAAATTTATTGGAGTCATTTCAGCAACCGTGGTGATTTTATAATGGATATGCGTAACATCCCAGATATCTGTAAAATAGTCAGCAAGCACAGCCGCCATAAAACTGGGTATGATGGCATCTAAACGAATTCTGCCCAACACCAATACTTCAAGTGCGAAAATTCCACCCGCCAGAGGTGTACCAAAAACAGATGCAAATCCTGCACTTATTCCTGCTATTAAAAGTATTCTTCGATCCCTTTTCGATAATTTTAAAATTTTAGTAAATCTATCTGCAATTGCACCACCGATCTGAACTGCTGTTCCTTCACGTCCGGCAGATCCACCAAAGAGATGGGTTAAAATAGTTCCAAATAGAACAAGGGGCGCCATCCTGAAAGGTATAATTTTCTTTGGAGAATGAAATTCTTCTAGCAAAAGGTTATTTCCTTTTACGACACTATTTCCATATAAGTGATAAGACAGCCCTATAATAAAACCACCTATGGGTAGTAAAGCAATAATCCAGAGATGGGTTTCTCTCCAATTGGTAGCCCATTCCAGGCTGATAAGAAAGAAAGCTGAGATACTTCCCACAATCGCACCGAGAACTATGCAAATAAATAACCATTTGATTAAATAAATTAAGGAAGGAATTTGCTCAATTGAGGAGAGAAGTGTTTTGAAATTTCTAATTTTCATATTGCCTTATATAAATGATTCTACAGTGGCATAAGCCCTTATTTGTAGAAGTCATCAGTCGTTAAAGACGGTTCAAGGCAGACCTCATTGCCAAATGAATCTCAAAATTAAATAATTTAGGTGAATTGGAAACAAATTATAATAATATTCTTTTGGGTGGAAATTTTATCAAATTTTCCACCTTCCAATATATCAACTACGAGAGATCATAATCCCAGATTATCATTGAAATCAACTTTTTTATTTCAAGGTATTTCCCGATGAAAAAGTTCCAAATAGAGGTTTATAAATCTTCTAAATAAACTACAATGTAAAACTAAAGGGGAATAGCTAAAGGGGAATAGCTAGACGACAACACGCGCTGCGATGTTGTATTCCCCCACCCTACTCATTACCAAATAATTACAATTAAAATTTCAGTGATAAATCTTTAAAAATTAGTAATATGCTCCAGGAGGCCCCTGAATGGGCAATAAATATTAGTAATAAGCCAGTTCGAAAGTAGCTTTTAGGGAAGAACCATAAAACAGACACAGAGAATTTCAGGCTACTAGACTTTATTCCAAATATTAGAATTATGAAGATCAAGCTCAGTTCGCTGCTCCGTTTATCGGAATGAATGACGTTATAAAAAGAGTTACTCGAACTTCATTATCCTTATACAAATTCAGTTGCACTACCTTTTGATGCAAAAGATACTGGACATGGAACTAGCGGCCTGCATAAAGCCGCTTGCTGCGCCGCTATTTATAAGGCCTTTCCTAATTCCATATCCAGAAAGGGAAAGCCACATCAAAAGGTAATGCATACAGCACTGAAAGAAGTAAATGGAATTTAACCCAGGACATTTTCGTTCTTGATGGAAAGAATGCCCCAAAACTTTAGACGGGCAAAAAGAAAAAAATCAAAGGAAAATGCACCAGATAAAAAAAGTAAATGGTCAGAGCATCTGGATATAAGCCGCTTTTCCTGTTATACCGGTGATTAATCAGTCATTCTTACAAGTGTTCCTCAGGGGCAAATATTACCGGCACCACTCCATGATAAAGTCTCTAAAGTCATTTCACCTATTTTCAGTTACCTTATTTACCTGTACCGTCGTTGTTGATCTGAGGGCAGGTTTGTAGTGTTTTCTACCCTTACCTTTTTTACCTGACCCCTGAGGTAGGAAAGGTAAATTCATTTTTTACTTTTCTTACCTCTCCTCTCTCTGCGTTTTAAAGCTCTCAAGCTCTATTAGGTAAGTAGGTAAGTTATTTTTATATTTTTTATTCATACCTATGGTATATGGTTCCATGGGATTTCCAGGGAAAAAACAGCAATTCTGTATTTTAAATGATGTCCCCATATCGTTTTTTTTCATCAGCACTTTAATTTATGTCAAGATATTCCGAAAACATCTACCCAATTACCCAAGGTTGATATCCTAAGGGATTGAGCAAGAAAAAACCTTATTTTTGTATTTACCCAATTACCCAATTTCTGGCAGTGGTTTGGGTAGATTAGAAAACTCCAATCGACCCAGCCGAACATCCCTATATTAGAGACTTGTGGAGGATTGGGGTAAATGGGTAATTAGATTTCAAAGAAAATATATTATATACCTCTCAGGAAGATGGTTCTGAAAAACAAGAACAGTTCTTTCTTTTTTTGCCCGGAGGGTTTAAGATAATTTGGACTGCAAAAGGTCCATATCCTCTCCTATTTTCTGATCTACCACCCTGGCATATATTTGAGTGGTGGACAGTTTAGAGTGCCCCAGAAGCTTGGAAACGGTTTCTATGGGCACACCATTGGAAAGAGTGATTGTAGTGGCAAAGGTATGCCTGGCAACGTGGAAACTGAGCTTCTTAGGAATCTTACATTGGCTTGCAATTTCTTTAAGATAGTTGTTTGTTTTCTGGTTGCTGTAAACAGGAAGTAAAAACTCCGAAACTGGGTTCCGGTACTTTTGCAGTATATCCCAGGCCTTCTCCAGTAAGGGTATCTTCATAGGAGTCTGGCTCTTTTCTCGCCTACAGTAGATCCAGTCCTTTCCATTGATTCCCTTGATCAGGTTTTCAGGAGTAAGGTTCTTTACATCTATATAGGAAAGACCGGTATAGCAGGCAAAAAGAAAAATATCTTTTGTGGTTTCCAGGGTGGCACGTGAGAATCGGGTCTCCTCAATATAATTTAGCTCCCTTTGATTTAAATAAGCACGATCAAACTTCTCGAACTTCATTTTGAAGTCCCGAAAGGGACTCTTTTCCATCCATCCCAGCTTGATCGCCAGGTTCATGAGCTTTTTGAATCGCTCCAGATGTTTCATGGTCCCGTTATTGCTTAGCTGCTTCTTTCCGCTCTTATCCTTTTGCCGCCTCAGGAAACTATCGAATCCTGTTACAAATTGATAGGAGATGTTCTTAAGGTAGATGTTAGAGGTCTTGTGAGCTTTGGTAAGGTAATCCATTAAATATTTTTCCGTAGCTCCATAATTCTTCAAGGTGCCTGGCTTGAGAACTTCTCCCATGGTCTGATTATGATGCTGGATAACATCCTTTAATGTCTTGGAGGTAGCGTCTGATCCCAGAAATCTGGATTTAACCGCCTGGGCAGTAATCACCCGGTCTTCCTTTAGAAGCTCTTCATAGCACTGAAGGAGTCTTGCATATTTTGCATCCAGATAATTGTTCATCACTGTAGCCCCAGGATTCCTGCCCTTCAATCTTCGGGTGCGTTCATCCCAGGATTCCGGGAGGCATTGTCTTCTTAAGCTGATTTCGGCACGGCGACCGTTAATGGTCACCCTTGCATAAATAGGTGCGAGAGTGTCCTTCATTTTGGTGGTATTTAACCAGAATAAGATGCGAAAAGTTGCTTGTTGTTCCATAGCCTTTGTTTTTGGTAACCGATTTAACATGTGAGACGAAAGTCATATCATCTGTCAAGTCAGCCAGGCTAAAGGAAAGATAAGAAAAAACAGGTAACCGAATAGGTAACCGAATAGGTCACTTTTTAACTGATATCAAACAAAGAAAAATGATTTCCAATTCTATTAAAGTACTGGAAATCATTGATTTAGGTATTATTTGATGTTGTTTGATACAACAAAAGTCGGGGTGGCAGGAAACTGAAATATCTTCGTAATCAGTTTAAGCCCAGTACTTTACGCTTCACTAAAATGGATGTATTCACTGAATCATTCACTAAATATGGAAGAACATAGCATTCATTGTGAACAATAGTCTTTAATACTATAAAGGTACAAATTTAATTAGAAACTATTTTTACCAACCAAACATTAGACCTCCAGTCACTCTAAACATTTACTTTTTTTATCTGGTGCATTTTCCTTTGATTTTTTTCTTTTCGCGGTGCTGAGTTAATAGCCCTCTTCCAATCGAGAACGAAAATCCTGGAGGTTCCATTTCATTTACTTCTTTCAGAGCTGTATGCATTACCTTTTGATGTTGCTTTACATTTCTGGATATGGAATTAGGAAAGGTCTTATAAATAGCGGCGAAGAAGCGGCTTTATGCAGGCCGCTAATTCCATATCCGGTATCTTTTGCATCAAAAGGTAATGCAACTGAACTATTGAATGGAAATTCGAAGTTTGACAAATAATCTTTCCAAAGATCAGTTCTTTACCTAATAAGACGATTTCATAGCCGAGATATTATGATAAGAGATTTCCCTGTTTTTTTCCACTCAGTTTAATTTCTTCTGGCAAAAAGAAAAGCGAACGGAGCGAAGCGAAGTGCTGTAAGCCCCAAATCTACCAGAACTAATACTATTTTGCGAGGCAAGAATCGGAACGTAAATGGTCACTTTTTAGGTGGCAGATTTTTGTTATGGTGCAAATTTTCTCCGCTGAGCCCTTTAAAAACGGGAGGTTGATATTTTTTTGGCGCAAAAAATTAGTTGAAACACACTTTTTAAAAACGTAAGTATCTGAAAATGAAGGGGGAATGAATTCTTAACATCGCACGGCGTGTTATCCTCTTGCTATCCCCCCTTCATTTGTACAATTCAGGATTTTCCTGGTCAAATTATATACCTGGTCATCATAAATTCTCAATCGATTCTTGTCAATAGTCTTTTCAGTTTAGAGTCAACATTCAAATGTTCAAAAAGTTTTCCGGAAAGTTTTAATGACTCCTGAAAAGCCGTTCTAATGTTTTCCCCATTTAGGTTCGATGTTGTCAGCTGAAATTGTGAATACCAGCCCCTACCAATATCCTTCTCTAAACTTTTGGTAGGGCTTTCCCAGTGTTCTGTTCGATTGGTTGCTATGCGGATTAACCAAAGTAAATATTTCTGAACATTCGCTAGGCTCTGATTAGCATGGGCAAATTCCTGTCTTTTTATTAAGTTACTTGTGGTCAGTAAAACGTTTAGCAGAGATTGACTCAGCCATAAAATATTCTTGTCTGTTGTTCTATCAGGTTTCCTGGCTTTGATTTGGTTGAGCGTAGCAGCCAAAAATCCATCTTTATCCACTAGAATCATTTTGTCAAACTCACTAAACTCCACCACCCCATCCCAAGACTTAATAATGTCTATTTCATCAATTGCCAAAAAATGAAATTCTCCTCTTACCATATTTTCAAAAATGGCGACTTCGCTGCCGTATTCATTAGTAAAATATAAGATTATAGGATGAATTTGATTTACCCAATTCTCAGCCAGGAAACTTTCCTTGTCTTTTAGAAAAAAATAAAATTCAATATCTGAATATTGGTCACCCTCATCTTTGGTAAATGAACCATACATTAAAGCGGCAGAAACGTTTTCATCTTTTTGAGCAATTGATTTTGTGGTACTAATCATCTGTAACTGTGTCATTGTTTTGATTTTAAAAGTTAATAAACAAACTTCCTTCTTCCTTTCGAAAGTAGAAGTTGTTATGGTTTTTTCTCTGTCGGACAGTTACTTATAGCTTCATTGGAGTTGAGTTCTTTCGTTTGTTGGTTTATTACTCGTGTTCGGGCAAAAGGGCCTTAAATCGTCTTAAAAAACGAATATAGCTATTTATCATATCATGGCCGGCCCAAGAACTGCTGGAAATCCTGTAGGTTTAAGATATATTCCTGTGCTGACTGGAATGCAGCTCCTAAAATTCTGGAATTATGGACGGGAAATAGGATCGATTCTAATGTTTATATCCTCCTCTCTGGAAGGAGAGAAATGTCTGCTGCTGAAAAGAAAAAGAATCCCTTTCTATTCTCCTATTTCTGCAAGGTGACTAGCTTTTCCAATACCAGAACGACACAAAATATCACGAGCTTTTGTCAAGGTTAATTTCTTTTTTTTCATCAGCAATATTTTCTTAAAAAAAATGATATTTTGATGACGAGCTCTTGAATCCCAATAATAATAAAGGTTTGGGAAGCATCAAAAAGTCATTGCTTCATCATTTCTGATTCTCTGAACTGTAGATCTGGCATCATTATTATTTTTGATGACATAATGATGACAAAATGATGACAGCCTTAGCCCCTACTATCACAGAGTTCAGCTCATTCCGTCATCGATTCATCAAAATTCTTGAGCAAAAACTATTTTTCAAAGCAAGTACTAATTAATAATTATCTTGCCTTTTTATTCAAAATTTTTTGATCCAGGTTGGCGATATCGGAACTGAGCTTACTTTCAAGTACTCTGGCATAAATTTGTGTTGTAGAGAGTTTAGTATGTCCTAACAGTTTAGATACCGTCTCTATTGGAACTCCATTGGAAAGTGTTACCACCGTGGCAAAGGTATGCCTGGCAGAGTGAAAGGTGATTTTCTTCCTTACTCCAATTGACTGCATGATCTCTTTTAAGTACTTGTTGATCTTCTGATTGGAAATAACTGGGAAAACGTCCTTTGCATCCTCTAGTCCATACCCTTGATATCTTTTAATAATGTCTTTGGCGGATTCGAGCAGAGGTATCTTAACGGACTGCTGAGTCTTTTCTCGTTTGGTATAGATCCAATCCTTACCATCCATGCCTTTCACGATTTGGTCAGTAGTGAGTTCCTTTAGATCAATATAGGACAGACCGGAATAGCATGAGAACAAAAACATATCCTTCACCCGCTCCAGGGATTCACTGGTAAAAATAGTTTCCTCTAGCATGTGCAGCTCCCGCTCGGTTAGAAATTGCCTATCATTCTTTTCAAATTTGAAGCTATAGCTTCTAAAGGCGTTCTTCTCAAGCCACTCTAATTTGATTGCTAGGTTCAGCAGTTTCTTTAAGCGTTCCAGATGTTTCATTGTTCCGTTGGTTCCACAGGTTTTTCTATTTTTTTTCGGGCTGTAGCTCCTCAGGTACATTTCAAACTCTGTAATGAACTGATAATTGATGTGCTTCAGGTAAATATCATCTGTTTTCTTTTTCCTCTTTAAAAACTCCTCAAGATAGTTTGCTGTGGTATGGTAATTCTTAAGCGTTCCCCATTTAAGAATATCTTTCATTTTTTCATTATGGTAAGCCACGATATCCTTAATGGTTTTATGATCCTCATCTAATCCCAGGTAAGAAGCTTTAATCTTGGCAGCGGTAATAAGGGAATCTTTATCCAATAGGTTCTTGTGGGTGTCCAGTAATTTTGAATATACCTGATCCAAATAACTGTTCAATTTTTTGATTTTTGGAGTGCTTCCTCTGAGTCTTCCTTTGGAAGAATCCCATTCATTCACTGAAATCTTCCTTTTGAGGCTCATTTCAGAACATTTTCCATTCACGGTAATCCGGGTGTAAATGGACACATCTTTAGAATTCCCGTTTAACTTTCTGGTAAAGAAAAGCACGGAGAAGGTAGTAAAATCAGGCATTTTGAGCGTCTTTAAATGATACAATGGTTTTGTAAAGACGAAAGTCAAATCAACGTAATGTTCTTCTAAGGTAGTGAATTGGTAGAAAGAATGTATTCACCGAATCATTCACTAAACATGGTGAATTCATATGATAACACCTGATATCAGTAAAAACGAAAAACACTGAAAATCAAGTGATTAACAGTGTTTTAGTTCCTATTTCAGTAAGGTTCGTCGGGGTGGCAGGATTCGAACCTGCGGCCTCCTGCTCCCAAAGCAGGCGCGATAACCGGGCTACGCTACACCCCGAAACTTAAATTTTAGTGCTCTTAAAGGCACCTTTGCGGAGAGTGTGAGATTCGAACTCACGCGACGATTGCTCGTCGACAGTTTAGCAAACTGCTCCATTAACCACTCTGGCAACTCTCCGATGTGAATGAACTTGCAACGTTTTTGCGGAGGCAAATGTAGCCCATTCCTTCATATCTTCCAAACTCGAACGGGAAAAATTCCAGTAAAAATTCCCGGGGTTTCACAACCCTTTTGGCATCAGAAGATTACGAAAAATATTGATGTCATTATTCTTTTTACCTACGGCGGTATTCAGCGTGTTAATCACCAAAAACCACATACCACCGGATTTTCCGTCTCCTGTAAGAGTTCTTTCAATGGTCTGAAAGAACCAGGTTCCAGTCGAAGGGGTCACATGGTCTCTTCGAAGATATTCATATCAACTGCATTTTGTCTCAATAGTTGATAGTGGGATCTGAGGGACTGAAACAAACTCTGTTTTGAATAAGGTAAATCATGCTCCCTGGCAAAAGCTTCTAATAATTTCGTGATTTCCGGATAGAAGGCATGGTGAACATCCGGAAACAAATGATGGGCGATATGATAATTAAAACTACCCATGAAAAACCTGATGAAGAAACTGTCATTGGTCACGTCATTGGTACATACCAGCTGGTGTTTAAACCAGGAATAAGGAAGATTCCCCTCGGGATCCGGCTGTGGAAATTCACTGTGGGTGTTGGCATGAGGCGATAACAGCACCACCAAAGAAAAGATACTGGCGGTGAAGACCATCAGGATCCACCCGGTAAGGATTATCCCCCAGTTCAGTCCTAGAACTAGTTTTGGAACCACCAGAGTATACGCAAAGAAAAGGATTTTGAATACAAATAATTTGACATATTCGATTCGGGGAATCTTAGCCACCTTATGTACGAGCGTATCCTTTTTAAAAAAATCTTTGAAGTCCCTAACCAACAGCCAATTGAAAAGATACATAGGGTACAAAAAAGGCAAATAGAAATGCTGGTACCGGTGGAACTTTTCTGCTTTAGCATGTGGAAATACCCGCACCAGAGGGCTCTGCTCAAAATCACTGTCCCAGTTCATGATATTGGGAAATGAATGGTGAAGCCGGATGTGACGAATTTTCCAGATATAGCTGTTAGCTCCCAGTAGATCAAAAAAATGAAGATATATTTTATTTAAGGTAGTATTCTTAAAAACAACCCCGTGAACGGCATCATGAATCAAATTCAGAAAGTTCATGATAATTAGAAGGCCCATGCTCAGGTAAGACAGGTAAAAAACCCACGGATGCTCCCCGAAAACCAGAAGCATGATATAGGCGGTGACATATAAGAGTGGGAAAAGTACAGCTTTTAATTTAATGAGGGGTTTCTTTCGAGGTTCGAGTCTCTTTACCAGAGTATCAACCTCCTTCCGCAGTCTTCGAAACTCCGGTTCAACAGGTCGTTTGTACTTTGGCAGATTGGTAGTCATAGTTCATTTTGAATTGAAGGTTCGGGGTAGAGTCCCACAATGCAACTAATGAAATTACCCAATTTTTATTGGGTAACGACTGTGCCTTGTAAATTTTAGTAAAGGCTTAACACCACGAACCATCAGGTTTGGCACGAGACCACATCCAAACTGCAGACAGCATCAATGGACTATAGGAATTTCTAGGGATAACTAATTTCCATTATTTCCAATCGGCGCACTTCTCCCCCCAGGTTCAACTCAGCCACCTCCCCTGCCTGTTTGCCATTGACGGCTCTTGCTATGGGAGCTACAAATGCTATTTTCTGTTTCCGAACATCGGCCTCATCCACTCCTACGATCTGAAACTGCTGCAGGGACTTATTCTGAAGGTTTTTCAGTTTTACCAAAGCTCCAAAACGCACTTCGTTCGGAGGTTGTTCTGTGAGATCCACTACCCTGGCCGAGGCAATACGCTCGTTGAGAAAATCAATCTTCCCGTTGAGCAGCGTCCGGGCATGCCGTTCGTCTTTCTCATCGTCCATTTTCAGATCAATCAATTGCTGCTCTAAATCTTCCCTTTCTTTCTCCAGGAGCTCCATCCCATAAGGTGTCACATAATTAGTAACTCCTGCAGGTAAAGGCGCACGGGGCGGGATAAACGGAGGTTCTTCCTGATCCCCCTCCTTTACAAAACCACGACTCATGAAAATTAATTTTACCTCACAAGATCGTGAATTTCCTCTGATTTGAAAAACTTTCCTGCGGGATCAGCTTCACCCAAGTGGGCTTAAAATCCTATTTTTGAAAATAAAATAGTAGCATGCCCAGAATCCTGGTAATTGGCTATGTCTGGCCCGAACCACAATCTTCAGCTGCAGGTAAAAGAATGATGCAGCTCCTGGAATTCTTCCTGCAGCGTGGGTATGAGATTGTCTTTTCTTCTACGGCCGCTCCCTCCCCCTTTCAGGTGGATTTAACCGCCCTGGGGATTACCACCGAACAAATTACCCTAAACAGCAGTAGCTTCGACAGCTTTCTGGAGGACTGTCAGCCTTCCATAGTGCTGTATGATCGGTTTATGATGGAAGAGCAATTCGGGTGGCGGGTTCGAAAGCAGCTTCCTGATGCCCTTCAGATTTTGGATACCGAGGATCTGCATTTCCTTCGCAAAGCCCGCGCTGCAGCTGTTGCTGCCGGGGTGGCCCCAGACCAGGCCCAGCTGCAAACAGATCTGGCAAAGCGCGAAATTGCCAGTATGTACCGAAGTGACCTGAGTCTGATCATTTCCCCCCTGGAGATGCAGCTGCTTCAAGAGGAGTTTCAGATCCCCCGGCAACTGCTGTATTACCTCCCTATTATAAGGCAAGACCCCACAGTAGAACAATCTAAAATAAGTTTTGAGCAACGACAGGACTTCGTTTTTATCGGAAACTTTCGACACGACCCGAACTGGGATGCCGTACTGGAGTTAAAGACCAAAATTTGGCCCCTGATTCGAAAAAGTCTGCCCCAGGCACGTTTGAATATTTATGGCGCTTATACTTCTCAAAAGGTCCATCAGCTCCACAATCCAAAAGATGGCTTTCTAGTACACGGGCGGGCAGAAAGTGCCAGAGTAGTTATTGAATCTGCCCGGCTCATGCTCGCGCCTTTGAGATTCGGAGCCGGAATAAAAGGAAAATTTCTGGATGCGATGGCCAATGGCACGCCCAGTTTAACCACTTCCATTGGAAGTGAAGGAATGACGGGGACGGTGGACTGGCCCGGACAAATAGAGGATGATGCAGCAGCGATTGCCCGTGCAGCTATAGACCTGTACAGCAATCCAAAAAAATGGAAGGAAGCCCAAAAAAGAGGTTATGAAAAGCTCCTGAAAGACTTTCCTGGATCCCAGGCGGGCGATTTGTTTGTGGATCATATGGAGTTTCTTTTAAAGGATCTGAAAGGGCACCGACAATCCAATTTTGTGGGGCAACTTTTGCAACATCACCAGCACCAGAGTACCCGGTTCCTATCGCTCTATATTGAAGAAAAAAACAAGTCCCGGTTATTGCGGGGAGCTACATAAAGTAATGTCCAAAGCCCACGGTAAACATTACCATCCCATAGAAATAATGCTCCACACTGACATTGAACAGGCTTTTGGACTTCAGATAATTAAAGATGAAAATCCAACTGACTAGAAAAGTGGCAACCGGTGCCACCCAATTCCCATAAATCAGGTGGGTTAGTCCGAATATAACCGCATTCCCAAGCATCAGAAGGTAAGTCTCCGGGATCAGTTTGCGGTACCTATGGAAAAAATACACCCTGTAGATAAGTTCTTGCGGAATTACAGAAACTAAGGGGTATAGGATGAGGGTGATGAGGTAGCTATTAAAGTCATGCAGCGGGTAGTTGAAGAACAGGTGAGGGAAAATCCACCAGGTGAACCACAGAAGAAGGATGCTGATTACCAGCATGCGCGGTACCGAGCGCCGAAGATGTGCCTTGTTAATGCGGGTCAGTATTTTTTTGTCAAAGCTCGGATCCAGCAGTAGCAAGGGAAGAAAAATTAAAGCGATTGCCAACAGCGGAAGAATCTTCAACCAGCCCTCCAGATAATACACACTTACAAAAGGGACGCTCATGTAGAAGACCAGAAATTCCAGTACCATAAAAGTATTGGAGTGGTATGCCGTTTTGAGTCTGCTATTTGCCACAACTTTAAATTTCAGCCCGTTTCCTTCTTCTCAGAAGATCGATAATGTTGAAGAGCGTGATACAAAACGCTACCCAAATTAGTCCGGCTATAAAGCCGCCTGCTACATCCGAAGGATAATGAACCCCCAGGTAAATCCGGCTCAGGCCAATGGAGAGGATCATAAAGCTAAACAAGAAGACCAGGGTAATGCGCAGCCAGGTGGCCATTTGGATCTTAAACAGGAGGTAAATCAAAAATCCATAAAAGGCCATGGCACTCATCGAATGGCCACTGGGGTAACTCAGGGTTTCCACCACTACCAAATGGTCGGCATCAGGTCTGGCGCGGTTGATGGCACGTTTGAGCGCGATATTAGAGAGAGAAGCCAGAATCAGCACTCCCAGAAGTTGTAAAATGAATTTCCAGTTTTTAAATTTAATCAGGAAGAAAGCTGTGGCTATAGCGGTAAGTACCAAATACCCATACAAATCTCCCATGTCCGTGATGAACACCACAAACCGGGTGAGCTCAGGCGATCGAAGAGAAGCGAAATACTCCGTGACCCGCTGATCAATCTGATCAATAGCAGGTCCTTTTAACTCCTCGGTAAGTTCCACAAAAAGGTTGGTGGCAATTATGAAAAACAGAAAGGACAGTCCGATCAGGATATAATAAGGCAGCTCCTTTCTATCCCTGGGCAGCAAAACCTTCAATTTTATAATGAGCTGTCGTATCCAGTCTCTCATAATGTGCAGTTTATGGTGTTCTTTTTTTAGTTATCAGGATAACAAATTTCGACTTCCCTACTGCCCCACTCCAGGGCCTTCTGTTGGTCGGTTCCCATATAAATGTCAATTTTCTTTTCCCAGCGACTGTGCATTTTGTCATTGACCACAAAAATTCCCTCCAGTCCCTTGATCTTCACCGGGGTTCCATAATCCAAACCCTGCCGTAACAGGTCGCGGGAAATGGCTATGGACTGGACCTTGGGATTTAAAGTATCCCCCCAGGCTGTCAGGCGGGGATTCCCTACCCCCTGTCCTGCGACCGAATTATATGCGGTGGCGGTAACCGTTATGGATTTCCAGTTGCCATAGGGATCCTGAGCAGCCAGTTCTGTAGGAGAATCGCAAAAACCGGTTGCTAAAACAACCAGAAGGAAAAAGGCGGGAATGGGAAGTTTCAGAAGCATTCGATTGTGATAAAGTTAATTAGAATCTGGCTCAAAACTGGTGCTTGCTGCTATAGCTAGACCACGTAAAAATGGCGGTAATTTTGAAGAAAAGAAAGTAAAAAATGATATAAGACTGTTAAAATCAGTGAAAGCGTCGGATTGATAGCGTAAATTTTTGGGAGGGCAATTTTAAACTGTAACTTTGCAATCTGAAATGTGGAAAATTATCAAGCTCTGCTAAGGTTTTTCCTTCTTACCCTTTGTTTTTCTTTCCATTTCTTTTCTTTTAATTTAAATAGTAAAACAAGGTTTTATGAGTCAGGTTAAAGCAAATGACACCGTAAAAGTACACTACACTGGTAAACTAACAGACGGAACTGTCTTCGATAGTTCTGTGGACAGAGAGCCACTGGAATTTACCATGGGCCAGGGACAGCTTATTCCCGGGTTCGAGAAAGGGGTGCTTGATATGAAAGTAAATGAGAAAAAAACCATCAATATTCCTTCTGATGAGGCTTATGGAGAGCCTCGGCCGGAATTGATTCAGGAAGTCGGGAAGGAACAACTTCCGGAGGATTTAACTCCCGAGGTTGGAATGGCACTTGTTTCCAGAAGTCCTGATGGACAGGAAATGAATCTGGTAGTCAAAGAGGTCAAGGACCAATCCATCGTCGTAGATGCCAACCATCCTCTTGCGGGTCGCGATCTTATTTTCGATCTGGAGGTACTGGAGATCAAATAAAGCGGTAATCTATCGCAGAAAATGACAGGCCTGCCATTGTGTGCAGGCTTTTTTTGTATCCATGGTAAGGGTTTAACTTTAATTTAGTTATCCAAAGGGCGCAACTTTCGTACCTTCAATTAAAGCTTCAACCAACATGACCCAGGGCAAGAAAATCTTATTTTACACGACCATCAGTGTTTTATTACTTTATTTCGGTATTTCCGGTCTGGTCCAGGCAAGAACTTTTCTGATTCCTTTTACCACTGCCGTCATTCTGGCCTTACTGGTGCTTCCACTTTCTCAGAAGATGGAAAAAGGTTTCATAAACAGAGGCTGGGCTTCTTTCCTTAACACCATATTGCTTTTACTGGTCTCGTGGGGGTTTATGGCGCTGATATCCTTTCAGGTGAAAAATGTAGTGGATGACTGGCCAGAAATCAAACAAACCATGGAACCAAAAATTGCCCAGGCAAAATCTTTTATTCTTGAACACACCCCCATAAGCGAAGAAGATTTGTCCTCGTCGGGTCAGAGCGGATCGGGAATATCCTTGCCTGGAGGCTCACAGGGGGCGGGTCAGCGAGCCGCCGGAATATTTGGATCGGTGTTGGGATTCCTGGGGGATTATCTCCTGTGTTTTATCTATATCTTTTTTCTTTTGAACTACCGTAGCCGCTTCCGGCAGTTCCTATTAAAGTTATTTTCAGATTCCAAACGCAAAAAAGTCAATACCGTAATTAGCAATTCGGCGGTAGTAGCTCAGAAGTATCTCATTGGAAAGCTATTTCTGATTGGCCTTCTGGCTGTATTATATGCTATAGGTCTGGGTATATCCGGGGTCAATAACTTCATACTGGTCAGTGCGCTCGCTGCCCTTTTCAGTATTATCCCATATGTAGGGAATATTATCGGGTTTGGCCTGGCTATGACTTTCGGGTTTCTGGTTTCCGGAGAAACCGGGGTGCTGTTGGGGATTGTGCTCACCTTTAGTATAGCCCAATTTGTAGAAAGCTATATTCTGGAGCCCTATATTGTAGGGGATCAGGTAGACCTCCACCCCTTCTTTGTGATTCTGGCCGTAATCATTGGAGGAATGATTTGGGGAGTGATGGGCATGATTCTGGCCATCCCCATCCTTGCCATCATAAATGTAGTGCTGGTCAATATTCACTCCCTTAAACCCTTCGGGTTCCTGATCAGTCAGGAGGAGGATTCCGAAGATTAGGATTGACAACTTCCACCTACTTCCTGATTTTCTCGAAAGACTTTTGCTATCGGCTGGACCGGAATTAAGGAAAGATTATGAGATTCTGCTAAGGGTATTCCTTTGAAAATCAGCTCAAATAAACTAACTTAAGTCCTCAAAACCAACGGTGGATTACCGGTCTTTAAGTTGGACCGCCCACCATAAAACAACATCAGTATGCCTGTATTGAGTAAAGAAAATTTTGAAGAATTAGCGCGTTTCAACAACAATCTTTGTATTTCAATCTTCCTTCCCACCGAGAGGGCTGGACATGAAGTCTTAAATGAAAAATCAAAGATTCAGTTGAAATCCAGATGGAAAGAGGTATATGAAAAACTGAAGGATCAGGGGTTACGGCAGGATGAAATTGATCAGCTGGGTGAACCTGTGGAGAAATTACTGGATGATCGTAATTTCTGGCGTCATCAGAGTGAAGGCCTGGCTCTTTTTATTTCCAAAGATTTTTTCCGATCCTACACCCTACCAGTTGATTTTGTAGAGATGAGTTACGTCTCAGATCATTTTTACCTGAAACCTCTTGTTCCTCTGTTTTCCGGGGACGCTCGCTTCTATCTGCTGAGTCTGCAGCCTGATAAGGTCAGATTTTTTGAAGCTACCAGATATCGGTGTGAACCCATCGATATAGAAGATAAAGTACCTGCGCAGCTGGAAGACCGGGTCGGCCATGATTTTGAGGAAAGAGGTACCAAACGCAAAACTCAAAACAGTCGGATGGGGAGTTTTACCCAGCATGGATATGCTCCGGCATCCAAAGATGAGCGAAATGAAATTCTTCGATTCTTCAGGGCTGTGGATAAAGGCCTTGATGACATTCTGCATGATCAGCGGGTACCACTAGTATTGGCCTGTCAGGATTACCTCTATCCTATTTATGAGGAAGCCACCAGCTACCAGCATTTGTATCCAGATCACGTTTCTGGAAACCCTACGGCTGACTATCCGGATGACAAACAGTTGCATCAGAAAGCCGTTGAAGTTCTGGAACCCTTTTTTAATAAGGATAAGGATGAAAAGCTAGCTGCTTTTCAGGAATTAGGCCCGGAGCGGGTTTCCAGTAGTGTTTCGGAAATTATTCCGGCCCTGTATGAAGGAAAAGTAGATACTTTATTCTTGCAAAACCGGGAAGACATCTGGGGAAAATACAATGAGAAAATGGCGTCGGTGGAAGTCAATCCCGAACAACAAAACGGGGATGTTTCCCTGATGAATCTCGCAGCGGTTAAGGCCATAGAACAACAAGGAAAAGTCTTTTTAGTGGATCGGCAATTTATGCCGACCCAGGAGTCCAAAATATGTGCAGTATATAGGTACTAGAGGGCCTGTGGCTTGAATGGAACCCTTGAAAGCGTGCAGTATCAACCACTGGTCTTTCAAGGGTTTTTACTTATTGAAACTGAAATACCTGCCCATCACAGTGCCAGCAGGTCCTTTCACCAGGAGTTTTCGGGTACTTTCCCTACAGCTCCCTTGTAGAAGGAATGCATGAATTGGAAGTCACTGGCCTTATCTTTGGTGGGATGAAAGGAAGAGGATATTTTAACTGTCTTTTTACTGTAGTCAAGTGCCACCATCACTATGGGGACCTGGGCCTCTCTGGCTATATAGTAAAATCCTGTCTTCCAATGGGTCACTTTCTTCCGGGTTCCTTCGGGAGCTATGGCCAGGCGCAGGTGCTTGTTCCGCTGCATGATTTGAGCAATGGCCTCTACCTTCCGCTGGCCGGGCGTCCGATCCAGGGGATAGCCTCCCATCCACCGGAGGTACCATCCCAGGGGTGGGCGAAATAACTCCTTCTTGGCCACAAAATTCACCTGAAGGTTTAAAATGCGCCGCACCAGTGCCCCTATATAAAAATCGTGCCAGCTGGTATGTGGCACGATGATTATAACACATTTTGGAGGAACCTCCTGGGGCGGTCCCTTACGAGTCCAACCCAGGAGCTTAAAGAATATTAACTTACTTAACCAATTCACTTTCCCGGTTACTCTTCATGATTTCTCCATTGCGCCGTTTGCGCTCTTCATGCAGCAGGGATAGCTCTCGGTTGGTCTGCCCTTTAACGGATGTGTTTTCCTCTGCTCTTCGGATCAAATAGGGGACGACTTCCTTAACAGGGCCGAACGGAACCAGTTTGGCTACATTATAGCCTGCCTCGGCAAGGTTGTAGCTGATGTGTTCACTCATTCCATAAAGCTGCGCAAACCATACCCGATCATCATCTTTCATGATACCCAGCTGATCCATGAGCTGCATGGCGATGTAATTACTCATTTCATTGTGGCTTCCAATGAATACCTCAATGTCCTGGATGTTCTCCAGGCAGTAAGTCAATGCCCCATTAAAAGTGACATCCGTGGCTTCCTTATTCTCACAGATGGGAGAAAAATACCCCATTTTTTTCGCTCTGAGATTTTCAGCCTCCAGATAGGCGCCCCGGACAATTTTAGCTCCCACCACAAATCCCTGGTCTTTGGCCCTGGCGTGCAGATCTTTAAGGTATTGCAGCCGGTCCCATCGGTAACACTGAAGGGTATTAAATACAATGGCCTCCTCCCGGTTGTACTTAAACATCATTTCTTCGATAAGAATATCAACGGCATCCTGGATCCAGCTCTGCTCGGCGTCTGCCAGCAGTTTTACCTTATGATTATAGGCCACTTCGCAGATTCGGTTCACCCGGTTTTTAACCCGTTGCCATTCCTCTTCCTCTTCCAGGGATAAGGAGGCACTGGCCGATACCTTTTGCCACAATTCAAACCGACCAATTCCCGTAGGTTTAAAAACGGCAAATGGAATTTCTTTCCTTTGGGCAACAAACTTTACGATTTCAATCTTCTTCTCAATGGCACGCTCGAATTCTTCCTCCTTCTCATTTCCCTCCACTGAGTAATCCAGTATACTATGTACCCGTTTGGAATGCATCTGTTCAATGACCGGAAGGCAATCCTCCTTGGTAACCCCACCGCAAAACTGGTTGAATATGGTTTTGCGGATGATTCCTTCTACAGGAAGTCGAAATCTCAAAGAAAACTTGGTCAGGCCGATTCCCAGCTTCACCAATAATGGCCGATCGATGGTTTCAAATAGAAAAATCGCCCGCGCTAAATCAGAGTCGGATTTCAACCGGAATGCCGTCTCTGTATCATTGAATATTTTTTCTGTTATCATTGTAAATAGTTAATGTGCAAAGATACTTATTGGGCAAGTAATTGTTAGGAATTTTCTCCTTATTTTCGGCCCCTAGAAAGCGATACCAGATGAAAATACAAGTCAATTCACAAGCAATTTCCCTGATCAAAAATGACGATTACAAGCAGGTAAATTCGTTTTTAGAAAAAGGGTTTACAAAGATTGGAATTTTGGTAGACACCAATACCCATCAGGAGTGTTTGCCACGCCTATTGGCAAGGCTACACACGGAGACTCCAATAGAAATCATTGAAATTCCTGCAGGCGAGCAGGAAAAGGAGCTGGATACCTGTATCGGGATTTGGGAGAGTCTTTCAGATCTGGATTTTGACCGCAACAGTCTGCTGATCAATTTAGGTGGGGGCGTGCTGACGGATATCGGGGGATTTGTGGCCGCCACCTTCAAGCGCGGGATCTCGTTTATCAATATCCCCACCACCCTGCTGGCCATGGTAGATGCTGCTGTGGGAGGTAAAACAGGGGTGAATCTCGGAGCGCTTAAGAATCAGATTGGAGTCATTGAACCTGCAGATTTGGTAGTTATTGATTCTTCTTATCTGCAGACGCTTTCTGCTCAGGAAATGAGAAGTGGTCTGGCAGAGATGCTTAAGCACGGGCTGATAGCAGATGAGGCTTATTGGCGTGAATTGGGAAGCCTCAGTGAGAAAGGCCTGGAGGATTTGGACGATCTCATTGTTCATTCCATCCAGATAAAAAGTGAGATTGTTGCTCAGGATCCGCATGAAAAGGGATTGCGCAAAAGTTTGAACTTTGGCCACACCCTGGGGCATGCCATTGAATCCCACTTTCTGGCCAGTGAAGATAAACCCAAATTATTGCATGGGGAAGCCGTTGCAATTGGGATGCTGATGGAGAGTTATATTTCATCAGAATTATTAGATTTGCCCCCACAACGGCTGGAAGAAATCAGCAAGCGTTTGCTAAACTTATATCCAAGGGTCGCGATCAGTTCCGGGGACTGGAAACAAATCCTGGACCTACTGAAATACGATAAAAAGAACAAGGGAGGCCGAATTAATTTTGTTCTTCTTAGTGATATCGGAGACCCTCGGCTGGATTGTGCGGTAACCCCCGAAATTTTGGAGGATGCCTATAAGTATTATACTAGTACAGAATAAGTTAACCCGCTTATATTTACCAAAGATTCAATCAATTTTATTTAATTTTAACGCCGAGACAAGAAAAGGTTTCCCTATTTTCGTGTTTACCGACAGATCAAAATTGCAATTATGAAACGTATTATTGTTGATTATAAGAAGCTGACTCCGGAGATTCTGGGGCTCCTTGTAGAGAAGTATCCTGACGGGTATGATGACGACCAGATTATCTCCTTCCGCAATGCAAAAAACGAGATTATTGATGCCGTTGAAGTCCGAACAGAGGATACGGTGTACCTGGTAAAGGTGAGTACCCGACTGGAAAACACCATGGCCAACTACGATGAGGACGATTATGATGAGTCCGACTTTAACGAGCCCATAGTGGAGATTCCGGATCGCTCGGATGATGAAGAAGAATAGAACGCTGCTCTATAATAGCAACCAGAAAAGGAACCCCACCAAAGGTTCCTTTTCACCAATGCCCATCTCCCTTCTGGATTTTGCAGTACTCTACCATTAGGACCGGCCCGGAAGCAGAATTTGAATTCCTTTTTTTTCCCCAGAAGCAGTTCTCCTCTCCCCTCCTTTTTCTTACGGGGGGCCTTTGTCGGATTGGACCGGCATTAAGTTTCACCGGTAGTGCCTTTCATGACCCGCTACCTGTTTTTTTACGAACTACACCTTAAAGCATGATTTTTCCCTTTTTACCGGAGGGATATTAAAAAACACCCTATCAGCAGGTCAAAATGAGATTATAATGAACTAAGCTTCATCTTGCTTTCCCGTCTCTTTTTTATGCTCAATTTCCTGAGCCTTATCCTGAAAAATACTGATAATGCGGTCCCTGTCAACAAATTGGCTCTTTTTCTTCTCCAGTCTTTCCAGTTCCTGATAAATGGCAGGCTCTGCATATTGGTTGGGAACGATTTTTTCATTTTTATAGAGTGCATACTGTTGGGTGAACTCAGCGCCAAAAAAAACAATAAGACAGGTGTAATACACCCACAAAAGGATTAAAATCACGGCAGAGGCCCCTCCATAGACGGATCCCGGCTGGGTTTGCCCAAAATAGAAACTGATTAGAAATTCGCCCAGTAGGAAAAGGAAGGTCGTCATGGCAGCCCCAAGGTAGGTGATCTTCCATCTCACCTGGACATCGGGTAACCATTTAAAGATAGCGGCGAAGAGTGAGGTTATAATGGCGAATGAAATAGCGAAATTTAATATGTTCAACATCAGCATGCTAAATACCTGAGAAATCTCGGCTAAATATTCGCCCACAACCTTCAGCAGGGTGGATATTATTAGAGAAATTAGCAGCAACAAGCCCACAACCATTACCATCCCAAACGAAATCATCCTATTTATGACCGTCCTCCAGATGGTTTCTTTTTTAGCCGTGACACTCCAGATATTGTTCATGGCGGCCTTTAATTGAAAGAACAACCCGGTGGCACCGAATATAAGAGCTCCACCCCCGAAAATGATAGCAAGAGTGGAATTGGCATTAATAGCAGCATTGGCTACCATATCTTCTACGGCATTGGCTGCTTCCAGTCCAATGAAATTTCCAATTTCCTGGGTGATGCTACCCTGAACGGCCTCTGTACCGAAAAAATACCCGGCAGTATGAACTACAATGATTATCAGAGATGGCAGGGAGAACAACGCGTAATACGCAATTGTGGCACTTCGGGCCCACGGATCATTGAGATTCCAACTGATATAGGATTCTTTGATTAACCGGAAAAATGTTCTGGGCTTTAGCTTCATAAGTAGACTGAAACTTTTTGAATTTAACCCCAGAAGTTATAAAAAAAGCCCTTCAAACAAGATGCTTGAAGGGCCTTTAGTAAAACTTTAGCTTCTACCTTAAATGGTTTTAAAGATAGAGTGCATCAGTCGCTTTTTGTCATTGATACTTTCCTCAAGAGAAATCATAGTCTCGGTACGGTAAACTCCTTCAATATCATCGAGCTGGAAGATAACATCTTTTGCATGGTGTGTATCTCGTGCGCGAATTTTACAGAAGATATTGAATTTACCAGTGGTAACGTGTGCCACGGTTACAAACGGAATCTCATTGATGCGTTCCAGGACAAATTTGGTCTGAGACGTGTTTTTCAAGAAAATACCAACGTATGCGATAAAAGCATACCCTAGCTTTTCATAATTAAGGGACAGGGTCGATCCAAGGATGATTCCAGCCTCTTCCATTTTCTTTACCCTTACATGAACGGTTCCTGCGGAGATGTTCAATCTTTTAGCAATATCCGTAAAGGGGGTTCTGGTGTTTTCGATCAGCATATCCAGGATATGGTGATCAGTCTCGTCTAATCTAAACTTTGCCATAATTTATTATTAAATCTTTCTCTTTTAAACCAGCTACAAAAATAATATAAATGCTTTGAATAATTACCAAATTACCGAACTTTTATTCGATTTTGGATAACAAGTTATCACCATTTAACATTATTTGAGTGACTAAATCGTTTTCGACAGGTAGCCGTCCCTCTGTTAGGGTCACTTTCTGACCTTCACAGTCCTTTTGAAAATGACCAAAAAATGGTAAATCAGGCCCTATTTTATGAATTTTTGGTTCGAATCGTATATTTTGTTGATATAGCTTTTCTTCAAATTGGATGCCAACGTCTATTATCTCTTCTCCTATTTGTGCATTCTTTAAAAGAATGTCGACAAAGTTCTTGCGGTTCTGGGGAATGTCGAAGTACCAGTCGCGGTTTTCCCAATGGAAAGATTGTGTGGCAATCTGGTATACGGCTGAAGAAATGGCAAGGAATATATACCGCCGGGTTACTTCCCTGTGATAATCGACGTGGAAGTGTCCCGCTTCAAACAGAATGGTAGGAACCTGTTGTTGAAAGCGATCTCCCGTGCAATTTGGATTAAAGCTGTCATCATACCTTCCAATCTGCTGGGTGATGTCTGAGGGAAGTTGCCGCTTGATTCCCACGATTATTTTCATAGCCTCCTCTCGCGCGGTGGAAATACTTCTTCCGGGATCCACTGAGGGTGCCAGAAAAGAAATGGTGGCCGGGCGATGGGTGTCGCCAGCACTGAAAATGGTTCGCTGGTCGTGTAAGTTGAAGCAATAATGAGGTTGAATTTCCTGGAAGGCCTCTCGAAGGATTTTGCTCTCTGGTTGGGAAAGCTTCAGAGCGTCCCGGTTGAGATCCACTCCATTTTGATTGGTGCGGGTATAATTCTGGGCTCCGTCCGGATTCAATATTGGAATGAGGTAGAGGGAAACTTTTGATAGAAGCGTCTTTACCTCAGAATCCGAGGAATGGGCCAGCCAATTAAAATAGTCCAGTGCTGCTTTGGTAGTGGTGGATTCATTTCCATGCATCTGCGACCAGGCAAGTATCCTAAAAGAACCCTGACCGGCTTTTAAAACCCCGATGGGTTTTCCTGCAACTGATTTTCCAAGCTCCTTATAAGAGAACTTCGATTTTAAATTTTCAAGAACGGGCTGGAGATGGTCTAAGGTAATGTACTTTCCGGTGAGCGAATTGAGTCTTATACGATTGTAAACTTCCTCTTGCATGTGGTCAAATTTTAACTGTTTACAAAGGTAAACAAGTAAATAATTACAATTGTAAACAAGGGAAGGGTGGATCAAATTTACTTTTGTGCACAAACCGTTACTTTAGAAAAATCAGGAAGTGGAATTCCTCCTAAATACTGTTTTGAAACACTTATTAACCTCATTTCTAATCTATTGCGTCCTCCACCTAAAGCTTAACTTTAGCGCATAAGTGCTTAAAGCAGACTCATTATGAACTATAATATACATTTGTTACATTTGTAAATTAATAACCGCGCTTAATTTGTTTACAATGGTGAACACCGAGGAGTTTACAAAAAGACTCAATCAGATTATGGAACATTATGATCTGACGGCGGCTGCTTTTGCCGATAAAATTGAGGTAGGCCGGTCTTCTATCTCTCATCTTTTGTCGGGCAGAAATAAACCCAGCTTGGATTTTGTGCTCAAGGTGATTCAGCAATTTCCGGAAGTGGAATTATACTGGTTATTAAACGGAAAAGGAACCTTCCCTGCTACGGCCCCGGAAAAAACTCCCAGTGCTCCTGCTGCACAACCTTCTCTGGCGCCATCATCCAAACAGCCGGATTTGTTTTCGGAGGAAACCGCTGCCCCTAAAAGCAGTTTTGAAGGTGAATCCAGGGTGGCGCCGGGTCGGAAAGTCGCAAAAGTCATTCTTTTCTATGAGGATGGGACCTTTGAGGTGTATGAGAATTGACATCTTCCCGGAAATTGGGTTTCTTTGCAGAAAACTCCTTCTGATGAAAAAATTTTGGCTTTTAGTACTTCCCCTGCTGGGTCTGAGTTCTTGTTATACCCCGCAGCGAAATTGCAATGACTTTAGAACCGGTACATTTGAATTTGAATCCTTTTTGGATGGAGAGCTGCAAAAGACCACTTTCGTGCGTAATGACACCCTTGAAATCGATTATTTCAGAGGCAGTCAGGATAGTTCATCGATCCGCTGGATCAATAACTGCGAATACATTCTGACAAACCTGAACCCTAAAAACAGAGCGGAGGAAAAACCCATTCATATGAAGATCCTAACCACCGACGGCGATACCTATACATTCGAGTACGGCCTGGTTGGAGAGACCCGTAAGGAACGTGGTACCGCCAAAAGGATAAAGTAACTATTCCGTATCGAAGAGCGTCGGTTGAGATTCCTCCCCGGAATCTTCTTTGCCCTTAGGTTTCAGGGGTTTTTCAGTTGGCGCCTCTGTGGTTGATTCGTCTATGTCTTCCTGGTCTTCCTCTTGATCTGGGGCCGTCTGCTCGGGTGTTACATAAGGTTTGGGATCCAGTAAATTGATCTCCTTTATTTTTTCTGTAGTTAGCTGGTTTCCAATAGCTTTAATCCCCTTGACTGCAATGAAAGATTCAAGGTCGATGACATCGGATGGTTTTTGAGGTTTTCCTCTGAGCTTGCTGTAAACCAGTTCCGCTACAGGAAGGTAGTCGGTGGAAATCACCTCCAGAAAAGACTTTGGGTGCTCCCCTAGAATATTTTCCTCCCGGTCCGGATTCTCTACCAGGAATCGTTTTACATAATAACGCTCCCGTTCGGCCTCCCAGTAGATTGCTGTGATGGGTTTCTTGGGAACCCATTTTTCCAGTACAAGGGTGTCTTCGCTGAAATGGGTGCTGAGTTCCGGTTTAATGGTTTTGACAATTCCATTTTTATCAATAACCAGAATGCGATCTTCTCCCTTGAACTCACCCAGAAGCTCTCCGCGTTCATCCACATTAAGACGGTGAACCACCGGATCGAACCAGATTCGGCGTGGCTTCAGGGTAGAAACCCCTTCCTCTTTCAGCTCAATGCGCTTTACGGGGTATTTTGTGACGATATTTCCCTTCACGCCTCTTCCGCGGATGGCCATGTCTGCAAAGTCCACATCGAACTTCAGTTTTTTGGCCTTACCCACCTGGCGTAGTAATACCGTGACCACTTCGGCCTCTCCGTTGGGATTTGCGGTGAAGTACAAAATCTCAGAGCCTTTATTGCCCTGAGTTAGGTCATATTCCCGGTCTCTGGTAACGGAGGTCACCGCAAAACGCTTGATATAGGAGGTGCCTTTCTTCCCGTCGCGATAGATTAAATTGTAAATCGTGCGCTTGTCTTTTTTCTTAAAGACGGCCACGTGTATGATGTCCTTTCCGATGAAGGTTTTGGGCTCTACCTTGGTCACCATCATCTTTCCGTCTCTGGTAAAGCAGATGATGTCATCAATGTCTGAGCAATCGGTGACATATTCATCCCGGCGCAGTGCCGTTCCGATAAAACCTTCCTTGCGGTTTACGTATAGCTTCGTGTTGCGAATCACCACTTTGGTGGCTTCGATATCCTCAAAAATCCGCAGCTCGGTCTTTCGCTCCTTTCCTTTGCCGTAATCCTTCTTCAGTCGGGTGAAATAAGCAATCGCGTACTCCACCAGATGGTCCAGATGGTGCTTGACCTGGGCGATTTCATCTTCGAGGGCCTCAATCTTCTGCTGGGCTTTCTCCAGGTCGAATTTTGAGATGCGCTTAATGCGGATTTCTGTTAATCGTACGATATCTTCCTCAGTAACCGCTCTTTTCAAATGAGTGGTATGGGGTTTGAGGCCTGCATCAATAGCTGCAATAACCCCTTCCCAGGTTTCTTCCTCTTCAATATCCCGATAGATCCGGTTCTCAATGAAGATGCGCTCCAGAGAAGAGAAATGCCATTGTTCTTCTAAATCTCCCAGCTTTATTTCCAGGTCTTCCTTGAGCAGGCTCAAAGTGTGGTCTGTGGAGCGTCGCAGAATTTCTGAGACGCCTAAAAAGGCCGGTTTGTTGTCTATAATGACACAAGCCAAAGGAGATATGGACATCTCACAATTAGTGAAAGCATATAAGGCATCAATGGTTTTGTCGGGAGAAATATTTCCTGGCAGGTGAACCAAAATTTCTACCTCACTGGCGGTATTGTCTTCAATTTTCTTGATTCGGATCTTCCCTTTATCGTTGGCTTTCAGGATAGAATCAATTAAAGTAGAGGTGTTAGTGCCAAAGGGTATCTCCTTTATAACCAGCGTGTTCTTATCCAGCTGCTGAATCTTTGCCCGGATGCGTATCCTCCCTCCTCGCTTTCCATCGTTGTAATTGCTCATATCGGCAATTCCACCTGTAGGGAAATCAGGGAACAACTGAAATTTCTTTCCTTTTAGGTGGTTGATGCTCGCCTCAATCAGTTCCAAAAAGTTGTGCGGAAGAATCTTTGTACTTAAACCCACTGCAATTCCCTCAGCACCCTGAGCCAGCAATAAGGGAAAGCGTACCGGCAGGTTCACCGGTTCATTCTTTCTTCCGTCATAGGATAATTGCCACTCGGTGACTTTGGGGTTATACACTACATCCAGGGCGAACTTAGACAGGCGAGCCTCAATATACCGCGGAGCAGCTGCGCCGTCACCCGTGAGGAGGTTTCCCCAGTTACCCTGGGTGTCAATAAGCAGATCCTTCTGGCCAATTTGTACCATGGCATCGCCAATACTGGCATCCCCGTGAGGGTGGTACTGCATGGTGTGGCCCACAATGTTGGCGACCTTGTTGTACCTCCCATCATCAAGGTCCTTCATGGAATGCATAATCCGGCGCTGTACTGGCTTGAAACCATCTTCAATTGCCGGTACGGCCCTTTCCAAAATAACATAGGAAGCATAATCCAGGAACCAATCCTTATACATGCCGGTGACTTTCATCAATCCGGTATCCGAAGATTGCTGATTATTGGTATTTTCAATAGGATCGTATTGTTCTGCCATAAAATTTAGTGCCCTAAGCTGCTCTTGCGGCAATGGATTGCCATAGAGCGGTCAATTATATCTTAATTTCGAAATGGGGTGTGAATCAGGCTTCCACGGGTTTGGATACTGACTCTTCAATTACTTTTTCTTTAATTTCCTCCACTTCTTCTACCAGGTCCAGCTCGACTCTGAGGTTGTCGATAATGAACTCCTGGCGGTCCGGAGTATTCTTACCCATATAGAACTCCAGCATTTCATCAATGGATTTTTCTTTGTCCAGCATCACGGGATCCAGGCGGATATTGTCTCCGATGAAGTTTTTGAATTCATCCGGTGAAATCTCTCCCAGCCCCTTAAATCGCGTAATTTCAGGTTTGCCTCCGAGTTTTGCAATGGCTTGCCTTCGCTCCTCTTCGCTGTAACAGTAAATCGTTTCCTTTTTATTGCGTACCCTAAAAAGAGGGGTCTGCAGAATATACAGGTGATTCTCTTTTATCAGTTCCGGGAAGAACTGCAGGAAAAACGTGATCAGCAGCAATCGAATGTGCATTCCGTCCACATCGGCATCGGTAGCGATCACGATGTTGTTATACCGCAAGTCCTCCATGGACTCCTCGATATTCAAAGCGGCCTGCAGCAGATTGAACTCCTCATTTTCATAGACAATCTTTTTTGACATGCCATAGGAGTTCAGGGGTTTTCCCCTGAGACTGAATACCGCCTGAGTATTGACATCCCGGCTTTTGGTGATTGATCCACTGGCAGAGTCCCCCTCGGTTATAAACAAGGTGCTCTCCAGGTACCGTTCTTTTTTATTATCCGTTAGATGAATCCGGCAGTCCCGAAGCTTCTTATTGTGAAGGCTTGCCTTCTTGGCCCGATCTCGGGCTAGTTTGCGGATTCCGGAAAGTTCCTTGCGTTCCCGCTCAGCCTGTAGAATCTTGCGCTGTAACTGATCGGCTGTTTCGGGATTTTTATGCAGGTAGTTGTCGAGTTGCGTCTTGACAAAGTCATTGATATAGGTTCGAACCGTAGGAAGGTCCCCTCCCATATCGGTAGAACCTAATTTGGTTTTGGTCTGGCTCTCAAAAACCGGTTCCATAACTTTAATGCTGACAGCGGCTACAATGGATTTGCGCACATCGCTGGCATCAAAATTTTTGTTGTAGAACTCTCGCAGGGTTCGCACGACCGCCTCTCTGAAAGCCGCCAGGTGCGTTCCTCCCTGGGAGGTGTGCTGGCCGTTCACAAAAGAGTGGTACTCCTCACTATATTGGGAGCGGCTGTGGGTCATGGCAAGTTCGATATCTTCCCCACGCAGGTGGATGATGGGATATTGCTGGTCATCCGGGTGGATGCTGTCGTCGAGCAGGTCTTTTAATCCGTTCTCGGAATGAAACTTTTCCCCGTTGAATATAATGCTGAGTCCCGGGTTGAGATACACGTAGTTTTTGAGCATCTTTTCGATGTACTCACTACGGAAGACAAAGCTTTTGAATATTTCCTCGTCTGGTATAAAGGTGACTTTGGTACCCCTGCGCCGGGAGGTTTCTTCCAGTTCCTCCTCCGTTACCAGTGCTCCCTTGGCAAATTCAGCGGATTTGGACTGTCCGTCACGGGTGGATTCGACCCTGAAATACGACGAGAGCGCATTGACTGCCTTGGTTCCTACTCCGTTAAGTCCGACCGCTTTTTTAAAGGCGCGGGTATCATACTTTCCACCGGTGTTCATTTTAGAAACCACGTCCACCACCTTACCCAGAGGAATTCCGCGTCCGTAATCCCGGACGGTTACCCGCTGGTTCTGAACTGAAATTTCGATGGTTTTTCCGGCTCCCATCACAAACTCATCTATGGAGTTGTCGATGACCTCCTTCAGGAGAATGTAAATACCGTCATCTGCACTGGACCCATCCCCTAACTTTCCGATATACATACCCGGACGCATCCGGATATGTTCTTTCCAGTCTAGGGAACGGATATTGTCTTCAGTATACTTGGTCTCTGAACTCATAGGTATAAGTAGGTTTCGCAGCTAATATACAGTTATTACCGAAAAAGCAGAAATACGCTCCTGATAAAGTATTAACAAAAGGTTCACAAAAATCAGGACCTCCCACCAGACCCCCGGAAATCTTCCCTCTGTAAGAGGGAAAACCCCGCCTGCAACTCAAGTACGTGTAGAAGAAGAGGCGGTTAGACGTTGAAGCGGAAATGCATCACATCTCCGTCCTTTACCACGTATTCCTTTCCTTCCACTCTCATTTTTCCGGCCTCTTTGACCTTGGCCTCGCTTCCCAGGGAAATGAAATCCTCATAGGCGATGACCTCGGCACGAATGAAACCTTTTTCAAAGTCGGAGTGAATGACTCCGGCTGCTTGTGGTGCGGTGGCGCCTACGGGAATGGTCCAGGCACGCACTTCTTTTACTCCGGCTGTAAAATAAGTCTGAAGATCCAGAAGCTTATAAGCCGACCGGATCATTTTGGAAGATCCGGCTTCATCCAGACCAATATCCTGTAGGAACATTTGGCGCTCCTCATAGTCCTCCAGCTCGGCGATATCAGCCTCTGTGGCAACCGCCAGCACAAGCACCTCTGCTCCTTCTCCTTTTACGGCTTCCCGAACCTTTTCCACATACTCATTCCCTGTTGCTGCAGATTCTTCATCTACATTGCAGACATACATGACCGGCTTGTCCGTGATAAACTGCAACGGCGCCACGAATTCTTCCCGCTCGGCCTGGCTCAGTTCAATGGCTCGTACAGACACTCCTGCTTCCAGACCCTGCTTTACTTTTAGCAGTGCGGCTTCTTCCTTCTGTGCTTCTTTATTGCCTGTTTTGGCTGCCCGCTTTACTTTGTCGAGCTTCTTTTCTACCGTCTCCAGGTCTTTTAGCTGGAGCTCCATATCAATGGTTTCCTTATCCCGGATGGGATCGATCGATCCATCGACGTGTACGATGTTGTCGTTCTGAAAACAGCGCAGCACATGCAGGATCGCATCTGTTTCGCGGATGTTCCCCAGAAACTGGTTGCCCAGACCTTCCCCCTGACTGGCACCTTTTACCAGGCCGGCGATGTCTACTATTTCCACCGTGGCAGGCAGTACCCGTTCAGGATTTACCAGGCTTGCCAGCTTTTCCAAACGTGGATCCGGTACGTTGACCACCCCTACGTTGGGCTCAATGGTACAAAAGGGAAAATTCGCACTTTGCGCCTTGGCATTAGACAAACAATTGAACAAAGTGGACTTTCCAACATTGGGCAGTCCTACGATTCCTGCTTTCATTGAATTTACTGCTATAATTTAAGGGGGCAAAGATACGGATTCCCTCTCATAATTACAGGCGGTAATTAAAGGGATTATCAGCCTGGGGTTAAAAAGCCGGGACCTTCCCCAGGAGGGATTTCCTGAAAAGAAAAGGATCACCTATAAATGGTTTACTCTTGAGATGGAAGTTCAGCCTTGATAATTATATAGCACCTATCTTATTGGTATTTAACGCTTTATTAAAAACAGCCCGACTTAATATTTTGTAACTTGACTTAAAATTAAAATCATGAAGCACCTACTGATAGTTTTGTTCTGTCTTTTTGGAACGGTCTGCCTTCATGCCCAGGACAGCCTGAGTCAGAGCAGGGACTTTTCTGATCAACACCTGACCTCGGGGGAGCCGGAAATCTATGTCTTTGATAATGTTGAGTATACCTTCACTCCTAACGGACTTGGATTTACTATTACCCGGATTGAGAATGGGCAGGAGATTACCTACGGGCAGTTACATCAAACCACCGACGACGGTTACTTTATGCTTTCCACAGCGGATGAGGAGGAAGCGGCTTTTGGCCGATTTGATGAGGAAGGGAATTTTCGTGCTCTTCGTTTCGACCAGGAGAGCGATACGGTCATAGAAGAGCACTTTGAAATTCAAAATCCCGTGGAGCGGCGGAATCAACAAAGAATATCCCGAGACACCATAAACCAATAAAAATCTGAAGAACATGAAAAATCAAGAAATTTTAGATACGCTTTCAAACTGTATTAACCATTGCAATCATTGTGCAGATGCCTGCCTTGAGGAAGATAATGTTAAGATGATGGTGGACTGCATCCGAACCGACCGCACCTGCGCGGCAGTATGCTCCGCCCTGGCAGACGTACTGGCGACCAATTACAGCAATGTCCAGGGTCTTATTGACTATTGTATCGAAGTGTGCGAGGCTTGTGCAGAGGAATGTGGCAGGCACGACCACGACCACTGCCAGGCATGTGCCGAGGCCTGTAGAAAGTGCGCTGAGGCTTGCAGAGCCTACGCGGCCTGAATCGATCTAACTAAAAAGAAAGGCTATGGCTATGGACCAAGAAAATAAATTTCCCAAATCCTCTTCTACCCCTGAATCGGGGCAGAATGAACCTAAAAAATCGGGTTCCGTCAAAGGGCCCATGGGAGTAGGATCTCCGGCTTCCTCATCGGGAGGCCGGGTAACAAAACAGGATCCCCATGATCGCATGCCTGAAGACAAACGGGAGATTTCGGCCACTCCTGCCGGTGGAACGATGGAAGAGCCGGCTCAGGAGCCCGATTCAGCCAGCTCCACCTCGCAGGAACCCTTGAAACTCAAACCCTCCAAACGCGATCAAAAAACCCAGGAAAAACCACGGGAACTGGCTTCCGGGGACCCTATCGAGCTTCCGGATCGGAAAAAAGAACAAGGCCCGGAAGGTAAGGCTGAAAAAGAAGCACCTGCGCAACAGCAGGCACCTGAAGAAGAACCGCCAGCCCGTAAGGCCGCCAAGAAGATGTCCCGACGCAAGCACGTCCCAGGCATAAGTGCAGAAGAAAAGCTCAAACTGGGTAACTCCTCGCCCACTGAACAGCTTAAAGATCGAGTGAAAGATTCCACTAAGGAGCTATTTGATGCAGTAAAACCCCAGGAAGAATTGCAGGATGAATTGGCTAAACTCTTATTGCAGTTAGTACCTTCCTCGGAGCACATAAAATCTGCTGTTCCTTCCCAGGATCAACTGACCAAAGTGGTGCGGATGGTGAATGAAAAGCTTTCTGAAGGCCGTGACAATCTGGACCAACTGCTCAATCAGATTCAGGATGTAGAGCTTCGCGAGCAAATTCGAGCAGCGATCAGAAAGCAACGCAGAGGTACTGCCTAGTGAATTTAAAGATGGGCTGAGGGAAAGTTATAAAGGGGCCACTTCCAACACGAAATGGGGTGGCCCTCATTATCACAAAATGCTTACCATATTACCGCCTATGAGGAACTGGGCTTTAAACCTGACACAGCGGAAACACCTGTAAAACCTCCCATCGCTTTCGATTGTGCCGCAGCAGGTGAACCTCCCTTACCTGAAATGATCCTTTAAACCTTCTTTTTTGAAATTCCCTCCAGGCTTCCTGGAAATGCTCAGGAGTCAGATCCCGATTGGCAATGCTAATATGAGGTACAAACTTTTTGTTTTCCAGATTCCCCTCTTCTTTTACCCCGATGGCCTGATCCACTACCTGATCGAGTTGGTGCTTTATCCTGGTCAGGTGCTCATTGGGTGTCACCTTGACGTAAATGGTTCTGGGCGTAAAAGCTCCGAAATCCTCAAGTTCTATAGAAAAGGGATGCTGATCCTTTAGAAACGCGGCGACCTGTGTCACCAATGGCCCTTCCAGTTGCTC
>JAJUIC010000033.1 GCA_029265595.1 Flavobacteriaceae bacterium
CCCGTTGTGCATTTTGTAGCTAGGTATTCCAGCGGCCAGGGCCAATAGCTGATGCCCAAGACAGATCCCAAAAAGGGGCTTATTCTGTTCCACAATCTTTTTGACGACTTCAACGACGCCTTCAAGCGGCCGGGGATCTCCGGGACCATTCGAAATCAGGTATCCATCCGGATTCCATGCTTCCATCTCTTCGAAGCTGGTGTTGTAGGGGAACACCCTGCAGGAAATACCCCGGCGCACCAGGTGCCGCAGGATATTTCTTTTCACACCCACATCCAGTACGGCAACCCGGAAACGAGCCTCTTGCGGACCAAAATCATAAGGTTCCTTTGTAGAAACCTCAGAAGCCAGTTCCAGTCCCTCCATCCGGGGTACTTTTGCCAAGGCTTCTTTAAGGGATTCAATATTATCCACATCAGTAGAAATAACAGCATTCATGGCTCCCTTTTCTCGTATGTGCGTCACCAGGGCTCTGGTATCCACGTCAGAAACTGCCAGGAGATTACTTTTCTCCAGAAAGGCTTCCAGAGAGCCATCTGCACCCGGACGTGAATAATAATAGCTGAAGTTTTTACAAATTAAGCCAGCCACCTGTGCCTTATCTGCTTCTTCCTCACCCTCTTTTGTGCCATAGTTCCCGATATGCGTATTGGTAGACACCATCAACTGCCCTACATAAGAAGGATCAGTCAAAATCTCCTGATATCCGGACATTCCTGTATTAAAACAAACTTCACCGAAAGCAGTGCCCTCTCTGTTTCCAACCGCCTTACCATGGAAAATAGTACCATCTTCCAGGAGCACAATAGCCTTTTTTCTAAGCGTATATTTCATTTAAATTGTTGTGGATTAATGGATTTGTTGCATTCAAATTTAAAAAAAAAGGATAAGCACAGACGGCTTATCCTTTTTCTTAACGTTGATCCAAAGCATCTTACTATTCCTCTTTGGACTCTGCTGACTTATCTTCGCTCGGTGTCTGCTGAGACTCTGTAGTCGCGGCAGCTTTTTTACCTCTTCCGGCCCGACGCGTGGTTTTCTTCTTCTCTGGTTTCCCAGGAGAATACAGTTCGTTGTAGTCAACCAATTCAATCATTGCCATTTCAGCGTTATCTCCTAACCGGTTGCCCAGCTTTATGATCCGTGTATATCCACCCGGACGGTCACCCACTTTAGCTGCTACTTCCCTAAACAGTTCAGTAACTGCAGCTTTATCGCGCAGTTTGGAAAATGCAAGCCTTCTGTTATGTGTAGTATCCACTTTTGATTTGGTTACTAGCGGCTCCACATACTGTTTAAGTGCTTTGGCTTTAGCAACTGTGGTGTTGATTCGTTTATGTTCAATTAGGGAACAAGCCATATTTGCAAGCATGGCGCTGCGGTGCGCTGTCTTTCTCCCTAAGTGGTTTACTCTCTTTCCGTGTCTCATTGTTCACTATTTCTTAACCCAGAGCGACTCCCGAGGGAGTTCCCCAAGGAAATTTAGTCCTTATCTAGTTTGTATTTTGAAAGATCCATGCCGAAATTCAGTCCCTTGTTACCTACAAGCTCTTCAAGCTCAGTCAGGGATTTTTTACCGAAGTTTCGGAATTTCATTAAGTCGTTCTTGTTATATGACACCAAATCACCCAAGGTATCAACTTCCGCAGCTTTCAAACAGTTCAAAGCACGTACGGAAAGGTCCAAATCGACTAATTTGGTCTTCAGCAACTGTCGCATGTGTAGCGACTCCTCATCATAGGTTTCGGTCTGGGCAATTTCGTCAGCCTCCAGAGTAATACGCTCGTCAGAGAACAACATGAAGTGGTGAATCAGTGTTTTTGCAGCTTCAGTAAGTGCATCCTTAGGATGAATCGATCCATCAGTACTGATCTCGAACACCAGCTTTTCGTAATCCGTTTTCTGCTCCACCCGGTAATTTTCAATGCTGTACTTAACATTTTTTATGGGCGTATAAATAGAATCAGTAAAGATGGTGCCGATGGCAGCGTTTGCTTTCTTATTCTCTTCTGCAGGAACGTAACCTCTACCTTTTTCAATGGTGATTTCCATGTTGATGCTCACCTTCTTATCCATGTTACAGATCACCAGTTCCGGATTCAGCACTTGGAACCCAGAAACAAACTTCTGGAAATGTCCTGCTGTTAATTGCTCTTCTCCTGACACAGAAATGGTAACGGCTTCATTGTCTATTTCATCAATCTGCCTTTTAAACCTCACTTGCTTGAGATTCAGGATAATTTCTGTAACGTCTTCGACCACACCGGAAATGGTAGAAAATTCATGATCCACCCCTTCTATACGAACAGATGTGATCGCGAACCCCTCCAGTGATGATAAAAGAACCCTTCTTAGCGCGTTCCCAACAGTCAATCCATATCCCGGTTCCAGAGGGCGAAATTCAAATTTCCCCTCGAAATCGGTCGAATCGATCATTATTACTTTATCGGGCTTCTGAAAATTTAATATTGCCATATTACGACTTCTGTGAATTATTACTTCGAATATAATTCGACGATTAGTTGTTCATTAATGTTCTCTGGAATTTGAACTCTTCCAGGTACAGAAACAAAGGTACCTTCTTTGGTCTCGTTGTTCCAGGTAAGCCATTCATAAACATTACTGGCGTTGGAAAGTGATTCCTGAATCACTGCCAGTGATTTTGACTTTTCCCTTACTCCAACCACATCACCAGGCTTCAACTGGTATGAGGGTACGTTAACCAGTTCTCCATTAACGGTAATATGTCGGTGTGACACAAGTTGTCTTGCTGCACTTCTAGAAGGAGCAATTCCCATTCGGTAAACAACATTATCCAAACGTGATTCACACAGTTGCAACAGTACCTCACCGGTAATGGCCCGGGCACTAGAGGCTTTTTTAAACATGTTCCTGAACTGACGCTCAAGAATTCCATAGGTGTATTTCGCTTTCTGCTTCTCCATTAACTGGATAGCGTACTCCGATTTCTTTCCGCGACGACGGTTATTTCCGTGTTGTCCAGGAGGATAATTTCTTTTTTCAAAAGATTTGTCATCTCCAAAAATAGCTTCTCCGAACTTTCGTGCTATTTTAGTTTTAGGACCAGTATATCTTGCCATTTAGTTTTGTTTTTAAAAAAGTGGAAGGGGTTATGAATTAAGGTCTGTCCTTCGATAACCGTATTTCCTTCCGGATTGATTTATACTAATAATTAAACTCTACGTCTTTTTGGAGGACGACATCCGTTGTGTGGTAGCGGAGTAACGTCAATAATCTCAGTTACTTCTACACCTGAATTATGAAGGGATCTGATAGCAGATTCTCTACCGTTTCCAGGTCCTTTCACAAACACTTTTACTTTTCGCAGGCCAGCTTCGTGAGCTTTCTTACCAGCATCTTCCGCCGCCAACTGCGCAGCATAAGGAGTATTCTTCTTAGATCCTCTAAAGCCCATTTTACCGGCAGAAGACCAAGAGATGACATCTCCTTTTTTATTTGTTAACGAGACAATAATGTTGTTGAAAGATGCGGTAACGTGTGCCTCACCAACAGACTCAACGTTGACTTTACGCTTCTTCTGAACTGTCTTTGTTCCTTTTGCCATCCTAATTATTATTTAGTTGCTTTCTTCTTGTTAGCAACAGTTTTTCTTCTTCCTTTTCTGGTTCTGGAGTTATTCTTGGTTCGCTGCCCTCTCAAAGGTAAACCTGATCTATGGCGGATCCCTCTATAACTTCCAATATCCATTAAGCGCTTGATGCTCAATTGCACTTCAGAACGCAATTCTCCCTCAATTTTAAAGCTTCCGACAATTTCCCGGATACGACCAATTTCATCATCATCCCACTGCGAAACTTTCTTGTCTTCGTCTACATTGGCTTGCTGAAGAATATCTTGGGCACGGCTCTTTCCAATTCCGAAGATATAGGTCAGTGCAATGACCCCTCGCTTATGTTTTGGTATATCAACACCTGCAATTCTCGCCATAATTATCCTTGTCTTTGTTTAAATTTCGGATTCTTTTTATTGATTACGTATAGTCTGCCTTTTCTACGCACAATTTTGCACTCGGCACTTCTCTTTTTAATTGATGCTCTAACTTTCATCGTTATTAGTATCTGTAAGTTATTCGAGCCTTAGTCAAATCGTAAGGGCTCATTTCAAGTTTCACTTTATCCCCAGGCAAAAGTTTAATGTAGTGCATTCTCATTTTACCTGAAATGTGTGCAGTCACTACGTGACCGTTCTCCAACTCCACGCGGAACATGGCGTTACTAAGCGCCTCTATGATAGTTCCATCCTGTTCTATTGCCGGTTGTTTTGCCATTCTTATGCTACTGCTTTTCTGTTTTTACCGGTTTTCATTAAACCGTCGTAATGTCTGTTGAGCAAGTAACCATTGACCTGCTGCATGGTATCAATTGCAACTCCCACCATAATCAACAACGAGGTACCTCCAAAGAACAATGCCCAGCCTTGCTGCACACCCATGAAAGAAACAATTATCGCAGGGAACACTGCAATAAGTGCCAGGAAAATAGATCCAGGTAGGGTGATTTGCGACATGATCCTATCCAAAAACTCAGCGGTTTCAGATCCTGGACGAATCCCGGGAATGAAACCACCGCTTCTTTTCAAATCATCAGCCATTTTGTTTGTAGGTACAGTAATCGCGGTGTAAAAATACGTAAAAATAATGATTAATAACGCGAAGACAAGATTATACCAGAATCCGAAAATGTCTGTAAATGCAGCCGCAATACCCTGGGCGGTATCAGATTCACTCAGTCCTGCTACTGCTGCGGGAATAAACATTATTGCCTGTGCAAAAATGATAGGCATTACCCCGGAGGCATTCAACTTCAGGGGAATGTACTGACGAGATCCGAAAACATTCTTCTCATATCCCCCTGATGCGGTACGCCGTGCATACTGCACAGGTATTCTTCGTACGGCCATCACCAACATTACAGAAGCCAGAATAATTGCAAACCAAATGACCAGTTCCAGCAATATCATAATCAACCCTCCGTTGGATTCAAACACTCTGGAGGCAAACTCCTGAATGAACGCCTGCGGCAGCGTGGCAATGATACCCACCATAATTAGCAATGATATACCGTTTCCAATTCCCTTGTCGGTAATTTTTTCTCCCAACCACATGGCAAAAATAGTACCAGTTGTGAGAATAATAACAGAGGAAACAACAAAGGTAACATCACTGCTCAATAGGAATGCATTGGAAGGCAGGGTCGCAAAGAGGTTGTAAATGTACCCCGGTCCCTGCACAAGCGTAATGGCAATGGTAAGCCAACGCGTTATCTGATTGATCTTGCGTCTTCCACTTTCTCCTTCTTTCTGAAGCTTTTGCAGATACGGAACCGCAATCCCCATCAACTGCACCACAATGGAAGCCGAGATATACGGCATAATTCCAAGGGCGAATACAGAAGCATTGGAAAAAGCACCTCCGGTAAAGGCATTCAGAAGACCAAGAAGCCCTCCGTCGGTCTGGCTGGCCAGGTTCGCCAGCTGAGAAGCATCAATTCCGGGAAGCACAACCTGTGCCCCGAAACGATACACCAACAGGAGACCAAGGGTCACCAGGATCCGGTTCTTCAGTTCCTCAATTTTCCAGATATTCTTTAATGTATTGATGAATTTCATTGTCTATCTATTGTAAAGAAACAGCTTCACCACCTGCAGCTTCAATAGCTTCCTTGGCCGAGGCAGTAAATTTATGAACAGATACATTCAATTTGGCTTTCAGTTCACCTCTACCCAATATCTTCACCAAATCATTTTTACCGGCAAGTCCGTTTTCAATCAATACTTCCATATTGACGGTATCAGTAATTTTACCGGCGTCAACCAATCCCTGAAGGACATCTAGGTTAATCCCCTGATATTCCTTTCGGTTGACATTTTTAAATCCAAATTTAGGAACGCGTCTCTGAAGTGGCATCTGCCCTCCTTCAAAACCAAGTTTCTTGGAGTAACCTGAGCGGGACTGGGCACCTTTATGACCTCGGGTGGCGGTACCGCCTTTCCCAGACCCTTGACCACGTCCTACGCGTTTGCTGTTGTTATGAACGGAACCTTTTGCAGGTTTTAAGTTGTTTAACTCCATTTCCTTTTATTATTTCGATTCCTCTGCAGAAACCAAGTGTTTTACTTTATTTACCATACCCAGGATATTTGGTGTATCATTGTGTTCCACCACCTGGCCGATCTTTTTCAAGCCCAGCGCTTCCAAGGTACGTTTCTGGTCTTTAGTACGTCCAATGGCACTTCTTACCTGAGTTACTTTAATTTTTCCCATTTTCTCGTCCTTATCCGTTAAACACCTTATCCAATGTGATTCCTCGTTGTTTTGCTACCGTCTCTGCATTTCTTAGCTGAAGCAACGCATCGAAAGTGGCCTTCACAACGTTATGTGGGTTAGAAGATCCCTGGTTTTTAGACAGTACGTCAGTTACACCAACGGACTCCAATACCGCACGGATCGGACCACCGGCAATAACCCCTGTACCAGTCGCGGCAGGCATAAGAAGCACTCTGGCTCCTCCATACTTTCCTCTTTGCTCATGGGGTAGGGTTCCTTTGTTCAGGGGAATGCGTACAAGGTTCTTCTTAGCATCCTCTACGGCTTTTGAAATGGCATCAGCCACTTCCTTGGATTTTCCAAGGCCCTGACCTACCACACCATTTTCATCTCCTACCACCACAATGGCAGAGAAACCGAAAGCACGACCTCCTTTTGTTACTTTAGTAACACGTTGCACTCCTACTAAGCGGTCTTTCAGTTCCAGTCCGCCTGGTTTTACAAGCTCTACGTTTTTATAATCTTGATACATATCTTTAGAATTTTAGGCCTCCTTCGCGAGCACCATCTGCCAATGATTTAACTCTTCCGTGGTATAGGTATCCTCCTCTGTCGAAAGACACTGATTCTATCCCAGCTTTTAATGCTCTCTCAGCCAGGCTTTTTCCTACCGCAGCAGCAACATCTTGCTTGGTACCTTCAGTAGCGGCAACTTCTTTATCTCTTGAAGAGGCTGCGGCGAGTGTTTTCCCCTCTACATCATCCACAAGCTGAGCGTAAATCTCTTTATTACTTCTGAATACTGAAAGGCGTGGACGCTCTGCAGTCCCTACAATCTCCTTCCGGATTCTCATCCGGATTTTATTTCTTCTATCTTGTTTTGACAATGCCATATCTAAAACTTATTAAGCTGATTTACCTGCTTTTCTTCTCAATTCCTCTCCTACAAACTTGATTCCTTTCCCTTTGTAAGGTTCTGGTCTTCTGAAGGAACGAATTTTAGCAGCAACCTGACCTACCAATTGTTTGTCATGCGAAGTAAGTTTCACGATCGGGTTTTTCCCTTTTTCCGAAACTGTTTCCACTTTCACCTCTGGCGCCAAATCTAAAATAATGTTATGAGAGAAACCCAGAGCAAGATCAAGTTTCTGACCCTGGCTACTGGCTCTGTAACCCACACCAACCAACTCCAGACTTAGGGTATAGCCATTACTGACTCCTTCAATCATGTTATTGATCAGTGCACGATACAAACCGTGCTTCCCTTTCTGATCTTTCTTCTCAGAAGTTCTCTCAAAGCTGATCACACCATCTTCGATGCTTACCTCGATATCCGTCACTTCCTGAGAAAGCTCTCCCAATTTTCCTTTAACCGTTACCACTCCGTCTTTTAGGTCAACTGTAACCCCTTCAGGAATCGTAATCGGACTTTTACCTATTCTTGACATCTCTTTCGTCTTTAAATATTAGTATACGTAGCACAATACTTCGCCACCAACATTCTGCTGCTGAGCTTGCTTTCCTGTCATTACTCCTTTAGAAGTGGAGACAATGGCAATACCCAATCCGTTAAGGATACGTGGCAGGTCTTTAGCACTGGCATATTTACGTAAACCGGGTTTACTTATTCGCTGAATTTCTTTGATTACAGGCTCTTTCGTCAACTTGTCGTACTTAAGAGCTATTTTGATGCTACCCTGAGGGGTGTTACTCTCAAATTTGTAACTAAGAATATAACCTTGGTCGAATAATATCTTGGTGATCTCCTTTTTAAGGTTAGAAGCTGGAATTTCTACCACACGGTGATTGGCGGCCACAGCATTTCTAACTCTTGTCAAATAATCTGCAATAGGATCTGTATTCATTTTGTGTCCTTTTAAATCTTAATTACCAACTCGCTTTTTTCACCCCGGGAATCAGTCCCTGATTCGCCATCTCACGGAAAGTAACCCGTGAAAGACCGAATGTTCTCATATAGCCTCTGGGTCTCCCGGTTAGCTTGCAACGATTGTGCAGACGTACAGGAGAGGAGTTCTTTGGTAATTTTTGCAGGCCTTCGTAGTCGCCAGCTTCTTTCAAAGCCTTGCGCTTCTCCGCATACTTTTCAACCAATTTTTGTCTCTTCACCTCGCGGGCTTTCATCGATTCTTTAGCCATAATTAATTCTTTTTAAAAGGTAATCCTAGTTCTGTCAACAACGACTTTGCTTCCTTATCGGTTTTTGCCGAGGTCACAAAGGTAATATCCATCCCGCTAATCTTATTAACCTTGTCAATATCAATTTCAGGAAATATGATCTGCTCCGTCACCCCCAGGTTGTAATTCCCACGTCCATCAAAGCCAGTGGCTTTGATTCCCTGGAAATCTCTTACCCGTGGAAGTGCCGTAGTAATCAACCGGTCAAGGAACTCATACATACGCTCCCCACGAAGGGTCACTTTTGCGCCAATGGGCATTCCTTTTCGAAGTTTGAACGATGCAACGTCTTTCTTAGAAATGGTAGGCACCGCTTTCTGACCCGTAATGGCAGTAAGTTCATCCACTGCGTAGTCAATAAGTTTCTTGTCAGCAACAGCAGCTCCAACTCCACGGCTCAAAACAATTTTTTCCAGTTTTGGAACTTCCATGATATTGGAGTAGCTGAATTCCTCTTTGAGAGCGGGAACTACTTTTTCCCGGTACTCTTGCTTAAGTCTTGGTACGTATGCCATAACTAAATTACTTCATTCGTTTTTTTGGAATACCTCACTTTTTTACCGTCTTCCATTCTGTATCCAACTCTTGTTGGCTCCCCGTTCTTATCTACAAGAGACAAGTTGGAGATATGGATAGGTGCTTCCTTTTTGCTAATGCCACCTTGAGGATTGGATGCACTGGGCTTCTCGTGCTTGGAAACCACATTAATGCCCTCTACAATGGCTTTGTTTTTATCAAGAAATACCTTTTGTACGGTTCCCTTCTGACCTTTGTGGTCCCCGGAAGTTACAATCACGGTATCCCCAGTTTTTATTTTAAGCTTTTTCATCTCCTTTAATGTATTAAAGCACCTCGGGTGCCAATGATACAATCTTCATGAACTGCTTATCACGAAGTTCACGTGCGACAGGACCGAACACACGCGTTCCTCTCATATCGCCATTGGCGCCTAAAAGGACACATGCGTTATCATCAAAACGGATATAAGATCCATCTGGTCTGCGCACTTCTTTTTTGGTACGAACAACTACAGCTGTCGAAACAGCCCCTTTCTTCACGTTTCCGTTCGGGGTAGCTTCTTTCACACTTACAACGATCTTGTCTCCAACAGAAGCATATCTTCTATTTGTACCGCCCAATACACGAATCACCAAAACTTCCTTGGCACCGGTATTGTCTGCTACTCTTAATCTAGACTCTTGTTGTACCATAATTACTTCGCTCTTTCAATGATTTCTACTAATCTCCAACACTTTGATTTACTCATCGGCCGTGTTTCCATGATCCGGACAGTATCTCCAATGTTGCAGTCGTTTTTTTCGTCGTGAGCCACGTATTTCTTCGTTTTCATAACGAATTTTCCATACATGGGGTGTTTCATCTTTTTAGTTTCAGAAACCACGATGGATTTCATCATCTTATTGCTGGTAACAACACCTATACGCTCTTTTCTTAAATTTCTTTTTTCCATGTTCAGCAGAATAACACTTATTGTTGTTCTCTTTTATTCAACTCTGTAGCGATTCGCGCTATAGATCTTCTTACAGCTCTTAGCTGCAACGGGTTCTCTAATGGCGATACCGCATGAGCCATTTTCAAATCGGAGTATGCCGCACGTGCCTTACCGAGTTCTTCCTGCAATTCTGCTACAGACAATTCCTTTACTTCTGATTGTTTCATAACTTTCAAATTAAGCTTGATAATCTCTAGCTACAATGAACTTGGTTTTAACTGGAAGCTTTTGTGCAGCAAGCCGCAATGCTTCCTTGGCAACTTCCTGAGGCACTCCTCCAACTTCAAAGAGGATACGTCCAGGTTTAACTACTGCTGCCCAGTACTCTACAGCACCTTTACCTTTACCCATACGTACTTCAAGAGGTTTCTTGGTAATAGGCTTATCTGGGAATATCTTAATCCACAGCGAACCTTCCCTCTTCATGTAACGAGTAGCGGCAATACGGGCTGCCTCAATCTGGCGGGCAGTTATAAAGCTTGAGTCTAATGACTTTATTCCAAAAGTACCGTTGGAAAGCAGGTGCCCTCGCTGAGAGTTACCCTTCATCCGGCCCTTCTGTACTTTACGGTATTTTGTTTTTTTAGGCTGTAACATCTTTTTTTACTTTAAAAAATTACTTTCTACGACGTGATTTGTTAGCACCACGTCCGCCGGCAGCAGGTTTTCCTCCTTGTTTCTTGGACATGCCAACAAGTGGAGAAAGTTCTCTTTTACCGTAGACTTCGCCTTTCATGATCCAAACCTTGACCCCGAGTCTTCCGTAAGAAGTGTGGGCTTCAACCAAAGCATAATCAATGTCGGCCCTAAAGGTTGACAATGGAATACGTCCATCTTTGTAATGTTCAACGCGCGCCATTTCAGCTCCGTTCAAACGGCCTGAAATCTGGATCTTAATCCCTTCGGCGTTCATTCTCATAGCAGCCGCAATAGCCATCTTGATCGCACGACGGTAGGAGATACGGTTCTCAATCTGTCTTGCAACACTTGCTGCCACCAGGGTAGCGTCAAGTTCTGGCCTTTTAATTTCAAAGATGTTAATCTGAACTTCCTTGTCGGTGATTTTCTTGAGCTCTTCTTTCAACTTGTCTACCTCCTGTCCGCCTTTCCCAATAATTATACCAGGACGGGCAGTGGTGATAGTAACGGTTACAAGTTTAAGCGTACGCTCAATAATAATACGTGATACACTCGCTTTAGCCAAACGAGCATGGAGATATTTTCTAATCTTATCGTCTTCGGCAAGCTTGTCGCCGTAGTCATTTCCTCCGTACCAGTTGGATTCCCATCCTCTGATGATACCAAGGCGATTCCCGATTGGATTTGTCTTCTGTCCCATACTCTCTACTTAGCTTTGTGTATTATTGTTTGATCCAAGCACCATGGTAACGTGATTGGAACGTTTTCTAATTCTGTGTGCGCGACCTTGTGGTGCCGGACGAAGTCTCTTCAACATTCCTGCACTATCCACTCGAATCTCTTTAATATACAATTCGGCCTCCTCTAAATTGGCATCTTCGTTTTTCGCCTGCCAGTTGGCAATGGCAGAAAGAAGCAATTTCTCCAATCTCCTGGAAGCATCTTTAGAACTGAATTTTAGAATTTGAAGCGCTCTTTCTACTTTCTCACCTCTTACTAAATCTGCGACTAACCGCATTTTTCGAGGGGAAGTAGGGCAGTTATTCAACTTGGCAAAAGCTACTTGCTCTTTGGCAGCTTTAATCTGCTCTGCTCTTTCTCTTTTACGAACTCCCATAGCTTCAATTATTTTTTACCTTTATTTTTTGCACCAGCATGACCTCTGAAAGATCGCGTTGGAGAAAATTCACCTAATTTATGACCAACCATGTTCTCGGTAATATAAACCGGTACAAACTGGCGACCGTTGTGGACGGCAATGGTTTGCCCCACGAAATCAGGAGTAATCATAGAGGCTCTAGACCAGGTCTTGATTACTGACTTTTTTCCCGATTCGGTATTCTGTGCAACCTTTTGCTCCAGCTTATAATGAACGTATGGTCCCTTTTTTAATGAACGTGCCATATCTTATTATTTCTTTCTACGTTCTACAATATATTTATTACTCGCTTTGGTCCTGGTACGGGTTTTATATCCCTTAGCAGGTGTACCCTTTCTGGATCTTGGATGACCTCCTGAGGCGCGACCTTCCCCTCCACCCATTGGGTGATCGACCGGGTTCATAGCCACTGGTCTGGTTCTTGGTCTTCTTCCTAGCCATCTGGTTCTACCAGCTTTCCCACTAACCTGAAGTTGATGATCGTGGTTGGATACAGCACCAATGGTAGCCATACAAGTATTAAGAATCCTTCGAATCTCTCCGGAAGGCAACTTAATAGAAGCAAACTTACCTTCTCTTGCTACAAGCTGCGCAAAAGTACCTGCACTACGAGCCATCACTGCTCCCTGTCCGGGACGCAACTCTATACAGGATATAACAGTACCCAGTGGTATATACGCAAGTGGCATTGCGTTTCCAATTTCAGGAGCCGCCGCCTCATCGCTTGATACGAGGTTCTTGCCAACTTCCATACCGCTTTGAGCAATAACATATCGCTTCTCACCATCCTGATAATTCAGAAGGGCGATAAAGGCAGTTCTGTTAGGATCATACTCAATTGACGCGACAGTTGCAGGAATCCCCTTCTTGTCACGTTTGAAGTCGATAACTCTGTATCGTCTTTTATGACCACCCCCTTTATAGCGAATGGTCATTTTTCCTTGACTGTTTCTACCTCCTGATTTTTTTATCGGAGCCAATAAACTTTTCTCCGGCTTATCAGTGGTAACCGCGTCAAATCCGTTTACCACTTTAAATCGCTGACCAGGAGTGACTGGTTTTAATTTTCTAACTGACATCTTTCAATCTTAAAGATTACTATACAAATCAATTGTTTCACCTTCCGCCACCTGTACGAGCGCTTTTTTGTATGCGCTGGTTTTACCAGTAATGACGCCTGTTTTAGTATAACGTGACTTCCTGTCCGGACGCACGTTTATGGTACGAACTTTAGTAACTGAAACATTATAAGCAGCCTCCACAGCTTTTTTGATTTCAATCTTGTTCGCATTCCTGTCCACTACAAAGGAGAACTGGTTTTGCAACTCACTCTGCTCGGTAGCCTTCTCAGTAATGATGGGTTTTATCAAGATACTCATAATGCTTATTTACTTAGGTTCGATTCAATTCCTTCCAGGGAGCCTTCCAAAAAGACAATATTATTCGCGTTCATAATTTTATAAGTGCTTAATTCTGAAGCACTTACGACTTCTGAACCGCGAAAATTACGAGAGGACAAATATACGTTTTTATTGGGTTCTCCCAATACAAATAAAGACTTTCTACCTTCAAGCCCCAAAGCCTTAATCACTTCGGCAAATTCTTTGGTTTTCGGTGTATCAAATTGAAAATCTTCAACTATGGTGATCGCCTCATTTTTTGCCTTTAAAGACAAAGCAGACTTACGAGCCAATCGCTTCAAACCTTTGTTCAATTTGAAAGAATAGCTTCTGGGTCTGGGTCCGAAGATTCGACCACCTCCTCTGAAAATAGGAGATTTGATACTTCCTGCACGCGCAGTACCGGTTCCCTTTTGCTTCTTAATCTTACGGGTAGACCCGGAAATTTCCGCACGCTCCTTGGCTTTGTGCGTTCCCTGACGTTGGTTGGCAAGGTATTGCTTCACATCAAGATAAACAGCGTGCTCATTGGGTTCAATTCCAAACACAGCGTCCGCAAGCTTTGCTTTTCTCCCTGTGTCTTTACCTTTAATATCTACAACTGCTATTTCCATTACTTCTCAATGATTACGTAAGAATTCTTATGACCTGGTACGGCTCCTTTAACAACAAGAAGATTCTTGTCTGCCAACACCTTAAGAACCCTTAGGTTTTCTACTTTAACTCGGTCTCCACCCATTTGGCCGGCCATCTTGATTCCCTTGAAAACTCGTCCGGGATAAGATGCGTTACCAATAGATCCGGGAGCTCTCATCCGGTTGTGCTGACCGTGGGACGCTTGCCCCACACCGCCAAAACCATGACGCTTTACAACTCCCTGGAAACCTTTTCCTTTTGACGTTCCAGTCACGTCTACAAACTCTCCCTCTGTAAAGAGGTCTACACTGATGGTGTCTCCTAGTTTGTACTCTCCTTCATACTCACGGAATTCAACGACTTTGTACTTGACATCAGTGCCTGCCTTCTTAAAGTGCCCCAGGGCAGCTTTAGATGCATTCTTGTCTTTCTTGTCATCGAAACCGAGTTGAAGTGCTTCATACCCGTCAACCTCTTCGGTTCTGACTTGGGTAACTACGCAAGGACCTGCTTGAATAACGGTACAGGGAATGTTCTTTCCGTTCTCGTCAAAAATGCTGGTCATGCCTATTTTTTTTCCTATTAACCCAGACATATTTATAATTGATTATTAATTGATTTACTCTTCAAAAAAAAATCCGGGGTCAAAAACAACACCTTTCCCCGGATGCTTTATTTCTTGACCGTTTTTCCCTTGCTCGCAGCTCAGGACATGTTGATGAAAGTCCATCGACTTTCGGTGGAGAACAGGGCCACCCACTCAAGGTGGGCAGCCCCATGTCATCACACTTTGATCTCTACCTCAACTCCGCTTGGCAATTCAAGCTTCATTAAGGCATCAATAGTTTTAGAGGAAGAACTGTAAATGTCCAACAACCTCTTATAAGAGCTCAACTCAAACTGCTCTCTCGCCTTCTTATTAACGTGGGGAGAACGCAGCACAGTAAAGATTTTCTTGTGAGTTGGAAGCGGAATCGGTCCGGTCACAACAGCTCCTGTAGTCTTTACGGTTTTTACAATCTTCTCTGCAGATTTATCTACCAGATTGTAATCGTAAGATTTTAGTTTTATTCTGATTTTTTGACTCATTATCCTGATAATTATGCGTTAGTGGTACCCTTTGCAGCTTTTATCACTTCCTCGGAAATATTGGAAGGAGTTTCTGCATAGTGAGAGAATTCCATGGTAGAAGTTGCACGTCCTGATGAAAGCGTACGCAAAGTAGTTACGTAACCAAACATTTCAGAAAGCGGCACTTCTGCCTTAATTACCTTCGCCCCTGAACGGTCAGACATATTGTTAACCTGGCCGCGTCTACGGTTAAGGTCACCTACAATGTCACCCATATTTTCTTCCGGGGTAACCACTTCTACCTTCATGATAGGTTCCAGAATAACAGCTCCGGCTTTTTTAGCAGCCTCGCGGTATCCAATCTTAGCAGCCATCTCAAAGGAAAGCTGATCGGAGTCCACTGCGTGGAACGATCCATCCTTCAGCGTCACCTTCATGCTGTCCATGGTAAATCCGGCCAAAGGACCGTTTTTCATGGCTTGTTTGAATCCCTTTTCTACAGATGGAATAAACTCTTTAGGAATGTTACCCCCCTTGATTTCATCCACAAACTGCAATCCGGTACCTTCGAAATCACTGTCTACAGGCCCCATGGTAAATACGATGTCCGCAAATTTACCACGACCTCCAGTCTGCTTCTTATACACTTCTCGGTGGTCTGCACTACGGGTAAGAGATTCTTTGTACTCTACCTGAGGCTCCCCAACGTTCACTTCCACCTTAAACTCACGCTTCATACGGTCTACCAGAACATCCAGGTGTAATTCACCCATTCCGGAAATTACCGTCTGTCCAGAAGCTTCATCTGTTTTAACCTGGAAAGTTGGATCCTCCTCAGCAAGTTTGCTCAGCGCAACACCCATTTTCTCCACATCAGCCTTGGTCTTAGGCTCTACCGCGATCCCGATTACAGGATCAGGGAAGGTCATAGATTCCAGAATGATAGGCTTGTCCAACGCAGTCAGTGTATCACCGGTTTTAATGTCCTTAAACCCGACAGCTGCTCCAATATCTCCAGCCTCAATACGATCGATAGGCTCTTGTTTGTTGGAGTGCATCTGGTAAATTCGAGAAATACGTTCTTTTTTACCGGAACGAATGTTCATCACATAAGATCCGGCGTCAAGTGCTCCAGAATAAACACGGAAGAATGCCAAACGTCCCACAAAAGGATCCGTAGCAATCTTAAAGGCAAGAGCAGCAAAAGGATCATCAACTGACGGACGACGCTTTTCCTCTTTCCCGGTTTCCGGATTTTCACCTTCAATAGCTTCTACATCGGTAGGAGCAGGAAGGTATCGCATCACTCCGTCAAGCATGGCTTGTACTCCCTTATTTTTAAAGGAAGAACCACAGAACATTGGAATAATGGACATATCAATTGTTGCTGCACGCAGGGCCGCAATAATTTCATCTTCAGTAATGGAGTTTTCGTCCTCAAAGAACTTCTCCATTAGTTGTTCGTCATATTCGGCTACGGCCTCAACTAATTTCGCCCGATATTTATCCACATCAGCCTCAAGCTCAGCAGGAATATCTACTGTCTCGTAGGTCATCCCGAAATCCTCTTCATTCCAGATAATGGCTTTTTTGGAAATCAAATCCACCACACCTTTAAAGTCAATTTCGTCTCCGATAGGAACCTGAAGTGGTACAGGATTACCTCCCAGCATCTCACGAACCTGATTACAGACGTTAAAGAAATCTGCACCCTGGCGGTCCATTTTGTTTACAAACCCGATGCGGGGAACTTTATATTTGTCAGCCTGTCTCCAAACTGTTTCAGACTGTGGCTCTACTCCATCCACTGCGCTGAAAAGTGCAACCATTCCATCCAACACCCGCAGTGAGCGCTCTACCTCTACGGTAAAGTCCACGTGACCGGGAGTATCGATGATGTTCAGGGTGTACTCCTGATCGCGGTACATCCACTTACAGTGCGTAGCAGCAGAAGTAATGGTAATTCCACGCTCCTGCTCCTGCTCCATCCAGTCCATGGTAGCAGTACCATCATGGGTTTCCCCAATCTTGTGACTAATACCGGTGTAGAAAAGGATTCGC
>JAJUIC010000168.1 GCA_029265595.1 Flavobacteriaceae bacterium
CTGAATTTGATGATCTTTTCTCTGGAAGTGAAACCTCTGGCCAGACGCACCGCACTCATGGTGGCCTCCGTCCCAGAATTCACAAACCGGATTTTGTCAATATTCGGAACCATGGAAACAGCCAGCTCCGCAATATGGGTTTCAATCTCTGTGGGGGTTCCGAAAGAAGTACCTTTGCGGGCCTTCTCTACTACTGCTTCCACCACCGGCTGGTAGGCATGACCCAGAATGAGCGGGCCCCAGGAATTGATAAAGTCAATATACTTGTTGCCATCCTCATCATATAAATAAGCACCCTTAGCTTCCTTAATAAAAAGAGGATCTCCACCCACGGCATTGAATGCCCGCACTGGAGAGTTCACACCTCCTGGAATCACTTTCTTGGCGGCCGCAAATAACTCACTACTTCTCTTATAAATCATATCGCTTATTTACTTGTTGGGTTCCAAATACAGGGTCTGACCAATGGATATGGTGGTTCCCCTTAAATTATTATACTTCATCAACTGCTCGACACTAAGCCCATATCTCCGGCTAATGGAATAGAGCGTATCTCCTTTTCTCACGGTATAGCTGGAGGCCCGGGAGGCTGGCGGATTATCGTAAGCTACACTTTTCCCGCCTTGAAGGACTTCCTGATCAAAACGATATAGCTCATAGCGCTCTATGAGACTAATTAATTTTTCCGGATACTTCCTGTCGGTTGCATAACCGGCCTGTCTCAGCCCTTTAGCCCACCCCCGGTAATCATCTTTGTCCAGATCAAAAAGAAAGGCATACCGTCCTCTTTGGGTCAGGAACAGCGAGTGGTCCCGGAAGGAATCTGCAGGATTGGCATACTTTCTAAAACACTCCCCCCTGCGGTCATCGTCGTGATAAACCCTTTCTCCTGTCCAGTCATGACACTTAATCCCGAAATGGTTGTTCGCTCTTCGGGTGAGTTCACTGCGTCCGGCTCCGGATTCCAAAATTCCCTGAGCCAGCGTGATACTGGCCGGGATTCCGTACTGTTGCATATTGGCCCGGGCAGTGGGTCCATACATGGCGATGTACTCAGATATGCTGTTGGGTACCGCCGTTACAGAAGGACGCTGTTGCTGAGTCGGAGCCTTTTCTTCCTGATTTACTTTCTTTTTGCTCCCGCACGAAATCGCGAAGAATAGTAGCAACAGATAAAGAAGTCTATAGTTGAATCTCATTTTAAATGGCGATTAAAGGGTAGGCTTTTTCCCGTAATCTGCGGTTCATACCTGCTATGCCCTGCAGACCACCTGTGTGAACGGCTAAAATACGTTGATTTTCCTGAAAATATCCCTTCTCCAACAGATCGAAAATCCCATACATCATCTTGCCCGTATAAATGGGATCCAGCGGTATCTTGAACTGGAAGCGAAAATCATTGATAAAGTCAATCAGACTTTTTTCAATCCGGGCATATCCTCCGAAGTGATAATCCGCCATGAGTTTCCAGTTGTTTTGCCAGACGTACTTTCCAATTTCGGTTTCCAGAAAGTTCCCTTTGAGAGCCGGAAATCCCATTATCTTCTGATGAGATTCCGAGGCATTGATAATTCCAGCCATGGTCCCCCCAGTTCCTACTGCACAGCAAATAATATCGAAATTTGCATCCTCCCGCGTCAGGATCTCCTGACATCCCTGGACGGCCAACTGATTGCTTCCCCCTTCAGGGAGCAGGTAGAAATTTCCGAATTCGCTCCGGAGGTCCCTGTACAGTTCCGGAGTATCTTTTTGCCGGTAGGCACCACGGGAAATGAACTTAAATTGCATGCCGCAATTGTGTGCAAATTTAAGGGTCGGATTTTCACGAAGCGTTTTCTCCAACTCTTCTCCCAACTCATCGCCCCGGATCACTCCAATGGTTTTAAAACCACATTTTTTTCCTGCTGCTGCAGTAGCCGCTATATGATTGGAGTAGGCACCACCAAAGGTCAGTAAGGTAGAATGGCCCTCCATTCGGGCCTCTTCAAGATTGTATTTTAATTTTCGGTATTTATTTCCGGCTACTTCCGGGTGCAGGAGGTCTTCCCGCTTGATATACAGTTCCACTCCATACCGGCGTGTCACCAGCTGGTTAGGCACAGATGATGGAATGTCAAGACAATTCAGCATGAAATTCTACTTATTGCGTAAATATCACAAAATTTGAGCAGCAAACAATTCCCTATCCAAGGAACCTGCTCAGAGGTACTTTAAGAACGCCCACGCTCTGCGATTCTTCAGGTAATCCAAATTATCTTCATTGGAATAGGCTTCGCGTTCAAAACTTATATTGCGGTAGGCTTCGTAAGCATTGTCGAATTCCAAATATCGCAAAAAAAACTCGACCAAATACCAGAGGTAAAAAAATACCACCAACATTTCCCTTTGCTGCCTCAGGTGCACCCGTTCGTGGTTCATAAATTCCTTGTTATACTTCAGGCCAGGCCTTCTGAGAAAGACAAAAGGCCACAGCACCACGCCATCAAAACGTCTCAGGATAAAATACTTATTTACCAGCACAATCATCGACACAAGATAAGAAATGCTATTTTTGTAATATGACGTTTTTCAAGAAAAAAATTGTGTTGGAAGAGGGTGACTACTATATTACCCCGGAAGGGTACCGGTGTTTCACCGAGCAATACCACCTTAAACGCGGGTATTGTTGTCGCAGTGGCTGCAGGCATTGCCCCTACGGATACAATAAAAAAACGGACCAACAAAATTGATTATGAAACTCACTTTTCAGGAACAAATTTTGGAAGGGATTCCCAACCAACTTCCAGAACCCAAGCCCTATGAGGTCAATGTCAATCACGCACCCAAAAGAAAGGACCTTTTAAATCCAGAGGAGAAGCGACTGGCCCTGCGAAATGCCCTGCGGTATTTCGACCCGCGCCACCATCAGCAGCTGCTTCCGGAGTTCCGAGAGGAACTGGAAACCTACGGTCGCATCTATATGTATCGCTTACGCCCGACCTATCAGATGTATGCCCGCAGGATTGAGGAATACCCCGGAAACTGCCTGGCGGCCAAAGCAATTATGCTGATGATTCAGAACAACCTGGATCCGCAGGTAGCCCAGCATCCGCATGAACTGATCACCTATGGTGGGAACGGAGCTGTATTCCAGAATTGGGCGCAGTACCTTCTGACGATGCAATACCTGGCAAGGATGAATAATGACCAGACCCTGGTGATGAATTCCGGGCACCCGCTGGGCCTGTTTCCATCTCATAAGGATGCTCCCAGAGTAGTGGTCACCAACGGCCTGATGATTCCCAATTACTCCAG
>JAJUIC010000105.1 GCA_029265595.1 Flavobacteriaceae bacterium
GCATCTGCCGCTTTTACCAAAGGAGAATCCTTACGGGTGGAATCCATTAAATCACGCTGTTTGACATTTTCAAAAACCTCCTCCAGCTCAATTTGTTCTCCACGCTCCAATAATTCATTATACCGGCGCTGGGCTCTTTCTTTGGCGGAAGCTGTCATGAATATTTTTAATTCAGCATCGGGAAAGACCACCGTTCCAATATCCCTGCCATCCATGACTACGCCCTTGGACTTCCCCATTTGCTGCTGTTGGGCTACCAACATGTGACGAACCTCCGGAATACTAGCAATCTGACTCACATAGCGCGAAACTTCCATTTGCCGGATTTCCCGTTCTACATTTTCCCCATTGAGATACATATGTGCAAATCCCGCTTCGGGATGGAAAACAAATTCAAGTTCAATTTCTTCCAGTCGGTCCACCAGTGCGTCCCGTCTAAATATTTCACGACCTATGATTTTTTCTCGTAAAGCGAAGAGCGTGACCGCACGATACATAGCGCCCGTATCTACATAAACATAGCCAAGTTCTTTAGCTAGCTGTTTGGCTACCGTACTTTTACCAGTGGACGAAAACCCATCTATGGCAATTGTAATCTTCTTCTTTCCCATCTACAATTAAAACTTATCAAAAGGTACTTGTTCTTCGGAACTCCTCTGCTCTGGTACAGATTGGCCCAAAGGTAAGGCTCTTCTAGATAAAGCCCCGAATCCTTTTCAGGTCTCGGGGCCTTATCTTGAAGCTTTTTTACAACTTCTTCGGGTTTTTCACCTTTTGCTTGAGTACGGCAACTTCGATGACTTCGGACATCTCCTTCACATAATGGAATTCAAGACCTTTTAAATATTCCTCCTTGATTTCCTCGACATCTGTACGGTTGTCTTCACAAAGAATAATTTCTTTGATATGGGCTCTTTTAGCTGCCAGTATCTTTTCCTTGATACCTCCTACCGGAAGCACTTTACCTCTTAGGGTGATTTCACCTGTCATGGCGATATTCTTCTTCACTTTCCGTTGGGTAAACAATGACACCAGAGAAGTTAACATGGTAATACCGGCACTGGGACCGTCCTTGGGAGTTGCACCTTCGGGGACGTGGATATGAACGTTGTAATTCTGAAACACGTCCGGATTCACTCCCAGCTGCTCTGCATTTCCTTTTATATACTCCAGAGCAATGGTCGCCGATTCTTTCATCACCTTTCCAAGGTTCCCGGTAATATTTAAATTTCCTTTCCCTTTAGAAAGAATGGATTCAATATACAGAATATCACCGCCCACCTGCGTCCATGCCAATCCCGTAACGACTCCTGCGACCTCGTTGTCCTCGTATTTGTCGCGTTCGAGCTTGGGGCTTCCCAGAATCTTCACGATATCCTGATTGGTGAGTTTTTTATTGTACTCCTCCTCCATGGCAATGTTCTTGGCGGCATAGCGGACCACTTTTGCAATCTGCTTCTCAAGCCCGCGAACGCCAGACTCCCGGGTATATCCTTCCACAATTTTTTCCAGTTGCCGCTTCCCAACCTTCAAATCATCTTTTGTCAGTCCGTGCTCTTTGAGTTGTTTGGGAAGCAGATGCTGTCGGGCTATCTCCACCTTTTCTTCGATGGTATAACCTGACACGTTAATCACTTCCATTCTGTCACGCAGGGCAGGTTGAATAGGAGCCAGATTATTGGCAGTAGCAATAAACATGACTTTGGAAAGGTCAAAGCCCATTTCCAAAAAGTTATCGTGAAATTCGCTATTCTGCTCCGGGTCCAGTACCTCCAGGAGTGCTGAGGAAGGATCTCCGCTATTACCCATGCTCAGTTTATCAATCTCGTCCAATACAAAGACAGGATTACTGGTACCCGCCTTTTTCAGACTTTGGATGATTCGGCCGGGCATGGCACCTATATAAGTTTTTCTATGGCCTCGTATCTCAGCTTCATCCCGTAATCCACCCAATGAAATCCTTACATACTCCCGACCTAAGGCTTCAGCTACAGATTTACCCAGACTGGTTTTACCCACTCCCGGAGGGCCGAAAAGACATAGAATAGGAGATTTCATATCGTTCCTGAGTTTCAGAACCGCCAGATATTCTATAATTCTTTTTTTAACATCCTCTAGTCCATAGTGATCCCGATCGAGAATTCGCTGCGCCCGTTTTAGATCAAATTTATCCTTGCTGAACTGATTCCACGGCAGGTCGACATATAAATCGAGATAATTCCGCTGAATGGAGTATTCGGCCACCTGCGGATTCATTCGCTGAAGCTTACCCAGTTCTTTTTCAAAATGCTCCTTGATGTCCTTATTCCATTTCTTTTTGGCGGCCTTTTCCCGAAGTTCCTGAATCTCATCTTCATGGGATACGCCTCCCAGCTCTTCCTGGATGGTCTTCATCTGCTGATGTAGAAAATACTCCCGTTGCTGCTGATTCATGTCACTCTGGACCTTCGACTGAATATCGTTCTTCAGCTCCAGTTTCTGAAACTCCACGTTCAGATACTTCAAGGTAGTCAGGGCCCGTTTTTTAAGGTCCCCGGTCTCCAGCAGTTTTTGTTTCTCCTCCACCCGAAGGTTCATATTGGAAGAGACAAAGTTGATCAAAAAGGAAGGACTCTCGATATTCTCGATGGCAAAAGAAGCCTCTGATGGAATATTTGGGCTGCTTCGGATGATTTCCAGTGCCAGATCCTTTATAGATTCAATAATGGCAAGAAATTCAGGATTTTCCCTTGCAGGCCGGCCTTCCGGGACCTCCTTAATGGTAGCTCTTAGATACGGTTCTTCCTGAACTACTTCGTCCAGCTGGAACCGCTTTTTTCCCTGAATAATGACCGTGGTATTTCCATCGGGCATTTTTAGTACTCGTAAAATTCGGGCAACTACCCCTACTTCATGAATATCTTTTCTCGCAGGATTTTCCACCTTTTCATCCTTCTGGGCAACCACACCAATAACTTTACTGTCGTTATTTGCGTCATTGATCAGGCGGATGGAAGAATCCCGTCCTGCTGTTATAGGAATAACAACTCCTGGAAATAGCACCGTATTGCGCAGGGGTAATATCGGCAGTGCATTAGGAAGATTTTCCCTATCTATTTCTTCTTCATCTTCTGTGGTCATCAATGGAATGAGCTCTGCGTCTTCTTCCATTTCTTGTAATGACAAACTGTCAAGATGCGTAAATTTAGTTCTAGCCATAGTTATTTTTAAGTCAAACTGTCACAACAGTTATTACTCTTATTTGAATTCAAACGCCTCTTATGTTATGAAAATCAAGGGCTGGCCCCAACCAGAGGCAGTTTCCTTTTCTCTATTTTCAATTCCTGTGCCAACGTAAAAAGGAGGTTCTAAAAACATTTTTAAATAAAAGTGTAACAATTAAAGATCTTATGCATCTTTAAAGAAAGCAGTAGTTCAACAATGTTATCAACCAAAAAAGAAAAGGAACTATTAAAGCGATGTCGCAAAGGGGATCAGCAGGCACAATTAGAGGTCTATGATAGGTATTACCGCGCCATGTATAATACGGCCGTGCGAATTGTAAAGGATCCTCAGGAGGCAGAAGACGTGATGCAGGAGGCATTTTTAAAAGCCTTTTCTAAACTTCACACTTTCAAAGGAGCATCGAGTTTCGGGGCATGGCTAAAAAAAATTGTAGCCAATCAGAGCATCGTAGCCTACCGCCGAAATAAGGCCAAACAAGAGGTTTCTCTGGAGCAGGCCCTGCCTTATGAGGATTCAGAAAACCAGGGTGTAATAATGGAAGAAGAGACCTATAATCCAAGATTTAATCTGGCCATGAGATGTCTAACCGATCTCAGAGAGAGCTACCGGATCATTCTAACTTTAAATCTTATAGAAGGTTTCGATCAACAGGAAATCTGTGAAATTTTAAAAATCACTCCTGCCAATTGCAGGACTACTTTATCAAGGGCTCGGGAAAGCCTTCGGAATAAAATGATGAGTTATGAAGAATGATGAATTAGATACCTTATTCAGAGAGCTGGATCTGAATGTAGCTGAGCCACCAAAGGGACACCGGGAGCGGTTCAGGGAGCGCCTTAAACACAAGAATACTTCCCAAGGTAAAGCCGGAAAGCTTTATTCTTTATGGACGCCATACCTAGGGCTCGCGGCTCTTCTGATACTCAGCCTGATGGTTATGACCCGGTTCGTAAATTTTTCGGACCCTCAAAAGAGAGAATTGGGCAGTGTATCCCAGGAGATGAAAAATACGCAGAGCTTTTACACCAAAGTCCTTCAACAAGAATTACAAAACCTGGAGGGGATGAAAAATGCACAGACTGCCCGGATGATTGAAGACGCTCTGGTTCAGATGGAAGCTCTGGAAAAAGATTACCAGGCCCTCACGGTTGATCTGGTCAAAAGCGGGAATGATCAACGGGTAATCTATGCCATGGTGGCCAATTTTCAACAACGAATTGAATTACTGAATACCCTTTTAGAAAAAGTAGAACACATTAACAATCAAAATCCTGCAGCACATGAAAATGCATATTTTTAAGCTCCTGTTAATTCTGCTGGTGCCCAATGAGCAACCGGCTCCTTCCCAGCCAGATGAATTTCTGGGCCGGCATACCGAAACCCGGGAGATTCGACGAAATTTTGAAGTCTCCCCAAAAGCCTTGTTGGAAGTGGAAAACAAATACGGGGAAATTGATATAACCACCTGGGATCAGGATAAGGTCGAGATCGTGGTCACCCTTAAGACCAATGGCAATGACAAGGAAGCAGTTCAAAAACGGCTCGAGGAACTTGACGTAATCTTCAAACACAGTCCAGGCCGGGTCTCTGCCCAGACCTATTTGGAAACCAGTCGGAATTCATTTTTCAGCTGGCTGCGCGGTTCAGGCAACGTCAACATCGAAATCAATTACAAAATCAAAGCTCCGGTAGGCATCCATCTGAATCTGGAGAATGATTACGGGTCGGTCAACATTGATCGCCTGGAAGGCAATGCCAATATCTCTGTCGATTATGGGCAGCTTCTCATAGGAGAGCTTATGGGAGAGGCTAATGTGATTGAAATGGATTATACCAGAAACAGTAAAATTGGGTACATCCGAAAAGGATCTATTGAGGCTGATTATTCGGATTATACCATTGAGGAGGCCGGCGCACTGGATATTTCAGCAGATTATAGCAACTCCAAAATCCGAAAAGTGGAATTTCTCGAATTCAGCTGTGATTATGGAAGTATTGAGGTGGGGCAGGTGAAAAATATCCGGGGAGACGGGGATTATCTCAGTACGACCGTGGATTCTGTTTACGGATCTCTGGATCTAAATCTGGATTACGGGTCTGCAACCATTAGGCAGATGATGAGAAACCTGGAAAGCCTAACTATTAACAGTGATTATACCACCCTTAAAATCGGATATTTTCCTGATTCCTCCTGGCGCTATAAGTTGAATTCATCCTATGCTGGAATCAGAGGCATCGACGGGGAGGTCTTCAACAACCTCAAGCAACATCAATCCGGTTCAAAACGTTACTATGAAGGCTATCACAACACGGATTCCGGAGCGGTGGTCACCATAGATGCAAGCTATGGCGGCATCAGTTTTTCACCAATTTATTAAGAACCTTAAACCACAAAAAATGAAAAAACTATTTCTAACTCTGATTGCTATTACATGCTCTCTCAATCTGTCCTACGGCCAGTGGTGGGGACAACAAAAGGTACGAGGAAACGGAGATTATACCACCCAGACCCGAAATGTAAATCCCTATGATGAAATTTCAGTAACCGGAAGCTTTGAAGTCACACTGGTATCCGGAGCGGAAGGAACCTTGAAGATACAGGGGGAGAGCAATTTATTGGAGCACCTGCTAACTGAGGTAAAAGGCAAGGAACTGAAAATATCAGTTGAAAGGGGATACCAGCTGGTGGAGAGCCGGCGCATGCCCATTACCATTGAGGTACCTGTAAAACATATTGATGCGCTGACTTTAACCGGATCAGGAGATATTATAGGAAAAGATCAGCTGCAGGCAGATGACTTTGAAGTGAAATTAACCGGATCTGGCGATATAGAGCTTGACCTGAAGGCGCAGCGAATTAAAGGTAAAGTCACAGGTTCAGGCGATGTGGTTTTAAGGGGTTCTACTGTTGATCTGGATTGTGAAGTAACGGGTTCAGGCGATTTCCAGGCTACCAACCTGAAAGCGCAACAGGTTACAGCGACCGTCTCAGGTTCGGGTGACATAGAAATTCACGCTTCCGAAGCTTTACAGGCAAGGGTTCAGGGTTCGGGAGACATTTCTTATAAAGGCAATCCCAAAAAACAAAACTTTAAAACTTTTGGATCCGGCTCCATTTCCAGCAATTAAAGGAACTACTGCTCAATCTATCTCCCACCCGCTCTACTACATGAGCGGGTTTTTCCATTTAAAAAAGAACAAGGTGCCCCCATTACCTACTGAGATCCTCTTCGGAACACCCGCGGTATACGCCATAGTAAAAGTAATCCTCCCGCGAAAAATAACACCAGGAAGAACAGTGAAAACCGGATACTCCCGCTAAGTTGGACAATCAATCCATAGAGGAGCATTCCGATCACGATGCCTATTTTTTCAGATACATCGTAAAAACTGAAATAACTGGTAGTATCCAGGGTATGAGCGGGTAAAAGCTTTGAATAGGTAGAACGAGAGAGGGACTGAATTCCTCCCATCACCAGACCCACACATCCCGCGAGGACATAAAACTCCACCGGTTTTGTAATGAAAAATGCAACTATACAGATCCCCACCCAGATGAGATTCA
>JAJUIC010000010.1 GCA_029265595.1 Flavobacteriaceae bacterium
ATTCCGTGCAAAAATTCCGATTCCTATGATCAGGGCCAGAACAAATGCGATTTGTGCAATCATTGTGGTTGGTTTTTGTTATTGAAGTGAATCTTGTGGAGGAACATAGGGCTCCGGTTTCTTCCCAAAAAGGGAGAACCTGACGTAGCGATTTGGATTGAGTTTAATATCCTGAATTAACTGCTCCAACTGCTTGGTGGCCCGATCCACGTTGTCATAGACGGTGGGATCCGTCAGGAGCTTTCCTACCGTTCCCTCATCGCTGTTGAGTTTTCCTGAGACTGCCTCCAGATCGGCCGTCACTTTTTCCAGATTCCGAACCATCACCCCAAGATCTACCTGGGTTAGCGAGTCAGAAAACTGGTTGAGATTTCCTGTCATTTGATCCAGATTGGTAAAGGTGCGGTCCAGCTTCTCGGTGTTGCGATTCATGACTCCTTCAATGGAAGCTGCTGAAGTCTTTAGAGAAGCCACCGTGGAGCTGAGATCAGCAAAGGTGGATTGAATGTTATTTCTGGTGTCCTCGTTTAAAACGGCATTTATGGAAGTCAACAAAGAATCCGCGCTTACAATGGCTTGTTCCACTTTTTCCTGCAAGGGAGTCAGCCGCTCGTTCACCAATTCCAGCAGCCCTTCCTCCATTTCACTGGGAAGGGTATCGCCTGATCGGGCTACATTACCGGGCTCGTAGGTGGGTATAATAGCCAGGGACTTTCCTCCAATGATGCCACCCCCGTACACGCGGGCCACACTGTTAGGAGAAAACTCAAAATCGGTATCCACTGTGAAGGTGACCAGCAAATCCCCGTCCTGGTTCAAAAAATCAATATCTGTTACGGTTCCTACCTTTAATCCATTAATCGTCACCGTTGAGGAAGGAGAAAGTCCTTCAACCTCTGGGTACACGGCGTAGAATGTCTTGCTGGAATCAAGCAGGTTCTTCCCTTTTAGAAAGCTGTATCCAAAGATCAGCAGGACAATGGCTACTATAGCCAAAAGGGCAGTCTTGACCTCTCGAGTATATTTCACAAAAGTTGGTTTTTAGTGCAAGGACAAATTTATAAAATAAAACCAGAAACCTATCTCAACAAAATCCTTAATTCACTTTAGTTTCGAGGGCTTCCTGTACATCGATTTTTTCACCGTCCTTAAAAGCGACCACAAAACTGGAGGGGAATCCCTGATCCTTGGCTTTTTTAAGCAGTTCCTGGGCATGTGGATAACTGGAGGTTTCCCCGTAGTAATACTTGTATAGGCCGGCCTCCCGGTTTCTGCTGAGGTCCCTGAGACCTTTAAAATTATAGGGTTGGAGTTCCACAGCGCTCTGACTGGCTGCAATCTGAACTTTAAAAACAATCCCGTTGTCGGCATGGTCCTGGGCGGTGGGCAGACCAGCCGCTAAATCCAGGTTGATGTTGTTTTTGTAATCTACCACAGCCTGAACGATGGCCCGGGAAATTTCCTTCTGACCACGGGAACTATTTAGGTAGGCTCCTTCGGATTTATTGGTTAGAAACCCGGCCTCTACCAGGACGCTCGGCATGTAAGTTTCCCGCAGCACCAAAAAGACATCCTGTTTGACGCCCCGGTTTTTCCTTTTAAGATCTTCTGTAAAATTCTTCTGGATGTAATCTGCCAGTAAAATACTCTGATCCAGGTATTCCTCCTGCATCAGGGTCAGTCCTATATGGGACTCGGGAGAATCCGGATCAAAACCACTGTAGGTGATCTCGTAATCCTCCTCCAGATAGATTACCCGGTTTTCACGTTTGGCCACTTCCATATTATCTGCGTTGCGGCGCAGACCCAGCACAAAGGTCTCGGTACCGGATGCCTGGGAGGAATGGGAATTGGCATGCACCGACACAAAGAGATCGGCAGCGGCATCATTGGCGATTGCTGCCCTTTCGGCCAGGGTCACAAATACATCGGATTTGCGGGTATAAAGGACCTTCACATCCGGATGCTTCTCCAGCTCCTTCCCTACTTCCAGGACAATATTTAGCGCAATATCCTTTTCAAAATATCCGTTACCTCTATTGCCCGGGTCCTTCCCCCCGTGCCCGGCATCCAGTACTACCACGAATTTGGGCCGGTCCGGGTCCTGAGCCGGCATTCCATAACCAATACTTACCCAACTTAATAGGAGTAAGCCAAGTAAATTAAAACCTAATGTTCTCATACAGAAGTAACGCTTGTTTGGGTTGGATATTTTTCAGGAACCCAAAAGGAACCTAAAAAAATATATGTAATTTTGGAACTTCAAAAAGCAAGCCTTTTCTACAAAAATAGCAACAATAACATTGCGGACAAATATACCCCATATCCTTCTTTGCTGTCTTTCATTATTGGCTTTTACGCAACTTTACAGCCAGGATCGAAAAGGGGTTGAAGGCATTTATATTCCGGCAGAGCGGGAGCCGATTCTGCCGCTGCTGGATTCCCTGCCCTTGCAAGCCAGTCTGTTACCTGTTGCCGATACCACCCAGACGGATACTACGGTAACCCAGACTTCTTCCACCTTCCTTACCGACCGGGTCGTTTATTCTGCGACCGACTACATGCGGCTTCACCCCAGGGAGAATCGGATGTACCTTTATAATAATGCAGAAGTCACCTACGGGGACATCAATTTAAAGGCTGGAGAGATCATTATTGATAACGAGCGAAACGAAGTATATGCTTACGGTATTCCGGATTCCACCGGTGCTTATTCCCAATCTCCGGTTTTTACTCAGGGCCAGAACGTGGTGGAACCCGATTCCATCCGATTTAATTTTGATACCGAAAAAGCCCTGGTTTTCAATTCCCGCACCTCACAGGGGGAATTTAATGTGCTGGGGTCGGTGACCAAAAGGGAAAACGATTCGGTATACTACATGCGCAATGTGAAGTTTACCACTTCGGAAGACCTGGATAATCCTGAGTATTATTTTTATGCCCGAAGAATCAAATTTGTGCCCGATAAAAAAATCGTATCGGGTCTGGTGAATATGTATATCGCCGATGTGCCCACGCCTCTGGGATTGCCCTTTGGCTATTTTCCCATGACCGATGAACAGACCTCCGGATTTATTATTCCCTCCTTTGGGGAAGATAACAACCGTGGGTATTATCTGCAGAATGCGGGGTATTATTTTGCGCTGGGGGATTATGCGGATCTGACGGCTCTGGCGGATTACTATTCCAACGGGAGTTACGGTTTGAGACTGGAGTCTTCTTATGCCCTTCGGTATAAGTTCAGGGGGAACTTCAGTTTCCGCTATGAAAAGCTTATCAACAGCCAGCGCGGGTTTCCCGATTTCTCGGAAGGATCTATCTACAACATCCGGTGGAGCCACCGGCAGGACCAGAAATCCAGCCCGAATTCCTCCTTTTCCGCCTCGGTGAACCTGGGGAGTAGTCAGTACTATCAGGAATCCACCAACATGAGTAATGCCGGGAACCGGTTGACCAATACCCTGAGTTCATCCGTATCCTATTCGAAAACGTGGCCGGGCGATCCGCAGTTTAACCTGAGTTTGACTGCCACCCACTCTCAGAATACCAATACGCAGAGCATCACCATGACCCTGCCCACCCTCCAGGCGAGTATGGGCCGGATTTATCCTTTTGAACCCAAAATCGGGGCTAAAAAAGGTCTGATTGAAAATATTAACCTGCAGTATAATTTGCGGGCTGAAAACCGGTTCAATACCACCGATTCATTGTTTTTCCAGCCCGAAATGTTTGAAGATGCCGTACTTGGAGCGCAACATTCCATTCCGCTTAGCACGAACTTTAAACTCTTCAATTACCTCAGTGTGAGTGCCAATACCACTTATAATGAGAACTGGGTGTTCAAAACCTTTGAACGCCGTTATGACGAGGAACTTCAACAGGAAGTGGTCGATACGATTTCCGGATTTGATTCGTATCGCACCTATAATTTTAATACCAGTATTGGTACCACCCTCTATGGAACAGTCAATTTTAAACCCGACAGTAAAATACAGGCCGTCCGGCATGTCATGCGCCCCTCCATTAGTTATAATGTGAATCCGGGATTCGATCATTATTACGATACCTATCTCATACCTGAAGGTCCGGGTCGGGACGAAGTTCTGGTAGATTATTCGCGTTTTGAAGGAACTCTCTATGGTGCACCCGGGCGTAATTTTGCCAGTTCTATAGGTTTTTCTCTCAGTAACACCTTTGAGGCCAAAGTTCTGGACTCTGTGGGAGCAGAAGCCCGAAAGATTAAATTGCTGGATAACTTCAATATCAGTACAGCCTATAATCTGGCCGGGGATTCCCTGCGATTGGCACCGGTATCGGTCCGCGGAAAAATACCCATCATTCAGAACAAACTCGATATCAACTTCGGAGCAGGCCTGGACATCTATGCGCTGGACAACAACAACCGCCGGATTGACAAACTCAATATCAACAACGGAGGAAGCCTGTTTCGTCTGACCAATGCCAATATGAGTTTCGGATACTCCTTCTCTTCCAAAGATTTTGAAGGTGGGGCCGACAATACCGACCGCCTGGATAACGAGACCTTCCGAAATGGCGGTAGACCCGACGACCTCTTTGGAAAATCAATGGAACTGGACGGAACCTTTTACGATGAGCACGAAGAAGGGATTGATGATGAAGAAGAAGAGGAAAATGAATTCTACAACTTTAAGATTCCGTGGGATCTAAGGGTGCAGTATACGATGAACTACGCCAATAATGCGCGCCAAAACAGTATCACCTCCCACTCCCTGATGTTCTCAGGAGATGTGGAACTGTCTCCTAACTGGACTGTAGGGGTCTCTTCCGGATATGACTTTGTCAATCAGGGTTTTACTCATACCCAGTTTCGATTTGCAAGAGACCTCAATAGCTGGAGGATGACCTTTTCCTGGACCCCCTTTGGGCGGTACAAGCAATGGAATTTCTTTATTGGAATTAAATCCTCTATCTTGAGTGATATCAAGTTTGAGAAACGACGACAAAGAGACCGAACCCTTTAATGAACCTTAAAATCTGCAACGTGAAAAAAGTAATCAACACTCCTGATGCTCCGGCACCCATCGGACCTTACAACCAGGCCATTCTGGCGGGCAATACCTTATATATATCCGGACAAATAGCTATTAATCCTGCCAGTGGCGAGTTGGTCACCGATGATCTTGAGAAAGAGACCGAGCAGGTCATGAGCAATCTCCAGGCTATATTACAGGCTGCGGATATGGACTTTACCAATGTGGTGAAGTGCTCCATCTTTATCAGTGACATGAATAACTTTGGAGAGATTAACGGCATTTACCAGCGGTATTTTCAGGGCGACGCGGCTCCTGCCCGTGAAACTGTGGAAGTGGCCAATTTGCCAAAGTTTGTCAATGTGGAAATCAGCGCGATAGCTGTTCTATAAGAACCACCAAACTGTTTACCTGGAGCCGTTGCCCACGGTTCCCGGAAATACAATGTAATCCGGAACCAGACTCTCCTGACGAATGGCGTCCCCATTGGCCTCCTGAGGCTGAGGACGATGTGGTACTTCTCCATTGACCAGTTTTTGCAGGAGTTCCCTGAACGTGTCAAAATCTACCTGATAGGTAAGTCCTACTCCCTGGGTGAAACCGAGTTCCTCACCAAAGTACTGGATGTTGTTTTCGCGGTTGAAGATTTTTGCCCGCAGGTTGCCTTCTTCATTGAGAAGGAGTTCAATCTCCAGATTACCCACCACTACCGTCTCGGTAACGCCTCCGATGGGAACTCCAACTTTTCCATTGATCAGGACCCGATCACTGATCTGGGTGGAAAGGGTCACCCCGAACCGATCTGCATAGGTTTCATCCGGGGTACGGGCTCCCTGTTCATAATTCAGGCCCACCTGAAAAACGCCGTCGTCGTCCGCCAGGAGATTATTAAAGAAACCCGAAGCACTTTCAAACAGGTTCCCCGCCCAGGCATTTCCGGCATTGAACACATTCTCCGTATAGAACTGTCCAAGGGCCAACAAGGAAAATGCCTGCATTTCTATGTTTGCACTATTGGCAATTTTGTATTCCAGTTCCGAGCGTACGGTGGAGGTCACATTGGGATACTCCAGGTCAAAGGAAAAATCGGGATGGAGTAATTCTCCCCGGAGGTTGATTACCACATCGACCGGAATGTTTCTTCGTACCGAGGGATTTTCAAGGATTAAAGCCGGGTTGGCAGAGGCTTCATAGACGGCAAAAATATCTACATTGGCCTGTGCGGGATGCCCGCTCCAGGTAATGGTTCCTCCGGGTCTCACCTCAAAGCGTTTCTGCAGCGCTCCGTAGTTCCAGACATATTCGCCCGAGTTGGTGATGAAATCCCCCCACATATTGAATTTTCCGAGGGTATTGATCTCAATGAGCAGGGTTCCGGCCCCCTTGCCCCTGAGGGTACTTCCTTCCATCTCAATCTCTACCTGCGCATCATTGGTGACATCCAGATCAAAATTAAGCTCCAGACCTTTGACCTCCCGCATCGCAACCTCCTGCCCTTCTTCGCGGGCGGCCTTTTCCAGAGGACTCAGAAAATGAATAAAAGAATTATCCCCGATACGCTCCGATCCATCGATAGGAATTTTAAACACGGTTCCCCGCTGGGTAGAGGCAATGGTATTGATGACCAGCTCATCTGTGGGACCCGAAATAGAAGAAGTCCCCGCAATAAAGGCGGTTCCGTAATATAAGGCATCGTCCTCCTTCTGGGTGTTCAGCACCAGGAGCCGGTCCGTGGAAAGGTTGAGGTCGAGGTTCCAGCGTGTAAAGTTGGAATGGAAGATACTACCGGATAAAGTACCTGTGGTACCGAATCGGGTATCCTGAATTTCGATTCCCGGGAAAATGAATTGCTGACCCCGGAGCTGGACCTGTGCCTGCTCCTGAAAATCAAGATCCACGTTCAGATAAGGAACCCGAAGGCCTGCTTCTTCCAAAACCAGGTCGCCATCAATCTCCGGATTGCGGTAATCCCCACTCACAATGGCATGACCCGACAAGGTTCCCCGAATATTATCCAGTACATCCTCCCCCAGGGGACTCAGCGGGCCGATGGCAAAGTCATGGAAATTCACATCCAATAGGATTTGTGGGACCCCGTCATCCACGGCGATTTCGCCAATCCCTGAAAAACTTTCGCGACCTTCTTTATTAAGGTTCATGTTGATGTTGTAGATACTCAGATCACTGTTACCGAGCACATCCAGAAACAAATCCCCCACCACACTGTCATTGACCTTGAAATCTTCCACGGTCAAAGAAGTATGTGGGTAATAGGCCGTGCTGCGCTGCCAGAGGTTGAGGTTCCCGTTAATCTGCCCGCCAAAAGCCAGGGTGTTGGACTCGGGAGTGATTTTGCCCAGATCCACATCCTCAAAACTCATTCGCACGGTTTTATGAGTAGAATCCCGAAGAACCCCGGCCAGCCTGATTTGCTCATTTTTATGGGTCAGGGACAAGGTGTCAATGCGAATGTTCTTAAAGCGGTCTTCAAAAATAACCCGATTGGAGCGGTCATCGGCCTCATTTAGAAACCACTCGTTCCCTTTAAACAGGAGGTCCGATTTCTGAATTCCCACTACGGAGTTGTTATCCTCGTTAATGGTGTGATACAGGTTAAGGTGAAACAAGTCCTTATTTTGCGGGCCTCCCCTAAGCTCCGACCGCACGAAAAGGGTATCGTTCAGTGTGACATTAATAAGGCTGACATCAGAAAAACTATAAAATCCAGTAGCCAGGCTGTCAATCTCCACGTAGGTATTAAAGAGGGGGTTGGTATTATCTACCTGAATGTTCACATCCTCCAGTCGGCTGTTGAAGGCCAGAATCTCGGGAGAACGGAAATTCAATCGGAATTCGGATTCGTTAGATTCTACTCGCCCGCGTATGGAGGTGTTGGGGGCCAGGGTGATCTCGGGGAAAAAAACATCTACGATCTTATTGTAGATGTTGAAGTCGAATTCGAGGTACTGGTCGGTGGTCAGTTTATTGGGCTGATAATTGGTATAGATGCTTCCCACCGAGTTTTCAATCAGTGAGGGAACCTGAGTGATATCGAATTCTCCTTCAATAAATCCGCTGATGACATCCCGGGAATTGATTTCAAGGCGTCGCACCGGGCCCTCAAAATTTGAGGTCATGCGCATATCCTCAAAGGAATAGAGATCGTTTTGGTTGCGATAAGAGGCATTTAACAGGAGAATCACACCCGCGGCATCATTGAGGTTCGTCCCCCGCATATTCACAATAACATCCCCCTGGAAGACCGACAGGCTATCCCGCGTAATGAAATTCAGCGCCGCCAGGTTCGCATGGTCCACCGCGGCTTCAAAATCATAAATGTTGGTATCCCAGGAAAAATCCACCAGTCCGCTGAATTCCATTCTCAGGTTCGGATCCAAAGAAATCAGGTCTCCGTTAAATACCGGAGCATTCAGGGTTCCCAGAACTTTAAGGTCCCGGTAGGTATAGCCGTTAAATCTCAGATTCGCTATCTGTCCGTTGAGTTCTGTATTGAGACTTTCCGTGGTAAATCCTTTTCCTTCCAGATCAAGCCTGAAAGAGGTCCGCCCCAGGTCAGGAACCTGAGTCAACCGCCCCACGTTGAAATTGGTGGCCCGGATCGTTCCCCGATAGGTGGCCTCTTCAGCAATATCCAGGTTATCCAGCATCATGTCTACCTGTACCCTTCCCAGATCACTGGTCAGCACCATATCCGTGTCCACCGAGTTATTGGTCACAACCGCAAGGCCCTCTCCCCTTACATCCCCCAGCTCCGCTAATTGCTCGGGTAATTTGGGACCCAGGATATCCGGCAGCAGACTGATCAGATCGTAATAATTGGTCGAAAGCTCATCAAACTGTCCCACCAGGGAAAACACCTCATTTTCTGCGGCAAATAAATTCTGCACCACAAGATCTCCGATAATGATGCTTCGGTCCATGCCTTGAAAGTCCAGGTCGGTTAGGCGGAAGTCATTCATATAGCCTTTAAAGGAAGTGGAGAATTCCAGTTGCTGGCCACTTCCGAAAGGCTCGTAGAACGCCTGTAAATCACTGGTCGAGACCGAGGTCTGATAAAAGTCGGCAGTGATTTCTACCTGATTGACAAAATCCCCGTAGCCATTTTCCGTATTAAACAGGAGTTGACCCACCACTCTGGAATCCGGAGTATGCAATTCAAAATCTCTCAGTTCCAGACTCGCCGGCAGATATTTAAACCGCGCATTTAAAAAATCCACCTCCAGGCCCCTGCTCTCCAGGCCGGTCAGGTTGTGAATGTTCAAAGACACCTGGGGTCCGTCGATCAGTAATTGAGAACCTAAAATATTGAGATTGTCAATGGCCACTACGGTAGGATTTTCGGCATTGTGATCCAGATAACTGAAACTACTGTTAATAATCTCAACATCCGAAGCCCTCAGTTCAAAGGGACGCTTCTCCCTGTTGGGGTTTTTTTCGAGCCGGTCCACAAACATACTGAGGTTGTCCTTTTGATCTCCCTGGTAGATCTTCATGTTCATTTGAAGTCCGTCGATGATGGTGCTGCCCAGTCTGGGGGTGGCATCCAGAAGCCTGCTCAGGCCGATGATGGAGGTGCGGACGCCTTCGGCATAAATTAAGGTGTCCTGATGATGGTCTTTTATCAATACGTCTCCCAAACGCACATTTCCGAAATAAGTAACCTGAAGGCTGCGCACCTGTATATCTACATCATACTCCTGGTTTAAGGTGGTGGTGAAGCGTTTACCAATGTAAGTCTGTACGGAGGGGATCGAAAATACAATCCCTGCCAGTATAAAAATCAGCAACAGAGCGATGAGGCTCCTCCCTAGTATTTGGAAGAATCTTTTGATAAAAGGTATCGGATTTAATGTATTATCTTTGCTAGCAATATTAACAATTTTCGGGCCTAAAACACATAAATGCCGCAACAAAAAAAGTACATCCTGGGTATCGAATCGTCCTGTGATGATACGGCCGCTGCTGTACTGTGCAACGGAAAGATCCTGTCCAATATTGTAGCCTCCCAGGAGGTTCATGTTAAATATGGAGGGGTGGTTCCGGAATTGGCCTCCCGGGCTCATCAGAAGAACATTGTTCCGGTCATTGATTTAGCTCTGAAAGAAGCTGGAATTACCAAAAATGATCTTGATGCCGTGGCCTTTACACGGGGCCCAGGTCTTTTGGGATCGCTGCTTGTGGGTACTTCATTTGCAAAATCCCTGGCCCTGGGTCTTGGAATCCCTCTTATAGACGTCAATCATATGCAGGCGCATATTCTGGCCCATTTTATAGAGGAGGAAGGATATTCTAAACCATCCTTTCCCTTCCTGGCTTTGACCATCAGCGGGGGGCATACGCAGATTGTGAAGGTTTCCAATTACTTTGAAATGGAAGTTATAGGGGAAACCCTGGATGATGCCGTGGGAGAAGCCTTTGATAAGAGTGCTAAAATACTGGGGCTGCCTTATCCAGGTGGACCTTTAATTGATAAGTATGCTCAATTGGGAAATCCCGAAGCTTTCCATTTTCCCAAACCCAAAGTGGGTGATTTGAATTTTAGCTTTAGCGGTCTGAAAACCTCGGTGCTGTATTTTATTCAGAAAAAGACCAAAGAAGATCCTGCCTTTATCGAGCAGAACCTCGAGGATTTGTGCGCCTCCATTCAATATACGATTGTAAATATTTTAATGGACAAGCTCAAAAAGGCGGTGAAGCAAACGGGCATCAGACAAATCGCCATTGCGGGAGGGGTCTCAGCCAATAGTGGAATTCGAAGTACTTTAAAAGCGGCTGAGGCCAAATTTGGCTGGAAGAGTTATATTCCTAAATTTGAATATACGACCGATAATGCGGCCATGATTGCCATTGCGGGATATTATAAATTCTTGGAAGAGGATTTCGCCGATATGTCTGTGGCAGCCACCGCCCGAATTCAAATGTAGACTTGTGCAATTATTTTACCATCCACTCATACAATCCACCGATACCCAGCTCAGCTTTCCAAGAGACGAGAGTAAACATATCGTAAGGGTGTTGCGCAAACGTGAAGGGGATTTGCTTTATATTACCGATGGTAAAGGATCTCTATTTGAGACGCAGATCACGCAGGCCGATCCCAATAAGTGTCAGGTAAAGGTCAACAAGCTGACCACTTCCCCACCTCCTCCACAGCAGCTGCATTTACTGGTGGCACCGACCAAGATGAATGACCGCTATGAATGGTTTCTGGAAAAAGCTACTGAGATCGGGGTTCAGAAAATAACCCCCGTAATTTGTGAGCATAGTGAGCGGACGGTCGTTAAAAAAGATCGTTTTCAACGGGTTGTGCAGAGTGCGATGAAGCAATCCTTGCATACTTATCTTCCCCGACTTGAGAGCCAAAAAGACTTTTCTCAGGTGGTGTCGCTTCCCTTTGAAGGACAGAAATTTATTGCGCACTGTGAAAGTGAAATGGAAAGGAAACAGCTTGGTAAAGTGCTGGAACCTCATAAAGATGCCCTCATTATGATTGGTCCGGAAGGGGATTTTTCCGCCCAGGAGATTGCTCTTGCGCTTGAGCATGGCTGGGTTCCGGTAAGTTTGGGAAACAGCAGGTTGAGAACAGAAACGGCAGCTGTTGTAGCCTGCCATACCTTTGCGCTGGTGAATCAGTAAAAGGAGAACCCATCTTAGTAAAAACAAGAAACGTGATGCAACTGGACCATCAACACACCGGCTTTGAGCAAAAGAAATTTCCCATTGTTCTTCTGCTGGATGGTATTCAGGCTCCGGCCAATATCGGCAGTCTTTTTCGGATTGCAGAAGCCTTTGGGGTGGAAAAGATGGTCGCTTGTGAGACCCTGATAAATCTGGAGAGTCCGCGCCTTCGAAAAACAGCCCGTGCGACTTTTTCAAGGGTGCCTTTTGAGGATGGCGGAGATACTCTGGATCAATGTCTGCATTATCAAAATCAGGGTTACCAGCTGATTGCCCTGGAAATTACCGGGCAAAGCAGGTCGCTGTCAAAATTCAAGTTCAGTCCGCTAAAAGGCGTAGCTCTTGTCATCGGACACGAACGATCGGGTATTCAACAGGAGGTGCTACAGCGGTGCGATGCACATGTACATATAGATATGTTCGGGCTTAACAGCAGCATGAATGTAGCGCAGGCTACGGGCATAGCCCTTTATGAAATTACTAAAAGTTTGGCCCCGGTAAAATAGAAATTTTATATTTATCCTATGAATTCAAAAGACCTTTCATACGGAATCCTCAGAGCTCTGGCTATACTCGGAGGGATATTTGTATTGCTGTACTTCCTGTATCAGATCCAGTCCGTATTGATTTATATAGCTATAGCTGCTGTAATCTCTTTAATAGGCCGGCCCGTGGTCATTTTTCTGAGGGACCGGCTGCGGCTGCCCAATCAGATTGCGGTAGTGCTGGTCTTACTGTTGGTTCTGGGCTTTTTTATTGGACTCATCACGATCTTCATTCCGATTGTGATCGAGCAAAGTAAGAACCTGGGCCGAATCGATACCCAGGCCTTCACCCGGGATCTCAATGCTTTAAATGATCAGATAAATGCCTATCTGGGGCTGGAAGAAGTCAACATTGTGGAGAGCTTGAGACAGTCCGAAATCATGAGAAGCCTGGATTTCGCTGCCGTTCCACGCTATCTCAATAACTTGTTCGGAATTATTGGAGCAGCGGTCATCGGCCTGTTTTCCGTTATATTTATTTCCTTTTACCTTTTGAAAGACTCTAAGCTGATGATCAATAGTATCCTGGTCTTTTCCAATAAAGGAAACGAGGAAAAGTTCCAGCGGGTGTTTAACAAAATCAAGGTCTTACTTTCCCGGTACTTTGTGGGATTGTTTATCCAGCTCAGTGTGCTGTTTCTGTTGTATAGTATTCTGCTGTCCATTTTTGAAATTACCAATCCCATTGCCATTGCCTTTATAGGCGCCTTTTTGAACATCATTCCTTACCTGGGACCCATTTTTGCCGGATTTATGTTTGCCTTGTTTGTTATTTCAAACAACCTGGGAGCGGATTTTCAGGTAGTAATCCTTCCGCAACTGATGTTTGTTATGGGTGGTTATATCATATGTCAATTACTGGACAACTTCATTTTTCAGCCCAATATCTTCGGAGCCAGTGTGCGCTCTCATCCCCTGGAAATCTTCCTGGTGATTCTGATTGCCGGAATCTTGTTCGGAGTGGCGGGAATGGTGGTGGCTGTACCCTTCTATACGGCCATTAAGGTAATTGCCAAGGAATCGCTGAGTGAATATAAGATCGTTGCCGGTCTGACCAAAGATTTGTAGGCCTTGAATCGGTATCTTTTGGTGGATGAAGTCCAGGAATATCTGGAAGCGCATTACAAGCAGGATGCAGGAACTGTAGCCTTAAAAGGCAGTCCGTTCCCCTTAATCAGTTCGCAGGAGCTGGCCACGCAGCTTGCGGGGAAAAAGAAGGCTGCCAAAAAACTTCCCAGCTGGTTCCATACCAGAGGGGTTGTGTATCCCCCGGCGGTGAATCTGGAACAAACTTCCTCAGAGGCGACCGCCAGATATAAGGCTTCTTTGGTGGGCGGATCTCGGCTGGCGGATCTCACCGGTGGTTTTGGCGTGGACTCTCTTTATTTCTCCCGACAGGTCGATAAAGTTTGGCACGTTGAGCAGGATCGGTTTCTGTCCGAACTGGCTGCTCATAATCTCAGGATTCAGGGGGCTATAGCTACTGAATTTATCTGTGGGGATTCCCTTGAATTTTTACGCAATACTTCGGAGTCATTCGATTGGATTTACCTGGATCCCTCACGGCGCTCCGATACCGGTGGTCGGGTATTTCGCCTGGAGGACGGCGTTCCCAATGTGGTGGAGGAACTGGAATTTTTGTTGTCCAAATCCCCCAACCTGCTCATTAAGACTGCTCCCCTACTCGATATTCAGGCTGGTTTGAGGGAACTGTCCCAAGTCAGGGAAATTCATATCGTCGCCGTGAATAATGAAGTCAAGGAACTCTTATGGGTTTTAGGTGAGGCGACAGAACCTCTAGTGGTAAAAACGGTAAATATAACTGCACCTCACTTGCAGCGCTTCGAAGCTCCATTGGAGCAGCCTATGGAAGCTCTGGTGGGACCTCCTGCCACATACCTTTATGAACCCAATGCCGCCATTATGAAAAGCGGTTTATTTGGTCACGTGGGCGCTCAGTATCAGCTTAAAAAATTACATCTGCATTCTCATTTGTTCACCAGTGACCAGTTGATGGAGTTTCCGGGGCGCAGGTTTTTAATTAAGGAAAAGCTGACCTTTAATAAAAAACAAATCAGAAAAGCATTTGGAGGAAGTAAAGCCCATATCAGTACCCGGAACTTTCCCCTTAATGTGGCTTCTCTGCGCAGGGAGTTAAAAATAAAAGATGGAGGTGATACCTACCTGTTTTTCACCACCCTATCCCGGGAGGAACGCGCCGTGCTGGTTTGCCAAAAGGTATGACTTTTACTGGGAAGCAAGGCTCTAACTGCCGGTTTCGTGAGTGACGGGGCTTTGACCTGCCAATTTAGGTTTCTTTTTAACCTGGAGTTTTCGTATCCCAGCTCTTGGAAGGATGTAGAAGATAAGCACCAGGATAAAGATAATATTCAACAGGGTTATCCGGGCTACGTCCTGGAAGGGCCTAAAGTGGGTCACCCGCTCCTTGGGATCATACAGGACTTTTACAGGCAGGTTCTGAACCGCTGCACCTTCCCAGGCGGCTTTTACAATGACCTCGATTTCCAATTCAAATTTAGTGGTATATAGCCTCAGGCCGTTTATAAGATTTAGCGGATACAATCTAAAGCCACACTGGGTATCCTGGAGACGGATTCCTGTCTCAATCAGGAACATAAAAGACGACAATCGGTTTCCAAGAGAACTCTTATCGGGAACACTGGGATGATCCATTTTCCTGGAGCCGATAATAAGCGGCTCCGGGGCTCCGGCTTTCTTGTTTTTTAAGGGCTCTAGAAAAACCGCCAGGTCATCGGCAAAATGCTGACCATCAGAATCCATACTGATGGCGTAACGGAATCCTGCCTCCTGGGCCAATTGAAAGCCTTTTTTCAGGGCATGGCCTTTCCCCTGATTCTGTTTGTACTGAAATGTCTGAATGGTCGGGAAAGTGGCCAGTATTTCCGCAGTGTGATCGGTAGATCCGTCATTGACTACCAGTATGTTGGAGGTGTATTGTAAGACATCATTCAATACCCGCTCCAGCGTCCCTGCATTGTTAAAGGTGGGAATCAGGACACAGACTTTATGAGTGTCGAAATCCTTTTGAAGATGAGGCCGTGCCGTTTTGTTATCCATATAGGTCAAAAACTACAACAAATATGCCTTAAAAAGAAATAATGTTCCTTAAAATTTAAAATACAGCAACCAGAAGCTTTAGTCAGGCAAAATAAACTCCTGAGGGAGAAAGTCCTATCGGCTTCATAAGTTTTTATTCGCAGTTTCTTTAACCCTAAGGAAGCTCAAAGGTGGCCAGGGTGGTGGATTTTTCCGGTCGGTGGTACCAGTCATTGTATACCAGTTGTAATTCTGAAACCTTCTGACCCCCGAAGTCCCTGTTTCTGTTGTCGCGCAAAAATGCTGCAAAGCCGTGAGAATCTTTCAGGGGTTTTCTGAACCTGAAAACCGTGGCGTGCGCAGTGGAAAGTTTATAGCGGGCATCCATGGTTTGATGCAGTCCTGATGAAAGGAAATTTACCCGTAGTCGTTCTCTTAACAACTCCAAAGTCTCATCCTTGGGAAAACCCTGAATCATGATGCTGGACCTGGAGGCTGTGATTCCTCTATAATCTATTTCAAAGGAATCTATCTCAGCCAGACTCCTCTCCAGGGTCGCCAGGTACTGTGGCACGGGAATATCCCCCAGCTGAAAACCTTCCACACAGGAAATAATAGACAATACTGTAACGTGAATCTGCGCCGGAGGATAGGGATACTGAGCGGGCTCTATGACGTTGAGTTCGGATAAAAACTTTTTTATCTTTTCAGTTACTTCCCGGGAAGGTGGAATGATCAGGGCCAGCCCAAATCTGTCGTCGTGGGGATCATCCAGCATCGGATCCACCTGCGCCTTCCCTGCTTCAATTTCCGGGATTGCCTTTTCAAAAAGTCCTTCGTACTGCGTCAGGAGTTTCATGACCGAATTTTGAGCAAAGATATCAATTCCGCCTTCCCATAAAAATCCACCCTCAGTGCTGAACCAACAGGTTCTCTGGTATCCCTGGGCATATCCTTACTTTATTTGATGCCGGTCATTGCCAGTCACGGTATTTTCACCATCGCCATCAACGTCCTGGTTGGAAAGTTTTGCCTTGAACTCATTGATGATCCCTCCTTTTAGCAATATTTGAATCTGGCGGTCACTTAAGGAATGACGGGTTAAAAACTCAAATTGCTCCCCGTTCTCCCGCTCTACCTTGACTCGGATATCATTCCGATTTTCAACATCTTCCCGTAGATTCTCAAAAGAAACCATATCCCCCTGTTCTATTTTATCATAATCAGCAATGTCAAGGAATTCGAGAGGAACGATTCCGAAGTTCACCAGGTTCTGCCAGGCGATACGCGCATAGGACATCGCAATTACGGCCACCTGACCCAGGTATTTAGGGGCGAGAGCGGCGTGCTCCCGGCTGGATCCCTGTGCGTAATTTTCCCGGGCGACCACAATGTGGCCCCCATGTTCCTTTTTGGTTTCCTGCGCCCTGTCGTGGAACGTGGGATCAATGACGGAATAGGAGAATTTACTGATTTCAGGTAAATTACTTCTGAAGGGTAAAACTTCTGCCCCCGCTCTTAAGATCTCATCGGTCGATATGTTATCCCCCATTTTAAGCAGAACCGGAACCCTGTGTTTGGATTCTAAAGGCTCAATTTCGGGCAGGGTTTTGATATTCGGACCTTTTTTTAGGGCTACCTCAGTACCTTCTTTAGGAGGAGGTACCAGCATCATGGTATTGATAATCTCCTTTTTGGGATACTTGTACCGCGGGTATTTCATCCCGTATAATTTCTCCAGATCCCGTGGATCCGTAATTTTTCCAGTGAGGGCTGATGCAGCTCCTGTTTCCGGGCTAATGAGATACACCCGGTCGTCTTCTGTACCGGAACGACTGGGAAAGTTTCGGGGAACGGTCCGAAGACTAATGGTATCTGATGCAGGGGCCTGCCCCATTCCTATACACCCCATACATCCGGATTGATGAAAACGAGCCCCTGCAGCGATGAGTTTCTCAAAACCTTTATTGGCTGTCAAATTTTGAATAACCTGTCTGGAGGTGGGATTGATATCCAGCGAAACCTTGGGATGTACGGACTTGCCTTCTAATATTTCTCCTACCACCCAGAAATCACGCACTCCGGGATTTGCGGAAGATCCGATGACAACCTGTGCAATTTCCTCTCCGGCCACCTCGCTGACCGGAACCACGTTTCCGGGGCTGGTGGGAAGTGCGATCAGCGGTACCAGATCATCCAGAATAATTTCATCTTCCAAATCATAGGTACAACCCTTATCGGGGAGCAGTTCCGTCCAGTCGTCCCCACGCCCCTGAGACTTTAGGAATTTTTTAGTTTCCTCATCACTTGGAAACACCGTAGTAGTGGCTCCCAGTTCCGCCCCCATATTAGCAATGACATGGCGGTCCATGGCACTGAGTTCTTTGAGTCCGTCTCCGTAATACTCGATGATTTTACCTACGCCACCTTTCACGTCATACCGGCGTAGCATTTCCAGGATGACATCCTTGGCACTGACCCAATCCGGGAGTTTCCCCGTGAGTTTAACTCCCATCACTTTAGGCATTTTCACAAAGTATGGCTGACCAGCAATGGCGGCTGCAACATCCAGTCCTCCGGTTCCGATGGCCAGCATGCCCAGCGATCCGGCCGCAGGAGTGTGGCTGTCGGATCCTACCATCGTCTTACCAGGTTTCCCAAAGCGCTCCATGTGCACCGGGTGACTTACTCCGTTTCCGGCGCGGCTATACCACAACCCGAACTTTTGTGCTGCGGAAAGAAGAAAAGCATGGTCATCGGCATTTTTGAAATCGGTCTGCAGCAAATTGTGGTCGACGTATTGCACGGCCACTTCTGTTTTTGCACGATCGAGTTTCATGGCTTCAAGTTCTAACTGAACCAATGTCCCGGTGGCATCCTGTAGAAGTGCCTGGTCGATCTTAATTCCGATTTCTTTTCCTGGTTCCATCTCTCCCTGAACCAGATGGGAGGAAATGAGCTTCTGAGTGACATTCAATGCAGGCATAGGTTATAGTTTTTTTATTCGAGGTGATTCAAGGTACTAAATCAGCTAAATATAACCTGTTATGTTACAATTAATTAACAAGATGATAAGTGGATTTTTGGCCTTTACCTCCTTTTGGATGGTCTACAAGGTAAAGGACTAGTTAGGTTGTCTGACCGGGAATCTGACTAGAGGGAAAATAGAAAGGACGTGGATTTGAAAAGCGGTTGCCGAAATATGGAATAGAAAGGGAACAAAGATGCCCGTATTTCCCGGGCATCTTGTTATCCGCTTTATTGACACTTACAAATCCTTGATGTAGCTCCCGTACAAGTCATTAAATTGAACGCCATTTGCAAATCGGTGTTTGCTGAGTTTTTTGTATTCCACCAGCGCCCATAGGATAAATTCTTTAAAGAAGTATTTGTCCTTATCGGATATGCCTGGCTGATGCTTTTTGATTAGTTCATCTAAGGGTTTCACCGAATCCAGTTTCTCTCTGTAGGCTTCATCTGAAAGATTATCAGGTAGTTCAAAACCGCTTTGTTCGAAGAACCATTCAACCAGATCATCATAAGGGGTTTTAGCATCCGGTCTCTGAAGCTTTTCTATTTCAGGGAAATAATCCGGAAAAAGCGTTTTAATCGCATCGCCGATTAGTTGCAGGGCCACTCCTGCTGCTCCCTCTTCCTCCCCTTCATACACAAGTTCAACTTTTCCGGTTATGGAAGGAACCACCCCAAGAAAATCTGCTAGCCTTAGGGAGGTATGTCCATCACCCGATTGAAGAGTCCGTCTTTCCGCGGTACTTAAAAGATTTTCATAAGCCGAAATACTCAGCCGGGCACTGATGCCACTTTTCTCATCAATGAATTCACTTTCGCGGGCCTGGAAACTGATCTGCTCCAAAAGGTCTTTGGCCAGTTCAGGTACATATACCAGCTCGTTTTGTCTCTGATCCAGTCTGGCTTCCTGAGCGGTAATGGTCTTGGCAATCTCAATATCAGTAGGATAATGAGTCAGAATCTGCGATCCGATCCGGTCCTTCAACGGAGTCACGATACTTCCCCGGTTGGTGTAATCCTCCGGGTTGGCTGTAAAGACAAATTGCAGGTCCAGTGGAAGCCTTAATTTAAAGCCACGGATCTGAATATCTCCCTCCTGCAGGATATTAAAAAGTGCTACCTGAATACGAGCCTGTAAATCGGGTAATTCGTTTATGACGAAAATACTTCTGTTGGCCCTTGGAATCATACCGAAATGTATAACCCGGTCATCTGCATAACTCAGTTTGAGGTTAGCCGCTTTAATGGGGTCCACATCTCCAATTAAATCTGCAATGGTTACATCAGGGGTGGCCAGTTTTTCAAAAAATCGCTCTTCTCTGTGGATCCATTTTATGGGTGTTTCATCTGCTTTTTCCGCAATCAAATCTCTGGAATAGCGGGAAATAGGACTGAGTGGATCGTCGTTGATTTCAGATCCTTCCACCACCGGAATATATTCATCCAGAAGGTTTACCATCAGGCGGGCCAGTCGGGTCTTGGCTTGTCCCCGCAATCCCAGTAAATTGATGTTGTGGCGGGATAAAATCGCGCGTTCCAGATCCGGCACTACAGTGTCCTGATATCCGTGAATACCGGGGAATGTGGGTTCGCCGTTTCTGATCTTCTCAATTAAGTTGCTTCTGAGTTCTTCCTTGATTCCCCTGCTTTGATATCCTGATTTTTTTAAATCCCCCAGGGTCTTAATATTTGCTATTTCCATATGTTTATTATCTGTCCTATTGTTGGAAGTTTCTGATATTGAAGGCGGAAGCAATTCCACCCACTAGTTAAAACTGATTTATAGGAATCCTCGTTAACCTCGGATTCTCTTTTTTCTGTTGCTCTCGTAATCTTCAAAAATCATTTCCCCCAGTCCTTTTAAGCCAGTGTAGAAGGCTTTTCCCTGATTGGCATAGGTGAATTCCTGAACAAACTGCATCAGATAAGGATCCTGTGCAATCATGAAGGTGGTAATGGGAATATGCAGTTTCCGGGCCTGTCGTGCCATGGTGTAACACTTACCCATGATGTAGGGATCCAGACCTATACTGTTTTTATAAAAGGTACCGTCACGTTCTCTAAGGCAACTGGGTTTTCCATCGGTAATCATAAAAATCTGCCTGTTGGTATTTCGTTTGCGGCGAAGGATATCCATTGCCAGTTGCAGTCCAGCTACCGTGTTGGTATGGTAAGGCCCTACTTTCAGGTAAGGTAGTTCCCCAATAGAAACGGGCCATGCATCATCCCCGAAGGCAATTATATCCAGCGTGTCCTTTGGATAACGAGTGGTAATAAGCTCAGCCAGTGCCATTGCTACTTTTTTGGCTGGTGTGATGCGGTCTTCCCCATACAGAATCATACTGTGGCTCAGGTCAATCATCAACACGGTACTCATTCTGGATTTGTAATGGGTCTCCTCCACTACCAGATCCTCCTCCGTCATATTGAAGTTTCCGATTCCGTGGTTGACCTGCGCATTACGCAGACTCTCGGTAACAGAGATTTTATCAGGAGAGTCGCCGAACTGGAAACTCCTGAAATCTCCGGTGTGTTCATCTCCCCTTCCTACATGATTGGTCCGGTGACTTCCGGAAGCACTTTTCTTGAGTTTTCCGAAAATCTGATCCAATGCTTGTTTTCGAATGGCTTGTTCTGTTTTAGCCGTAATGGTCATACCGCCTTCCCCACCTTCAACTTCTTCCCGAATGTAGCCTTTCTTTTTAAGGTCTTCCACAAAATCATCTAAGGTGTAGTCCTCTGTAGTCAGGCTGTATTCCTGGTCCAGTTGCTTGAGCCAGTCCAGGGCTTCGTCTAAATCCCCGGAGGTGTGCGTAATAAGCTCCTTAAAGACTTCGAATAATCGGTCAAAAGGTGATTTGTCGGGCTCCTCAAACTTATCAAAAACAAATCCGCTGCCCTGTCTGTAATCTTTCTTTTTCATAGTTCTAATGTAAGGCTTTTGACTGGAATCCTCAAACGAAAGAATCCAGACCAAAGCATTTCAGGGAGAGACTTAAAGGTTCTTTTATAGGCCGGTTTCCTAGGTTAGGCGGAGCTACTTCTTGATTCTATTTAGCGTTAAAAATTCAAAAATGATCAGGAGCTTGCTATGAGAAAGCTTATCTTAGAAGGAGTATCAGAAATAATTTAAACTTACCGGAATTTTGGATAACATATTTTTTGATTCCTGGGAGAGTGTGATCCGTACTTTCCTTATTACTATAATGGCTTACGTGGGCCTGGTGGTATTGCTAAGAGTGTATGGAAAGCGGTCTCTTTCAAAGATGAATGCCTTTGACTTCATAGTAACGGTGGCGCTGGGCTCATCTTTGTCAACGGTAGCACTCAATAAGAATGTGGCCCTGGTGGATGGTCTTCTGGCGTTTTTCCTCCTTCTTCTTTTACAGTACCTCATTACCTGGCTTTCGGTCAGGGTGAAGATGGTTAAGAAACTGGTGACCAGTCAACCGAGCTTGTTGCTTTACAAAGGCGAACTCTTCGAGCAGGCGATGAAAAAGGAACGTATCACTATTGAAGAAATACATTCGGTAGCACGGGAGAATGGATTTCAAAACCTCCAGTCCGTTGATGCCATTATTCTGGAAACCACAGGTGATATAGTAATCATCCCGAAGATAGATTCCGCTGAGACAGCGTCTACCTTAGAAGATGTCCAGGTACCCGACGGCAAAACTATAAAGTAAAGCCTGAAATTGCGCCAGCGACAAATAGGGTAGAAGTTCTTCTGTGAATTTGGGAGAATTCTACAACCACCTGTCATATAATTTACGAACTTCTGAATGGGATCTTAATTTTCCGGAATCTACGTCCTTTAGTCCTTGTTCTAAGGAGGCGCTCTCTTCCCTGGAGATAGCAGTGAACCAATCTTCCCTATCAATCCTCCGCAATCTCATTATTTGGTCCATAATGGATTCGTCCTTAAGATTTGATAACCACTGAATCAATTCTATCTTCTTGTTTTGAAAATTCTTTCCCATAATGCGTTTGTTTTTTTACTGAAAATTAAGTAGTAACAAAAAGGAGTTACAGGCGTCATAGAATACCGCATTAACCTTAATTCCAGTTCGGCCAATGAGTTTCCTGATGAAGTTCGAAACCTTATTCACGCAGGTAAAACAGAATCGATGGGTTCTGTATTTCTCCTATTTCAACCGTTTCGCACTTGCGGCAGGATTTATTCCCGCTGGACTGGTTAAGATAATGGATGAGCGCTTTGCTGATGGTTTATCAATGGTTCATCCCATGGGAACCTATTTGACGGCCTTCTGGAATACCGGCTATTATTATACGTTTGTGGGCATAGCTCAGGTGGTTGCAGCGATTTTACTGCTCATTCCCAGAACGGTTGTACTTGGTGCTCTTTTTTATTTCCCAATCATCCTAAATATTTTTATTCTGTCGTTTGCAGTTAGGTTTGATGGATCCTTGCTTACTGCACCTTTAATGACCTTATCATGTTTTTTTCTTCTATGCTGGAATTACGATCGGCTCAAGTTCTTACTGCCCATTAAGTATCCCAAACCAGTAGATTTACCGAGGCCAATTAGCTATAGCAACAGGTTCCCTACAAGGTTCTTTTTTATTGCCGGTGGATTTTTTTTATTGGTGGTGGCAGCTGTTCTTTCCATGAATACATTTGCTGTTATGCCAAGAAATACAGAGAGCTTTTGCAACGAGCAATTTGAAGACAGTAATCGTACTGAAGCGGGAGCAGAATTTTGTAATTGTGTACACGTTCAGGGTAAACCGCTGGAAACTTGTTTGGATGTATATTATAAATCTTCCGATGATACTCCTGTAGCCGAAAAAAATTAAAGTTTATGGATAAGTTATCTGATAATACCGTATCTTAAATTGCTTTTCAAGGTAAAGATCATATCGCACCCAATAAACAAAAAAGAATCGTGAAACCAAATTACTTACCCAGTATAATCAAGCAGTTCCAGTATTACAAAATGCTGGGTGAGAAGGCTATTGCACAACTACCCGATGATGCATTGTTTTGGCAATACAATGGCGAAAGTAATAGTATCTCTGTGATTGTTAAGCATATGGTGGGAAATATGCTGTCGCGGTTTACAGATTTTCTGACCACCGACGGTGAAAAACATTGGCGAAACCGGGATGATGAATTCAAAAATAGCTTCACAAGCCGTGAAGAGTTACTCGCATCTTGGGATAAAGGTTGGGACTGCCTCTTTGGTGCACTTGCTGAATTAACCGACTACCAATTAGCAGATGTAATTTTCATCAGGAATGATGGCCATACCATTATAGAAGCTCTTAACAGGCAGCTCACACATTATGCCTACCACATAGGCCAGATTGTCTATATCGCAAAAATGATCAGAGATAAAGATTGGGAAAGCTTGTCGATACCACGAAATACATCCAATGCCTATAATTCGCGAAAGTTCGGTCAGGAGAAAACTAAAAGGCATTTTACCGACGACCTGTGAATGGGAGAAATAAGCTTTACACTAGAAAAGGAACATCATGAATGTGGGTATCATGAAATCGAAGTACAATCACCTAAAAACTTGTTTAATTGACCTTATATTCCGGGACGAGAACACTCTTCTCTCCTCCTGTGTAGTTTCTGGAAGAGTCTTCTGTTCCTTTAAAACCATTTATAGCTGACACTGCGTGGTTGGTGTGAATGTTTTTTGTATTCTATTTCCGATTAAAATTTCTATATTTAACCGAATAATTATAGATAAGGGAGAAGAAATGAGGCGATTAATCTTTTTTCAGTTGATTCTACCACTAATCTTGTTTGGATGTTCATCCGATGATCCGTCAAATAATCTCCAGGAAAGGATTATTGATGCTAAAGTTGTCAAAGCCGGAGGTGGACCTTGTGCTTTTTTAATACAACCTTTAGATGATTCTGAAGTCTTTCTGATAGGTGACATCCCTGAGGAGTATAAAGAAGATAATTTACATATTCAGTTGAATTATAGGAGTAAAAATTCGGTGTTCTCCTGTAGTGGATTTCTCAGTGCTGAAGAAATTGAAATTTTGGAAATAAAATAATATAAATTTTCTCAAAAGCAGTAAGTAGCAATAAATCCTGAATTTCAGGAAGACCAAAAATTATAGGAGCTAATCAGACTTTCTCATTTTTCTTCAGTCCCTGCGCAAATAATAGATATCCACCTGCCTCTAAACAATCTGTAATATTAGCTGTTGAGGAGTGTGACTTCGCTTTAAAGCGTAAATTTCAAGGTGGCTAAAACCTGTGACGGCCGTAAACCATAACTGCTGACTACGTAATAATATTGGTTACTGTACGCATTAACGAATTGATCGGTGTTCAAAATATTTCGCCAACTGATATTTAGATCCATTCTTGGTTTATCAAACGTAAACTGATAACCAACGTTCACAAAATAGTTGTCACCATTTTCAGATAATGAGTTGCCATAATATTCGCTGCTCACACGTAGATACTGGTTCTTCCGAGGGTAAAAATAAAGATCAAGGGTATATTGATGGGTTTCTATTTTTTGGAAATCGCTATCTCCAAAACCCGAGGTATAAGTAGAAAAGTTTCCGGAATAACTCCCAATGAGCCAGCTAGAAATATCTGTTTCCACGTTTCCTCTTAAATTAAAGCTTTTGGAGTTCACCTCAGTCAGGGTATTATTCAGAAGCTGTTGGCGCTGGGATAGATTATAGGAAGTATTCAGTTTAAGGGTTGTTGCTAATTTCCTAAAGTATTTACTTCCGCTGGCACTTAAGCTATGACTATCAAAGCTATTGTCCCGAGCCACGGCTTCTAAAATGGTCGTCCCGTTCGGACCAATAGTGGAACTGTATAACAGGTTGTTCTCAGAATATATATAGGAATAAGAGGCATTTAAAAACAATTGCTTTAGGGGGTTCCTATAGCTTACGCCACCGCTATATTTTTGTTGTGTTTCCTGGGAAATGGGAGCATTGTAGCGATTCAAGTTTCGGTAGCCCCGCAGTATATAGCCGTAATATAATTGCTGAAGTTCTCCGAAATTATGACCAATGCCTGCAGAAGCATTAACTTCCCAGAAGGCAGAAAGTTTTTTGTTCCCACTGAAATAAGGTTCAAAAACCAGTCGGCTTAATTCTCTATTTTCTTCAAAATTATCATCTTCAAGTCTAAAGCTTTTATACTCCAGCGGCATACTTAAACGCAGATTTAAGGTTTCATCCCTACTTTTATACCTGAAGGAGTTTTGAAAATAAACCGAAGATTCTAAAAATTTGGTTTCATTCTTAAAATCAGCATCTAATACCTCTTCTCCTTCCAGAAAAATATCCGTACTCAGTTGCTGATTCTGTATCGAGAAACCCAGCTTTGGGGATATGGTAAATTTGCCGAGTGCTTTGGTTAAACCAGCCGAATTATCGGTAAACATTTTCTCTGAAGTAACTAGTTGTTGAATTTCATCGTACGAATTACCATCAGTGAAAATGCCTTCGAATTGTCCCGGTTTTACCCGCAGGTCCTGACTGTTTTCGGCCAGGCCTGTATTCGAACTAAAAGTAATCAGTTGTTTGCCAATGGTCCTAAGCAGGCGGAAATCGTTTTTAATTCCGAAGAAAGGATGGTCGAGCTGTTGATCAATCTGTGTCTCAGGATGATCGATAAAGCCGCGCCTGGCATTCCAAAGTCCATTAAATTCCAACTGATTTTTAAGGTAGTTTCTATCGGCATTGTTCTCTAAGGTGAGTTGTCCCTCTAACCTGCTTATAAAAATATCATTACTGGTGTTTTCCAATACATCAATTGTATCTGTAGGTGTAAAATATCGCGTTTGTGTACTCCCTCCTTGCTGTTGGTAATCATTGAGATAAGAGATATTCAGTTTTAGATCGACATCTTCCTTGATGCGCTGTAAAATGTTTGCCGAACCTAAATGTACGTTATTATCTAACCAGCGTTCGGAGGAAAATGGCGGCGCTGAAACATTCTGGATGGAGAGCCAATCATATTCCTCGATATTATAGTTGTTGCCGACATATTGAATCGAAAAGTTCTGGACCTCACCCGAAGCGTCTTTCCCTGTATTATTGCTTTGATATGTAAAGATTGCCTGTTGTTTTTTAGAAAAAATCATGGGTGTTAGCTTTGTTTGCCACAGCAAAGGCGCTGCACCAATACCGGCGGTGGCCGTTCCGCTAAAGGTTACATCCCTTTTGAGTTTGATATTCAGCGAAGCCCGCTCTAAAAATTCCAAACTGTCCAGGACTTTTACCGGCTGATGATTTTCCAGGATTTCCACTTTAGAAACCGCATCGGCAGAAAGGTTATTGCTTGCCAGATTATAGCGCCCTTCTAGAAGATCTAAACCCTCGATATAATATTTCTGAATAGGCTCATCGTTGTAAAAAATCTGTCCGTTGGGCCGAATATCAATTCCCGGTATCCTTTTTAAGACATCTCCGATCACACGGTCGTTTTTACTTTTAAAGGCAGCTACTGAAAAACTCAGGGTATCGCCCCGTTGCCGTAAAATTTCAGATTTCACTATCACCTCCTTTAAAGATTCTGTAGAAGGGGAAAGCTCAAATTCCAGTGTCTGTGATTGATTCAGTATCTTTTTTGTAACCGAACCAAATCCCATGTATGCGACCTTTAAAAACAGGGAGTCGCTCTCATTTTCGACAGCTATTCTGAACTTTCCGTCTGCATCCGAAATGCCATAAGCTGAAATAGAAGAAACAGAATCTTTACTGACGGTCACCGTGGCCCCACCAAGGGTTTGGTGCTGATCGTCAAAAACCTTTCCCCAAATTTCAATTTGAGAATAGCCTTTAGAAAAGATGAATAGAAATGTCAGGAAAAGGAAAGTCCCTCTTAAGTGGTCCAATGATGTGATGTTCTGTGGTGATGATTTATTATGGCTGCAGTTCCAGTGGATTGTTTCGTTTATTGTATTTCTCGCTCAGTTCTTTCCTTGTTTTAGCTTCTTCTTCTTCGCTCCATCCAAAAATCACCCCTGCTTTTTCCATTGTGCCAATAGGATCACGGTCATAATCTTCTCGAAATTGGTCAAGCTCCTTTTGAGAAACTGTTTCGTAATTTTTCAGCTTCAAGATTTGGTCAACCGGATTTGGTAATTCTTGAAAGCCCGTTAACCTGAAGTGATAGTGATTTTTCAGGTCGGATATCTCTAATATGAGGCCCGGCAATCCATAAAATTTATAGGGCCCATCCAAAAACGGCAATTCAGGAGTAAACCAGGCGATATAATCTCTGCCGGCAAAAGAGCCTGTAGCTTTTTGAGCGTTAAAGCCTGAAATTTCTTTGCGCTCCGGCTGTATTTCCCAATCAATCGCTTTTAAATCCTGTTTGTATTTCAGGTCATATTGAAAAACCTTTTCAGCCAATATAAGTTCGTTTTCCTCGTAATTTTTGAAGATCTTGTATCTGAAGTCGGTCATTTGCTGGTACTCCCCCATCGTAACAATTTCAGGGGTGTGCATGTTCTCCAGAGAATCTTTAACCGCTTGCCCGAGACTGGAATAGCGAGAGTGGCCATCCCCTAAATATAGAACACCTTGTTCTGTTTTTCTGGAATGGGTATCGGTAGAATCTTCCTGATATTCTAAAAGGTAGGTGGCTTTAAAATTATATGGACTTTGTGCATGTATAGTTCCTAAAAGAAGGAAAAACATAGCGGGTAAAAGTTTTCTCATTTTGGTGGTTCTATTGGATTTCTCTCCGATTCCTCCATATTTTACCTTCATCTCTTCCCCTTCTAGATAAAAGGTTATGCTGGAATAGCCATAAATCTAAAAAATTTTTGTCACAAATCGCAGAATCAACAAAAAGTTCGTCAGGGAAATAGCTATAAGTGAAGATTGAAAAATTTCGGACTCAGCTCGGGAATTGAAAAGATGGGTGTTGTAAAAAAGCTAATAACCCTGAAAATTAAACGACCTTTATTAAGGTGTCGATACCTCTAAATCTCCATAAAACTGAAGCGGAGGAACTTCACTCAATTCCAGCGTTTCATTATTATAAACACCTTCAATAGGGGTATAGTATGTTATGCCACAGGGGATTCTTGTTGGCTCGGTCGTAATGGCTACATTAATAGTTTTATCAATATCCCCCAAATGAATTGTGTATCGAAATGTCGATCTACTGGGAATAAATAACCAAAGGGAGTTATCTAGCTTCCGAATATCGGCATCGGGATTAGCAAGTTCATTTGCTGGAATAAATCGAAACGCAGCACCAGGAAAGTCACCTTCTACACTGATATTATCTGGATCTAAAGTTCCGTTACCGATTAGATTAACACCTGTACTATCGACTATCCTGATAAACAATGAAGGAAATGCTGGGTCAAAAAGTGAGCAGTCAATTTCCTCTTTATCATCACTCGAACAGCCCATAAAAAAGGTAGCTGTAATTGCTGTAATACTCCCTAAAAAATAGACCATCGGTTAAGTTTAAAAATTAGTAACTTTAATCGATGAAAATGAAAAAATCCAGAAGAAAATTTACAGCAGCTTTTAAAGCCCAAGTGGCTATTGAAGCACTTAAGGAACGTGAG
>JAJUIC010000146.1 GCA_029265595.1 Flavobacteriaceae bacterium
AATCTTCGAATTCATATTAAAAACCCATCAGCTAAAACCTCAGGAAGTCCTGTTTATTGATGACACCAAAGAAAACACCAAGGCTGCTGAAAAGCTTGGAATACATGTGTGGAATATCGACCCACAAAAGGAGGATGTCACCCAATTGTTTGAAGTCAAAGGGAATCTGCTAGAGTCTCATTCTTCTCAAAAGCAATAAACTGTTATTGAGTCTGCCCCATCTATGGAAGCTTCTGAAAAAGATACCTATAAAACCATCACAGCACCATCGTCCGAGGTCCTGTTCAAAGACCGAAACAGCAAATTCTTCGGGTATGCTTTTCCCGTAGAGGACGAAGAGTTGATTAAATTGCATTTGGAAGACCTTAGAAAGCAACATCATTCCGCACGGCACTGGTGTTATGCCTGGCAGCTGGGAAAAGAAGAAACTCACTACCGGGCCAATGATGACGGAGAACCTGCTAATTCTGCCGGAATGCCTATTTACGGCCAGATCCAGTCATTTGAAGTTACAAACATTCTGATCGTTGTAGTCCGTTATTTCGGAGGCGTAAAACTGGGAGTGGGCGGCCTGATAAATGCCTATAGGACAACTGCTCAAATGGCTCTTGAGGCTTCAGATATAGTAGAACGAACCATTGACATCCGGTTTGAAGTGGCATTCGACTATCCGGAAATGAACATCGTAATGCGCATCATCAAAGAAAACAACCTGGAGGTCATCGATCAAAAGCTGGCCCTGGATTGTAAAATTTACTTGTCCGTTCGAAAAGGGGAAGCAGAGCGCATCTATAATAAGTTCGATTCCGTTTACAAGGTTTCCATCAAACGCATTGACTAGGTGCAGTTAATCCCATGCTCTTGTCACCCAAACCAACAACCACGCGGCATTTACTCATAATAAACCCTTCGCTTTAATATAATTTTTACTACTCGACTTAATTTTTTCCACAATATTAGCACAACCCAATTCACGGGATTAGTATATTTGCCATAAAATATTGACGATTTGAGAAAAAATTTGCGCGCCCCCCTCGTATGTTTCTCGACACTCCTTATGGTTGGTTGTGTCGATTCCGAAGATTATAATTTTGATAATCTTGAACAGGTTCAGTGGAGTCCTACTTATGCCCTGCCTATTGCCACCGGTCAGCTCGGACTAGAAGACCTCTTGAGTCCTGAAGATTCCGCAACGTTGAGCGTCCGGGAAGACGGAGTGTTTTACTTCGAATATCAGGAACAGTTTGAATCCCAGAAACTTGGTGAATTGGTAGATATTCCGGATGTTGAAGAAAGATACTATATACAGCTACCTGTTCCTCTGGTAGTTCCGCCCAACACCAGTATTGATTTGCCTCCTTTATCTGGTTCAATTAGATTGCCCTCAGAATCTCAGTTCCATACTTTAATATATAAGGATGGACAATTGGAGTACAGCCTTAGAAACACCATGGACCTCCCTGTTAGTGTGGACATCGTATTTCCAACAATAAAAAAAGAAGATCAGGAATTACAAGCCAATGCCGAGGTGGCAAACGATGTATTTATTCAGAACCTCAGCTTGAAAGGCTTCACAGCAGATCTTACCGGGGGGGATCGTGGTTACAACACGATTCCTTTTGAGATCCAGTTCAGTGCTGTAAATGATACCGATCAACCTGTAAGACTCGATGCAGGAGATCGCGTTACGGCTTCCTTCAATTTAACGGAGCAGGAATTCTCTTATATCGCAGGGGAATTTGGGGATTTAACGATAGATATCCCTGAGATTGTCCTGGACATCGGGCCCTTTGATGAGATGTTGAAATACAACATTGATCTGGCGGAGATGGATCTGCAATTGGGGGTTCATAATCAGTATGGCGTACCTATTCATCTTTACCTTCCTGAATTCAATGCACTCAACGCAGACGGACAGATTCTACCCATTCAGACTTCTCCGGAACCACCAGTTGTGCTCGAAGCAGCTGAGGAACCAGGAGACGCAAAAATTACCTATCTAGAGGTTATAAATGACGACCAACTGATTCAACACGATCCTGAGCAGATCAGAGTCAAAGCTATAGCGCGGCTCAATGAAAGAGAGGCGGCGGGAATTAATTTCTTAACAGATGACGCCAATCTGGTATTCGATCTGGCAGCAGAAATTCCATTGGTAGGAAGTTTCAGGGATGTAGAAATTCGTGACACACTCGATGCTGACCTGCGAAATTCTTTCGAGGAGCTTGACATCAAGAGAATGGAGCTCAAAACAGAACTGGTAAATGAGTTTCCCTTTGGAGGAGAGTTTCAGATCTATTTGTTAGATGAAAATCAACAAGTCCTTGATTCGCTGCTCTTGCCGCGACAAACGGAAATTATCACCAGCAGCAAGGTAAACGAAGAAGGAGAATTACAGGACCCCGGTCGGTTTGAAGACAATATATCCATCTCTCAGGAAAAATTTGATGCGCTGCAGCAGACCACGCAAATTATTATCGTAGCACGTCTGAATTCTGTAATTGAGGAAGATGACTCCCAACCCGCCGTGCGATTTATGTCCCAGTACCGGCTCCATGTCGAGCTGGCAGCCCTGGCAGAAATTGAAAGTACCATTACACCGTAATGCATAAAACATTGACTAAAAATAAGACTCCTCAGATGAAGAAGTTCCTCTATACCTCCCTCATTTCATTAATAGCTCTTACCGGATATGGGCAGCAGGACCTCAGTCTCGTGTTTCTACGAGAAGTAGGTCAGCACAATTTTGCCAATCCTGCCTTCCAACCGGAATACCAGGTCAATGTAGGCCTGCCCATAATTTCGTCTAATTACATCGGCCTTTCCAACTCTGGATTTTCGTATAACGATGTTATTTCCAAAGAAAACGGCTCGCTATATCTTAACCTGGACAACCTAGTTGGGACGCTGGATGATAAGAACTATTTTGAGGCGGATGCCAATGTCGATTTGCTTCACCTGAGCTTTCGTACTACCGACCGATTATTTCTGAGTTTTAATTTGTCGGCCCGGACGCACAAGAGCGCAATGTATCCAGGAGATTTAGTTGATTTTATTGTAGCCGGCAATGAACCTTTTATTGGAGAGCAACTAAATGTTTCTCCCACTGTAGAATCATTTTCATTTGCAGAATTAGGTTTCGGGGCTTCTTATAAATTAACCGACCGTTTTACGGTTGGAGGAAAACTGAAGTTGCTCGGGGGTATAGAAAACGCTACAACCAACCATGCGGAACTTCATTTACAGACAGAAGCAGATACTTATCATCTTACCGCGGTCGCAAATGCTTCCCTTTTGACGTCCAATTTCCAGCGCATGGACGAGGACGGATTTGATCTTGGTAATCTAAATTTCATGAATAACTTAGGGTTTGCTGTGGATTTAGGGGCTACATTTCAGGCCTCCGACCGACTGCAACTGGGAATAAGTGTGTTGGATTTAGGATCCATTAAATGGAAAGAAAACCTGTATGAGTACTATTTGGATCCGGCCCAGGCCAACTACACCTTTGAAGGATCTCCAATCAACGACCTGTTTAAAGATGGAGAAGCGCCCTATAACGCCATTATAGATACAATACAAGATAATTTTGAATTTCAGGAGCGTACCACCAGTGCTTACAGCACTAGCCTACCGGTGAAATCCTATCTTACCGGAAACTATCAAATATCCAACAGCCTTAGTGCAGGAGCAGCAATCTTTATGCAGCATTATCAGGATCGATGGAAATCAGGCCTGGGCCTGAACCTGACCAAACAATTTGGAAGGGTGCTGACGACCTCTTTTACCTACTCCATGCGCGAAGACACCTATAACAACTTCGGGGGCGGGATTTCCCTTAATCTGAAACCAGTACAGTTCTATCTGGTGAGTGATAATTTGCTCAATGCCGTATACCATGGTGTTACGGATGGTAAGTTGAACGGGTATATCAATAATGCACAAAGCATGAACCTGCGTTTTGGTATCAACCTGGTCTTTGGCCAGAGGGAACGTCAACCCGTCCCCTCCTCTTTAGGTGAAGGTTAGGACCGAGAATATGTAGATTCACTTACCACAAAGACTCTTAAGCGGGGGTTAAATTTCTTAAACCTGTAATAAACCTTATGCTGGTTCGATACAAAAATTTTATTTTCAGGAAAATGAGATTTAAGTACGTAGATGATGCAGCACCCCCCGTTTCGTCACGCTTTTGAGTGGCACTTAAGAAACCGCCGATATAGACAGAAGGAGGCA
>JAJUIC010000194.1 GCA_029265595.1 Flavobacteriaceae bacterium
GCTTTCGTAATACCACTAAGCGCATGGCTGCCTACATCAATATCTGGTTGAATACCACCCAAATTCTGAATCTCACGCCCACTGCGCGTGTTATAGATTTCTCGATCTGTATCCTGTACTCCCTCCATCTCGGACTCCTCTTCGGGATAGGTGCCCGCAATCCCACGTCCACTCGGCGTATAATAACGGGAAATGGTTACCTTAAGTTGCCTGCCATGGGACAAGTCCCTGGGTCGCTGTACCAAACCTTTTCCAAAACTGCGACTCCCCACAATGACGGCCCTATCCAGATCCTGTAGAGCACCAGCTACAATTTCACTGGCTGAGGCACTTCTTTCGTTGATGAGAACCACCAGAGGAATCTCCGTGTCTACAGGTTTTCGGGTGGTGTAATAGGATTGGTTGTATTTCTTAATGGCAGATTTAGTGGAAACCACCAGCTCTCCCTCCGGAAGAAAGATATTGGCTACGTTAATGGCCTCGGATAACAATCCGCCTGGATTATTGCGCAAATCCAGAATGATGCTGCTGGCTCCCTGTTGTTTAAGCTCATCTAAGGCATCAATGGTTTCTTTGGTGCTCTGCCCATTGAAGTGTGACAGGATAATATATCCCTTCTCGGGGTCGATCATGGTAAAAAAGGGAACAGCTTTTATTTCTACCGCCGAGCGGATAAGGGTGGTTTGAAATTGTTCACCCTGCCTCAAATAAGTTAATCCAAGGCGAGTTTTCGGCGCTCCATGGAGCAGGTCGCCCGGATGTTGATGGTATTTTCCTATAACCTGATCTCCTATAGCTATTATTTCATCTCCGGCTTTTAAGCCCGCGACATCGGCCGGATTATCTTTATACACCTCCACCACTAAAATCCGGTCATCCATAAAATCAAGGGTGGCCCCAATTCCGGTATAGGTTCCGGTACTGGTGACCTGATTGTTTTCAACATCGTCTTCTTTCCAGTATTCCGTATAAGGATCTAAATTTGACAGCATTCCCTCAATAGCGGAATCCATTAATGCTTCAGGATCGGTAGGATCTACATAATTCATATGGAGCTCCTTGATGAGATCGGTGAAAATTTCCAGCTGTTTGGAGATTTCCATTAGATCGTGTCGAAAACCTAAGGTGCCAATGCAGAGGATCAGGCCCAATGCCACTAGCCAAAATTTATTTCTAGACCCCTTCATTTTTCAGGTGTTTAGCTTACGCGTTCCACAAAACGTTTCAGGAGCTGTTGCATAGCTGCTTCTATGGTCTGATAATCTGCTTTCTCTCTGCCTATATAAAGAACCATCATGGCATGGGAAGGCGTAGCATGTTCATAAACAAGGTACTTATTTTTTCTATATGCTTCGCGCATCAGTCGTTTCAAATATACCCGATGTACCGCTTTATTGAACTTTTTTTTGGGCACACTCACTCCTACCTGCAGGCGGCCACTGGTTTTTTCCCGGGAATCTTCTATGGCTTCGGGAAGTGGGTAATAAACCAGCTTTAAAGGAAAGGCGGTCAGGGATTTCCCCTGACTAAAGACTTCTCCGATAAGTTTTCTACTCTTGAGTTTTTCTTTTTTTCCAAAGCGCTGATCCATAGGAAAAAGGGTTTAGTGAAAATAAAACCGGAAGAGGCATAAGCTCTTCCGGTTCCAAAAGATTTAATATTTCAGCTCTAAATTACTGTTCATAAACATTATCTTCCCGGTTGACATCAGCCATACGCTGGGAGGCATCAATTTCTATACGCTGAATACTTTCAAGAGGCCTGTTGATTTCAAGCGAATAAGTGGGGTAAGACCATGCCCAATCCTCCTTGACCTCTCGAGGGGTATTATCCTCCGATGGTTTTACCCAGCGCATCATTCGAAGTGGAATATAAATGATTTCTTCTTTTCCGTCGCTATAGGTAACATTTAGTTCAATAGGCATCGGCATTTCCCCTTTGCGCTCCAGAGATACCACAGTCTTACCATCTTTTGCCTCGACCGAACTTATCCCGTAGTCAATTTGATTAGTGGTCTGGGTCCAGTCAATGAGATACCAGTCCAATTCAGCACCCGATACTTTTTCTGCCACCCGAATAAAATCATTGGGAGTCGGATGTTTGAACTTCCAGTCGTGGTAATATCTCTTCAGGGTTTTCTGCAAGTTCTCCTCTCCTATTACATATCCCAACTGTGCAAGAAAAACAGCTCCTTTGGAGTAAGCCGATGCGCCATAAGCTGCATTATAGGTATACCTGTCAGCCTGCGTGGTCTGAGGCTGTTCCATTCCTGAATGAGCTAATCTAAAATAGCTTCTGTAGGATCCTTCATGGGGGTTTTCACTTTGCTGGTCCATGACTTCCTTCATAGCCAACGCAGCAATATAATTGGTAAAACCTTCGTCCATCCACTCGTGCAGA
>JAJUIC010000023.1 GCA_029265595.1 Flavobacteriaceae bacterium
CAAAAATGTTTGGTGGTTTATTTGCATGAAACAATTTATTCGATATTTTAGCGAAAGGTTTCGAAAGGAAATCGCAATAGAAAAATAAAGTATTCAACCTAACTAAATCGTTTTCGAAAATTAATTTAAAATCTATGGGAAACTTACGAGAGAACAGGCCCTTGTGGGTCTTTTGGACTTTTCTACTATTCCAGATTAATGCCTTTGCACAAGCTGGACATGAGGTTACCGGGGTGGTAACGGATGCTGAAACCGGAATTCCCATTCCAGGAGTCAATGTGATTGAAAAGGGAACTACCAATGGGGTAGTCTCGGATTTCGATGGAGTATTCAACATCCGCGTTGCTGAGGATGCCGTTTTGGAAATTTCCTATCTGGGTTATGCCACGGTAGAACACGCAGTGCAGGGACAAAGTCAAATAGAAATCTCTCTGGAACCAGAAGCTTCTGCTCTAGAGGAGGTGGTTATTGTGGGTTACGGATCTCAAAAAAGAGAAAGCCTTACAGGAGCGCTGGAAACGGTTGATGGGGATGAGCTTCGTAATGTGACCACCCCTTCAGTTGAAAATATGTTGGCGGGAAAAGCGCCAGGTGTATTCGTGGCTCCTGGATCCGGACAACCGGGATCCAGGGGTGGGGTTGTTATTCGTGGTCAGGCCACCCTTAGCGGAACAACCAGCCCGTTATGGGTAGTTGATGGGGTAATCCTGGGGTCAGATGCTGGAGATCTGAATCCTGATGATATCGAGAGCATGACCATCCTTAAAGATGCTGCCTCCACCGCCATTTACGGATCTCAGGGTGCCAACGGGGTGATTGTTATAACCACCAAGAGAGCCAAACTGGGTGAAACAAGTGTGAGTGTATCTTCTGATATAGGGTTCAGCGAACTGAACAACGGAAACCTCGAAATGATGAACGGTGCAGAGTTGTATGATTATTACGCTTCATTTACCAATGCGGATCAAATCTCGTTCCCTCGTTGGAAACCCGAATTGAGGGACAGTAACTTCGACTGGTGGGATTTGGCGACCCGTAGCGGTTTTACCCAGAATTATAACGTATCGGTTCAAGGCGGAACTGAAACTTTGAGATCTTTCCTCTCAGTCGGTATGTATGATGAACAAGGGGCGGTAAAGGGTTTTGATTTTACCCGGTACAACTTCCGCTTCAATACAGAATACCGGCCCACCGACTGGCTGACAATTAAGCCTTCTTTATCGGGATCTATGAGGGATGTGGAGAACCGACAATATTCCACTACCGCCATGTATTCCAACCTGCCCTGGGATAGCCCTTATGATGAAAACGGAAATCTAGTACCGCATCGGTCCAGTCTGTGGGTAAATAATGCCAGTACTAACTATTTGTATGATTTACAGTGGAACCACTCTAGTAGCAAGAATTACGAGTTCATGGGGAACCTGAATTTTGATGTTAAGTTAACGGACTGGTTGACCTTTTCTTCCGTGAATAGTATCCGTTACATCCACTCTAAATCAAAAGGGTATACTGATCCCAGGTCCAGTGGCGGAGAAAGTGTCAATGGCCGGATTACGGATTATCGGTGGGAGAATACGCAGCGACACACCAACCAAATACTGCGATTTGACAACTCCTGGGACCTTCACTCTGTTAATGGATTGGTTGGTTTTGAATTCCGGGACGGGCGAAGTGAGAGCCTGGATGCCTACGGAACGGGGTTTATTCCCGGGTTTGAAGTGCTTGACGTAGTATCCCGCCCTGAACGCACCCGAGGGGGAATTAGTGAATGGGCGCGCCAATCTGTTTTCTCGGAAGCGCATTATTCCTATGATAACAAGTATTTGGCTCAGGTGTCCTTCCGTCGGGATGGTGCCTCTAACTTTGGAGATAATGCCAAATATGGTAATTTCTTCTCTATAAGTGGTGGATGGAACATCGATCGGGAGAATTGGTTTAATGTGGATTGGATGGACGCCTTGAAGCTACGAGCTTCCTATGGCTCGGTCGGGAACGATCCCAATACCTTGTATCCACAGTACGATTTATATGCAGTCTCCACGGGTGCAGGTTATAATGAAAATCCTGGGGCGCTCATCAGCCAGATTGGAAACAGTGACCTTACCTGGGAAAAAACCTTTACAACCGGAGTGGGGCTAGATGCAGCTGCTTTTAATAATCGGTTGCGATTTTCTGTGGATTATTATGTGAAAGATACGGAGAACATTCTGTATCACGTGCCAATATCTGGATTAACAGGGGTGACACGTATATGGCAGAATATCGGAGAGATGGAAAACAAAGGGGTGGAAGTATCTCTTGGCGGCGATATTATTCGCACAGAGGATTTCCTTTGGAGCGTTGATTTAAATCTTGGGCATAATTCCAATAAATTAAAGCAGCTCTATAAAACCAAGGATGCCGATGGTAATTATGTAGTCCGTCCTATTATTGCCAGTGATGGACTTGGAATAGCGGGCTCTGCTCAGCGACTTTTGGAACCCGGACGTCCTGTTGACACCTATTACTTGAAGGAGTGGGCTGGGGTGAACCCGGACAATGGTCTTCCTATGTGGTATGTGGTATCACGAGATGAAGCCGGACGAGAGCTGGAGCGGACTACCACATCCAATTATGCGGAAGCCACCTATGAAACAACTGGAAAGGTTTCTCCTGACATCTTTGGAGGATTTTCAACGGCCTTTCAATACAAGCAGTTCGATATGCACGCAGTGTTTGGTTATGCCCTTGGGGGAAAAATCTACAACTATTCCCGGCAGGAGTATGATTCGGATGGAACTTATACGGACCGAAATCAAATGAAGCTCCAGCCTGGTTGGAGTAGATGGGAGAAACCCGGTGATATTGCCACCCACCCTGTGGCTAGGTATAATAACCAGGATAAAGGAAATTCGCCCTCCACACGTTATTTAGAGGATGGTGACTTTTTGAAGCTGCGATCTCTTTCTCTGGGATATAACATTGATCTGAGTCAATATTCCATCAACAATATGAGAGTGTCCTTAACAGGAGAGAACCTTTTTGTACTTACGGACTACTCTGGTGTTGATCCTGAAATACCAGCTGGCGGGGGAGGAGCAATAATGGGATCAACTGGTCCTGGTGTATACCCATCAACCCGTAGATTTATGTTGGGTTTAAATGTCTCATTCTAAATAGAAAAAGATGAAAAGAATAGTTATAACCTTCCTTACGCTCATCGCTTTACAAGCGTGTGAAATAGACCGGCTTCCTCACGGGAGTATGGATTCCGATACCATAATCAATGATCCAGATGCTTCATTGGAAGCACTTCTTAATGGAACCTATGCACAATTAAAAGCATGGTCCGATCCTATGCACCGGATGGGAGAATACGCCGGTGATAACATGATGATCCGGGGATCCTCTACCGACGCCTTTTACGAGTTCATTTCTTACGCGAGGACTCCCAATAATTACCGGTTAACCCAGTTCTGGGACTCCGGATACAAAGCAATTGCTCAAGCCTCTAACATCATTAAAATGATCGAGGAGGGACAGGACGAGGCCATCGACAATAACATTGGAGAGGCCTATTATATCCGGGGGATGATGTATTTCTATCTGACCCGGGCATTTGGACGACCTTATTATCAGAACCCAGAGACGAACCTGGGAGTGCCTATTGTTAATGGAACTCCGGATGACGTAATCAACCTGGAGCTACCGGATCGGGCCACGGTTCAGGAAAGTTATGAGCAGGCCATCAGTGACCTGAAAAAGGCTGAAGAGCTTCTCACTATAGACAAAGGACCTATTTATGCCTCCAGGGAGGCAGCTCAGGCTATGTTGTCCCGGGTCTACCTCTACATGAGTGGAACCTATGACTCCCCCAATACCGAATATGCTCAGTTAGCTGTTGATTACGCTAGTAAGGTCATCAACTCGGGTAAATATTCACTTTTGCCCCGGGAACAGTTTATGGAGTACAACACCTATATCCCGGAAGCCAATAATGAAACCATCTTCGCAATTAAACGAGTTGCATCAGAATTCTCAGGATTCGACCATTATTATGGAGTGGGTGGAATGTATGCCAATATCGGAGGAATGGGCTGGGGAGAAATGTATGCCAGTGCCAAATACCTGGAATTACTCAGTGAAACCGGTCGGAATGACTGGCGTCCGGATAATTACCATCTGACTGATGCACGCGCTGCTTTTATTCAGCCCACATACGCAGTGGATGAAAACGGAAATTACACGGAGGTGTTCCGGTTCATCAAACGGGATGGAGACGCCCTGAATTATGTTCAGGCGGATATCACTCGTAGTGGTGGTACCCTCACTGCCACAGAGGGAGAAGATTCTTATATCCTAACAGAGGTAGATCCAGAGCAGGAAATCTATTCGATTAATTACAAAGATGGAGAAACCTACACCGGTGTTATTGACTATTTCATAAGTCTCAACAGGGTATACCCACAGTTTTATATTACCAAGGCGTCGCTGGAAGGGGAAGAATCCCACCTGCATTCTCCTGTCATCAGTCGTCTGGGGGAAGTTTATCTCAATAGAGCAGAGGCTTATGCTAAACTAGGGGATTATGCTTCAGCACTGGAGGATCTCAATCTAATAAGAGAACGCTCTATTGTGGGCGGGGGATATACGAGTCTTGATGCTTCCAATGCCAGTGAAAGGATTGATAAGGAACGGCAGTTGGAGCTGGCGTACCAGGCCGAACGAAGTTATGACGTTTTCAGAAATGGAAAGGACTTGACCAGGATTTATCCCGGACCGCACAACCAGTTCGAGACCATAGAAGCCACTGACTTTCGTGTAGTGTATTATATACCGCAGGATGCCATTAATTCCTACCCGGGAACCCTGACTCAGAACCCGACACAATAGGAAGTTCCTAGTAATAAAAAGTTATTTTACCATCAAAGACGCAGGCCAAGAGATAGAATCTCTTCCCTGCGTCTTTTTATTTTACTTTGCCAAATTCACCGAATTCCTATATTTGATTTTTGTTAAATCCTTTAAGCTTCGTCTCTTGATCAAGAAACATCTTCCTGGTAGAAAAAATGTAGCGTTGATATTGGGACCCGCTGCCTTTCTCCTAATTATGCTCACAGGCCCGTATGAGGGAATGTCTCCTGAGGCACTTTCGGTTCTGGCTTCCACTGTGTGGATAGCGATCTGGTGGATTTCAGAGGCAGTTCCAATTCCGGTAACCTCCTTGCTTCCGCTTGTTTTATTCCCGTTGACAGGTGGTTTGGATCTGGCCACAACGGGTGCCGCATTCGGGAATAAAATTATTTTTCTGTACCTGGGAGGGTTTTTGCTGGCTATTGCTATTGAACGCTGGAACTTGCACAGAAGAATTGCGTTGTATGTTATCTCCCTATTTGGTACCAGCGCTAAAAAGATGGTCCTGGGTTTTATGGTAGCGACCGGTTTTCTTTCCATGTGGATTTCCAATACTGCTACAGCAGTGATGATGTTACCCATAGGTATGGCTTTGATCAAACAATTCGGTACAGGCTTAAGTGCTGGAGGAAGTCCTGATTCTTCTTCCTATAATTTCGGAAAGGTTTTGATGTTGGGAATTGCCTATTCCGCATCTATCGGCGGTATGGCCACACTTATAGGAACTCCTCCTAACATTGTCCTGGCAGGTGTGGTCTCTGAGACCTATGGTATGGAAATTGGTTTTACCGATTGGATGTTGTTTGCTACTCCGCTTGCTGTTACTCTGTTGGCGTTGAGCTGGGTGTACCTCACGAATTTTTCCTTTAATATTAAGACCATTAAATTCGAGGGAGGTAGAGAGGGAATTGAAGCACAACGAAAGGCCCTGGGAAAAATCAGTTTTGAAGAAAGGACAGTTTTGGTGGTTTTCCTAATGACTGCAGGGGCCTGGATAACCCGATCCTTTATTTTGAACAACTTTCTGCCGGCATTAGATGATACCATCATTGCGATCGCTGCAGCTGTCTTATTGTTCATTCTCCCTTCAAAGAATAAAAAGGGTCAACGGATAATGGATTGGGATGCGGCTAAAAAGGTTCCATGGGGTATCATCCTTTTGTTTGGAGGGGGGTTAGCCATAGCAGCTGCTTTTGAGAGTAGTGGTCTTGCTAGTTGGATCGCAGGACAGGTGACTGTTTTTAAGGGAGTTTCTTTGGTCATTCTTTTGCTCGTGGTTCTTTTATTGATTAATTTCCTGACGGAAATTACCTCCAATACGGCAACCACATCTATGATTCTTCCCATTCTTGCCCCTATTGCCTTTACCATGGATGTCCATCCATTCGGGTTTTTATTTGGGGCTGCATTGACCGCGTCGTGTGCCTTTATGTTACCCGTGGCCACCCCTCCCAATGCGGTGGTTTTTGGTTCGGGATATCTAAAAATGATCGATATGATCAAAACAGGATTTCTTCTGAACCTGGTTTCTGTTGTGATTATCTTCTTGTATGTGTATTTCGTACTACCGTTAATCTGGGACATCGATCTTTATTCCTTTCCGGTAAAGCTAACTCCTTAAAACTGTGTCGGCAAGGAGAAGAAATATGGGAAAAGGAGAGGGCCTCAGGCGCTTCTAGTATACGACCTGAGGTTTAAGATGCTATAGAGCAAGAACCTTTATAAACAGTGGGTGCAAGCCTTGACCTGAGCCGATAGTTTACGACCTTCTTCCAAAGCCCGGTCCGAATCTGCAAAATCTCCGAGGTACACTCTGTTCTGAAACATAGGAAGACCAGGACATCCATCACGATGAATGGTATTTCTTCTTCTATCCATTAGGTATGTATTCATATTTTTTTATATCAAAAATACACTTTTGGTAGAAACTGGCAAACACAGTCTTATATTAATTGAAAATGTTTTGCCATTGAGGCAAAGAAAAGGTTGTTGAGGTGCTATTCTTTAATTCAGATGTTTTTGGCGTAACTTCTGTTGGACGTTTTATATTCTCCCATAAGGAGAGGAGCTGATGATTCCGGGATGAATCAGGATATAGATAGGTTGAATCGGGAAAAAAATTACCAGGTATTTTGAATCTTTGCCACGAGCAATTAGTTGCTTTCCACCGAAAGCAAAAATAATGTACTTTTACTATAAGAATCTTCAACTATGATTCAGCCAAGCCAGAAAAAAGAGGAAAACAGAAGCAGTAGCTACAGTTCTACCGAAATCATGCTTAAAAATGCAGGCATTGCCGCCCTGTCTGCCGTGATAATGTATAACTTGATGATTTTTCTTAACTACGGGCGTCTTTTTATTCCCACCACCCTCAATATTATTGAAATGGTGACAGCCTTTACCTTTCTCTTGGGATTGTTCTGGATTCAACGGCAACTATCAGAGAGGATGCCACGGCTTTTAAAAGGTTTCAGGCCGATTCCAAAGTTAATTTTTGAAATCATCCTTGTGAGCCTCGCATCATTAATCGTGTTGACATTTCTGAATTATCTGCCCCTTCGCCTTATTTTTTCATCAAAGGGATTTGAACCGGCCAATCTTCGTACAGCAAGTGTAGTTTCCATCCTTTTGGGGTTGTTTTACTACTTCTTTGTGGAGAGAGAACGAAGCCGCAAGGAACTACAAAAGGAAATGTTGCGTTCTGCACATCTGCAAAAGGAGCGGTACCGTGCCCAGCTTCAACATTTGAAGGATCAGGTTCAACCGCATTTTCTGTTCAATAGTTTAAACGTTCTTGGTTCCTTAATAGAACTCCATCCTGAAAAAGCAGCTGTCTTTAATCAACAGCTTTCCCGAATGTATCGGATATTTTTGGAACGGAGCGACAAGGAACTGGTAAGCCTTAAAGAAGAACTGGAGCTCGTGGAATCCTATGTTTATCTGATTAAAACCCGGTTCGGAGATGCCCTGGAAATAGAGCTTGATATTCCCCCCGAGCAGATGGATACCTTTTTACCACCGGGGGCCTTACAAACTCTGATTGAGAATGCCATAAAACACAACGGAGCCACCCGCAAAGCACCATTGCATGTCCGGATTTTTGTTGAGGAGGGGTATATGCAGGTCCACAACCGTCTGCGCCCCAGGCTTCAGGAGGAACCCACCTCCGGAAGAGGATTGGAAAACCTTACCAACCAATACCGTTATTTGACTGATAAGGAACCCGTATTTCTGAAAACAGCCACCCACTTCCTGGCGAAACTTCCCTTGCTTCGTCTGGATGCGCAACCTGATCATAAACCCTTAAAAGTTAGTAATGGAGACAGTAATTATTGAAGATGAGGGATTCGCAGCAGAGGCATTAGAGGCACAGATTTTAATGTTGCGCCCCCAAGCTCGAATTCTGAAAGTTCTTCCCAGTGTGGAGGAAGCCGTCGAATGGCTCGGTACCCATGCAGTACCTGATTTGATATTTTGCGATATTCATCTTTCCGATGGGAACAGCTTTGAAATTTTCCGACATGTCAATCCCAGTTGCCCGATTATTTTTACAACCGCCTATGATCAGTATGCTGTGGAAGCCTTCCGTTTGAACAGTATCGATTACCTTTTGAAACCTCTCCGCAGAGGCGATCTGGAACGCGCACTTTTGAAATACGAGAAATTACACACCGCTCATCGGGGAGATGAAATACAGCGTTTGCAACAATTTCTTCATCAGCAAATTTCGGAAAAGAGCAAGAAATCCAGATTTATGGTCAAAAGCGGGCAGAAGATCAAAGTGGTACCCGTTTCTGAAATAGCTTATTTCTGGGCTGAAGACGGAGTGGTCATGCTGGTAAATCACCAGGGAAATCGTTTCGTGGTTAACTATACACTGGATCAGCTGGAAGATCAGCTGGATTCCCAAATATTCTTTCGTGCCAACCGTCAGTTGTTGGTAAATATTGAGGCTGTTACAGAAGTTCATCCCTACTTCAAAGGAAGACTTCAGCTTCGTCTAAACCCACCTGTGGGGGAAGAGCCTGTTGTCAGTAGTAATAAGTCAGCAGCCTTTAAGGCGTGGTTGGACTCCTAGATATTGGTTTTGTTCGATTTGAAATTTCCCTAAGCTCATAGGGGTAATGCTCTTAGGCTTTCCTCAATTGACTTCCTGTCTTTTTAACAAGTCCCCATATAACGGGGGCCATCGGAGGTAAGGCCGGCTGGGAGTGCATCTGGCCCGGCCCTAGTGGGTTCCGTCATTGACGCTTCTTTTCCGATCTGTGCTTTTCTCTATTACTTCCCTATAGACTTCGGATTTAACCGGCAGTTTAAGGGATGAATTTTCATTGGCCTTTCCTCCCGTTTCATCCTGTTTTTATCTCTTTTTAAAAGTTTGCTGTTTCATTCATCTGAGTCAGTCGTCACCTTTGTCAACGAAATAAACTACAACTGAAAAAACTAATACAATCGAAATGAAAAAATCACTATTGATTATTACCAGCCTTCTAATGACTCAGTTCCTATTTGCCCAGCAAGCTACCCTAACCGGTATGGTACAGGATAGCGAACAGTCTCCCGTTCCCTTTGCAACGGTGTCGCTCATTCAACTTCCGGATTCTATACTGGTGACAGGAACCACTACCGAACTCGACGGTAGCTTTTTTTTATCATCCCAAATTAGTGGAGATCACGTTATCAAATTCAGTGCGATTGGTTTCCAGGACCGTTTCAGTGACTCCTTTGTCTGCACAGGTCAGGGACTCGATAAAGACTTTGGAACGACCACCCTCAACTTCTCCAATACCGAGTTGGATGAAGTAAGTCTAACCAGTTGGAGGCCCAGGGTTGAAGTTGAAAATGGAACTATGGTGGTGCGTGTGGAGAATACTGCAATGGCAGCCGGAGCTTCAGCTTATGAGGTTGTCTCCCGGTCGCCAGGAATTTCTACCGACCAGAATGGAAACTTTCAGCTTAATGGAAAAAGCGGTGTGAATATCCTTATTGATGGAAAAATGACTTATTTATCGGGAGATGATCTAAAATCGTTTCTGGAAAGTATGCCAGCCGATAATATTGAGAAGATCGAGCTTATGAGTCAGACTTCTGCAAAATATGACGCAGAAGGAACAGGAGGCGTTTTGAATATTCATCTCAAGAAGAATTCCCTTAGCGGTTTTAGCGGCAGTGTCTATGCCGGAGCTCGGTGGAACGAGGATCAGTATTACAATGCAGGAGCAAATTTAGGATTCAGTAAAGGAAGATGGAATTCTTTTCTCAATGCAGGCTACCGCGAGAATGGTCATGTCCGGGACCAGGCTGCCCAACGCAACTATGGGGGTGATACACGTTTTACGCAGCTAGGGGAAGAGCGCCAACGACGCACGACTCCTTCCCTTCAACTCGGGGTTGATTATCAATTGGCAGCTGATCATACTATTGGTGGGATGGTACATCTGCAATCCAGTGAAGGTGTAATGGATTGGAATACCTTTACCAGGATTACCAGTTCCTCGCAGGATCAGGGATCAGAAATTGATGCACGTAATCACCTGAATAACGATTTTTCAAATAACCGGTTTAACCTCAATTACACAGGAAAACTAGATACCATAGGTACCACCTTAACCGCCAATCTGGATTATGTGCGGCTGGAGAGTACTGCCGAAACAACTTTTAAAAACAACTACCTTCCTGTAAACGGAGCTGAAGGAACCCAGGAAAATCTACTGAGTGACACCCAAAGCAACTACGATATTTACTCAGGGACCGTGGATCTGAGTCTGCCATTGGGAACCAAAAGTAACCTGGAGACCGGAATTAAAATGAGTAAAGTGACCTCTGACAGTGATCTGGCGTTCTTTATTGAAGAGGAAACCGGGCAGGTTTTTGATCCTACCCGAAGCAATGAATTCATTTATGAAGAGGAGATTTATGCCGCCTATGTTAGTTTCCAGACCAGCTTTAGTGATTCCTGGAGTCTGCGGGCAGGCCTGAGGGCTGAACAAACCTTCGGTGAAGGTCGGTCTGTAACTCTTAACCAAACCAGTAAAAGAGATTACCTGGAGTTCTTCCCCAGTCTTAATGTGCAGCAATCGGTCAGTGAGAATTACAAGGTCAACTATTCCTACAACAGAAGAATCGTCAGACCTCCTTATGGCCAGTTCAATCCCTTTATTTACTACCTGGACCCTAAAACTTATATTGTTGGAAATACCGATTTGCAACCTCAGTTCAGTAACCGTTTTGAAGTAGTCCAGAGTTTGTTTGGAAAATACCATCTAACCATCGGGTATGACGCCATTGACGACTTTATAGCTGAGGTTCCTACTGTAGATCCGGAATCTGGAGATGCCATTTACACGACCGATAACCTGGATGGATTCAGCAACTGGAATGCCAGTCTGGTAGCTCCCGTTCAAATTGCGCCTTTCTGGACCAGTACCAATACTCTGGTACTAAATATTCAGAAATACACCTTCTTCCAGGATATGCAAGAGAAGCATCACCAGAATAACTTCTTTATGGCTCAGAGTAATCATCAAATCGCTCTTCCCTGGGGATTAAGCCTGGATTTGGCAGGTACCTACCAGGGTGAGATGGCCTATAGTTTATACCGTCTAAAGCCGATGGCATGGCTTGATGTGGCTGTTAAAAAGAGCTTGTTACAGGATAAACTGGAGGTTAGTTTGAACGCCACAGATGTCTTCCGATCCAGAGAGATGGAGGTGACTTCGGATTATATAGCCGATGGATTCGGAATCCAGCAGTATTTTGGGACCCAGGCCCTGAATCTGACGCTACGGTATAACTTCAGCAAGGGAGCCAAAACCAGTATGCCGCGGCAAACGGATGCTCTGGAAGAACAAAATAGAGCAGGAGGGCTTTAAATCAACAAAGGGCAGATCAAACAAACCTGCCCTTTTGCGGTTTGGTTTTCCATACAACTTAAATTAAAATCTCGGCAATTTCAATGCAGATGGCAGCAGTATGGGAGTTCCCTATGGGCAAATAGGGAATCTTAATGGGGTTTTAAGAGGCTAAATGGCGGAAACTTCCTATTTTTACACCATAAAAGTTTTTGAAATGGCTGATCAGATTGAAAGAATAAAATGTTTGATTATTGGTTCGGGACCTGCGGGATATACTGCTGCGATTTACGCCGCACGCGCTGACCTGAATCCAGTGGTATATACAGGAATGGAACCCGGAGGACAATTGACCACCACTACGGAAGTTGATAACTTTCCGGGCTATCCTGAAGGAGTGGATGGACCTCAGATGATGGTGGATCTTCAAAAACAAGCCGAACGTTTCGGAACTCAGGTTAGAATCGGTATGGTAACCTCTGTTGCCTTGAGTAAGGAGGTCGGAGGAATTCACAAGGCCACCATTGACAATGCAAAGGAAGTGGAAGCTGAAACAGTAATCATCGCTACCGGTGCGACTGCAAAATATTTAGGATTGCCCAGTGAACAACGATTACGGGGTGGTGGTGTTTCGGCCTGTGCAGTATGTGATGGGTTCTTTTATAAGGGTCAGGATGTTGCTATCGTAGGAGGTGGTGATACGGCTGCAGAAGAAGCTACTTACCTTGCCAATATATGTAATAAGGTGACCATGTTGGTCCGAAGAGATGAAATGCGGGCTTCCAAGGCCATGCAGCATCGCGTCAACAAAACCAAAAATATTGACTTGCGTTACAATACGGAAGTCGATGAGGTTTTGGGGGACCAGGTGGTGGAAGGACTTCGGATTGTGAACAATCAAACTGGAGCGAAAGAAGAGATTAAAATTTCCGGTCTATTCGTGGCAATTGGCCATAAACCCAATACTGAGGTTTTCAAGGGGCAAATCGACATGGATGACACCGGGTATATAGTTACTCAAGGGAAATCTACCAAAACCAATCTTCCGGGTGTTTTCGCCTGTGGAGATGTACAGGATCAGGAATACCGTCAGGCCGTTACGGCTGCCGGTACGGGGTGTATGGCTGCTTTGGATGCGGAACGTTATCTGGCTAGTGTTGAAGATACAGCAGAAGTGAGCCTGGAAGGTTAAACCTCGAAGGAGCTTAATAAAAACAATGACTCACGGTTGGCCCTGTGAGTCATTGTTTTTTAAACCGATTGGTCACCACTACTTCGGTAGGGTTCCGCCCATGGATCCTCCTCTTCTATGGTATCCAAAGAATCCTCTACCTGCTTGTTTTCTGATGATTCTTCCTCGGCGGAGTCTTCCAGGGCTGGGGGACAATCCAGACATTGGGTTCCTGTTTCAGTAATCAACATGTATTTCCCTTCATCTCCGCTTCTTAGGATATCATTGTACCATTCACTGTTGCGGTGAAAGGAGTGCGTATGATCGGCGGCTCGAACAATAACTCCCTGAGGCAGGTGAATGTATACCACAACCTCCTGATTCCGGAGCTTTTGATCCGCAGGAAAACTAAGGAACCCATCCAGCTTTAATTCGTTACCCGTAAGTGTGGTTGAGTAGGATATGGTTTCCGCTCGCTTTCGGGCGTCCGAGTTGCTCCGGCCTTCAGCTTTCTTGTGAATGACAATTTGTCCCTGTGGTTCCTTAGCATGTCTTAAGACCCAGCGTACCCTGTCGGAATAAAAAATTTCCAGACCTGTGGAATCCACCTCCCGTAGTACATCCCCGTTTCGAAAGGGACTGGGTTCAAAGTCGTCGTTTCCCTGCATGGAAATGTAAAGGGTGTCACCCGCCTGTAACGGAAGAGAGGAGCGTTCTGCTACCTGGGAATCAAAGGCACTGGCCGTAGCTTGTTGAATTCCGATAAAGATCAGGCCCAATAGCGAAATAATCCATAGGCCGAAAAGCACCAAATTTGGTGTTCTCCCGGTTGATTTCACCCTTGGCATCAGAATTTTCAGACCCAGAATGAAAAGGAAAAAGAACGGGATGGTCGTAACTATCAAGGTTAGCAGGGACGCTATCCAAAAGAAATCCGGATCCAGTGGTATTTCTGAAAAGAAATCGGTCCATGGGGTCTGGGAAATTCCGAAGAAGATCAGGGTCACTCCTCCAAAGAAAAGACCAATTAGGGTGGAGCCTGCTACCAGTAAAATGAGAATTCCGATCAGTTTCACAAAGATGTTCAGAAGAACCTTTACCCCATGACTGATACCTCCCGCGGCAGACTTGGCACCTTTTCGGACCTTGTAACCGTATTTCTCATAATCCACATCCTTGACCCGCTGAGAAACGTCATCAAAGCCTTCTTTAATTTTTCGCTCAATATTACTGATATTAATGGGTTCGCCGCGCATTTCCAATTTCTCTGCGGTGGTACGCGCTTCCGGAACGAAAATCCAGAGGGCCAGATAAATTAGAACCATTGCCCCGCTGGTTCCCAGAGTCAGAATGATCCATAACAGACGTACCCAAACTGCTTCTATTCCCAGGTAATGGGCCAATCCGCCGGAGACTCCACTGATATACGCGGAATCAGGATCTCGATACAGTTTTTTATTCTTTACACTTTGAGGCCGTTCTGAACCATCTTCGGCATCATCAAAAATCTCCTCATCAACCCGGTAATCTTCCGGCTGTCCCATGATTGCAATGACTTCCTCCACTTCCTTCATTCCAACAACCTGCCGGTCGGATTTGAGGTTTTCATTAAACAGTTCTGCAATCCGCGCTTCGATATCCGCATTGATCTCTTCCGCACCCGGAGTGCCGGCAAAGGATGCCTTAACGGCCGTTAAATAGTGTTGGAGTTTTTGATAGGCGTCTTCATCAATATGGAAGAAGATTCCCGCTAAATTTATATTGATGGTTTTATTCATGGCGATTGGTTTTTGAGTTGGTAACAATATTTACTGCGGTTTGCAGCTCATCCCAGGTCTTTGAAAGCTCCAGTAAAAATGTTTTTCCTGTTTCGGTGAGACTGTAATATTTTCGGGGCGGACCTCCGGTGGATTCCTCCCAGCGGTAGGTTAGTAGTCCCGCATTCTTAAGACGGGTCAGCAGTGGATAGATGGTTCCCTCCACTACAAGGAGTTTGGCGTCTTTCAGAGTCTCCAGAATTTCTGCAACATAGGCATCCTGATCTTTAAGAACGCTCAGTATACAGTACTCCAGTACTCCTTTGCGCATTTGCGCTTTTGTGTTTTCAATTTTCATATCGTCGATTTTTTTCCAGGGGAGCTTGCGTCTCCCAAATGGTTTTAGGCATCAGTCTGGTCATTTGAAGTTGTATTTTCCTTATAAGTTGGCTGCTCTGATTCCATGTCTTGCTTAATGAATGGAATAGTGAGCGGAAAATGATAAGGTCTGCCATCCCCAGCGCGGATACTCGCCGAAATAACACAGACCAGTTCCAGAATCTTTAGCCCGATAAGAAGCGTCAGGCCGCACACGATGGTGAAAATCACTCCTACATTTGAAGCAATCTCCGTTTTCCAGTAAACATCCGGAAGTTGCCCGAAACTGTCATTGATATTTCCAAATAGTCGTAGTAGCAAGGTTACAATACCGGCCAGGGCGATGAACAGGCTGTAAAGGAATAGGCTGATCTGAAAATTCAGACTCTGTCTCCCGTGATGATCAACAAATGAAGATTCTTTTTTTCGGATCACCCAAAGAATGATGGGGAACAAAAAATTTCCAAACGGTATAAAGTACTTGGTTAAAACCGTCAGGTGCAGCAAAGCAGCATAGGTTCGCTCCGTGGTGCGAATGTCTGTGGCGTTTTGATACGTGGAAGAAGTAGTGTGCATGACATGTGTTATTTGAATGCAAATATATAGACAAAAGATGGTATTATGCAAAGCATAGTACTAAAAATTTTATTCTTACGGTCTCGAGAAAGTGATTTGCGGCTTCTAGGGCCTGTGAATTACCGAGGTTTTCCTTATTTCCATTTCAATGGTAGCTGGAGGACTAAACTGATTATTTGGTATATTGATGCCAAATTACCGCCTATGTCAGCAGTATCCATTAAGAAATTGAACTCTTTTCTTTTCCTAAAAGTGCCCGCAGCCTGGCTCTGCGGGGTCCGAATTAAAGAGATCGGGAACAATCGATGTGTAGTAGGGGTCAGGCATCGCTGGATTAACCAAAACCCATTTAATTCCATGTACTTTGCCGTTCAGGCTATGGCTGCGGAATTGAGCACGGGAGCGTTGGTTATGACGAGTGTTCAGGAGAGTGGACAAAGAATATCGATGCTGGTAAAAAGCAATGAAGCCGTTTTCACCAAGAAAGCCCGAGGAAGAATTCGTTTTGAATGTAAAGATGGTCAAAAAGTGGCTCAGGGAATGAAAGCCGCACTGGCCTCTGATCAGGGGCAGACCTTCTGGATGGAGTCTGTTGGGACTGATCAAAGTGGGGAGGAAGTTTCCCGCTTTCGGTTTGAATGGTCGCTCAAAAAAAGAAGTAACTGAACAACATTTTACGATATGAAATCACACGAAATTGACTACCAGATTTTCGGGGAGGAGATGCAATATGTGGAACTGGAACTGGATCCGCAGGAAGCCGTGCTGGCAGAAGCCGGAAGTTTCATGATGATGGATCAGGGCATTAGAATGAGTACAATTTTTGGCGATGGGTCGAAAGAAAGGGAAGGAATACTGGGAAAAGTTCTGGGGGCCGGTAAACGATTACTCACCGGCGAAAGCTTATTTATGACCATGTTCACTAACCATTACTCGGGAAAACGAAAAGTGAGCTTTGCCGCACCTTACCCTGGAAAAGTCATACCCATTGATCTGGCAGAACACGGAGGCCGGTTTATCTGCCAAAAAGATGCTTTTTTATGTGCTGCCCGTGGCGTTTCAATAGGTATCGAATTCAGTCGAAAATTAGGTCGCGGGATTTTTGGAGGTGAAGGCTTCATCATGCAAAAACTAGAGGGAGATGGTTTGGCTTTTGTCCATTCCGGGGGAACTACGGCCCGCAAAGATCTGGGGGTAGGGGAGACCCTGCGCGTGGACACGGGTTGCCTTATTGGTTTTACGCGGGAGGTCAAATATGATATAGAGTTCATAGGTGGTATCCGGAATACTTTATTTGGAGGAGAAGGTTTCTTTTATGCAACGCTCACTGGTCCAGGAACTGTTTATATACAGTCGCTACCTTTTAGTAGACTAGCGGGCAGAGTATTAGCGGCAGCACCTAAAGGAGGAGGAAAGGATGTAGGAGAACACTCTTTCTTTGGTTAAAGTAACGATCGGGCACTCACAGTTGTTAAAGTTCGAAAAACAGCTTCTTTTACATCCGAGTTCCTTGGTTATAATAGAGTATTTTGTTACTTTTAAGAAGTCAAAAAGTTACAGCGAAAACGTTGTAGACTTAAAGCAATCATTCTGACCAATGTATAATCTTAATCTTTTATAACCATGGCGAGAGCGATGTTCGAGTACACCAAAACTGTCCTGAAAAAGGTTAGTTTCGATGTAAACCTCTTTTGTAAAGAAGTGGAAAAGGCAATTCAGCGCTTGCTACCCCACGAAGTGGAGGAACTTAAATTGTGGATTATTTCTCTAACAGAAGAAAATCCACAACTCAGTCAGTGTCTCATTCATTTAAAAACCTAATACTGCTAAAGTAGTTTTTCTGTCACCCGGTGCCAATAATACCGGGTGATAGAAATTTTAAACTCTAAGAAACACGGGCACGTCCTTTATGCTCGCTGCTTTTTAGGAGTCAGAGGACTTATTATTTTTACATTCTGAAATGCAATGGCCCCGCGCACCGCTCCACTGATGGTACTGTGTAAGGCGTTAATAATCTGCATTTTTAATTCACTTTTATTGAAAATTAGGCTCACTTCCCTGGCAGGAACGGGTTCCGTGAACATTCGTAAATGATCCTGTTCAGACTCCTTAATTTCCAAAGTATGTAAATAGGGGAGCAAAGTCATTCCCAGGCCTTCGTTGGCAAGTTTAGTAAGCGTCTCAAAGCTTCCACTTTCCAGTTGAAATTGTTCGGTTTCATTCCCGCGCCTGGCTTTACAGATATTCAGGACACCTTCTTTGAAACAATGACCGTCTTCCAGCAGCAGCAAATCATCCAGATCCAGATCACCGGGGTCGATTAATTCCTTTTTACTGAGTCGGTGATCATACGGAATGTATCCAACAAAAGGTTCATAATACAGCGGACGTTCAATCACTTCTGGCTGGCCCAGGGGGGTGGCTGCGATTCCGGCATCGAGATGCCCCTCCTGAAGTTTTTCTATCATGGCCTCCGTATGAAGCTCTTCAATTTTTAGTTTTACCTTAGGATACTTGTTTGTGAAGAGTTTCAAAAACATGGGAAGTAGCGTGGGCATTACAGTAGGAATAATCGCAAGACGAAATAACCCTCCTATATATCCCTTTTGCTGATCCACAATATCCTGAATGCGATCACTTTCCACAACAATATTACGGGCTTGTTCTACGATAAGCTTTCCAGTATCGGTGAGTTCAATAGGCTTTTTAGTTCTGTCAAATATCTGCACATCCAGTTCTTCTTCTAGCTTCTGAATCTGCATGCTCAAGGTGGGCTGCGTAACAAAGACTTTCTCAGCGGCCTTGGTGAAATTTTTATGTTCGGCTACTGCCAGTACATAACGTAATTGCGTAATGGTCATAGGTTGAATTGAAGATTTGATACAAAAGTATAAATTAAATTTATACTATGACCGTTCAACCGAGGTGGTCTTTATAGGACATAGGCGAAAAAAGAAAAGCCGTTTAATCTGAGACTAAACGGCTTGTGATAATTGGGATAGAGGGGTTTATTTAATAATGGCGTTCAAGGTCGGGCTGGGCCGCATGGCCTTGCTTACCACCGCTTCTTCTGGTTTGTAATATCCTTTCAGATCTACTTCGACTCCCTGGGCTCCATTGAGCTCTTCCAGAATTTTATCATGGTTGTTCTCCAGGTCCCGTGCCATCTCGGAAAAATAAGACTTCAATTCCTGGTCTTCATCCTGTGATGCCAACGCTTGCGCCCAATAAAGAGCAAGGTAAAAATGGCTGCCTCTGTTATCCAATTCCTTTACCTTTCTGGAGGGGGATTTGTCATTTTCCAGAAATTTCTCCGTGGCTTTGTCTAAAGCATTGCTTAGAACAAGGGCCTTCTTATTGTCATACTTTTCTCCAAGATGCTCCAGAGAAACGGACAAGGCTAAGAATTCCCCGAGAGAATCCCATCGAAGGTGGTTTTCCTTTATGAACTGATCCACGTGTTTTGGAGCTGATCCTCCTGCACCGGTTTCAAATAAGCCACCTCCTTGCATCAGGGGTACGATCGACAACATTTTTGCACTGGTGCCCAGTTCCAGAATAGGAAAGAGGTCCGTTAGGTAATCCCTCAGCACATTTCCCGTTACAGATATAGTGTCCTGTCCAGCTTTAACCCGCTCCAGGGTATAGAGCGTTGCTTCTTTAGGAGCCAATATCTTAATGATCAGGTCCTGAGTATTATGTTCTTTCAGATACTCATTGACTTTCTTAATGATCTCGGCATCATGAGCCCGATTTTCATCCAGCCAGAAAACGGCGGGTACCCCGGTAGCTCGTGCACGGTTGACTGCCAGTTTGACC